>CAZMPM010000010.1:0-34889 GCA_964568525.1 uncultured Caryophanales bacterium
TCACCATACTATTTTTGCTATTATGGAAACTTGCTTTTGGTCCATTATCAAGTTTAATGGCTAAACGACAAGAGCGTATTGCCGAGCAGATCAGTAGTGCAGAAAAGAATGTGTTAGAAGCGGAAAGAATTTTATTAGAACAGAAGGAAAACTTTCAACAAGCTCAACAAGAAGCTAAGGACATTATTGAACGCGCACATATTACTAGCACAAGACAAGCAGATGACTTGATTGAAGCAGCAAAAGTAGAGTCTAAACGCATTAAAGAACAGGCGGCACTTGATATTCAGCATGAGAAGGACAAAGCAATTGCTGAATTGAAAAATGAAATTGGCTCTCTATCGGTATTAATCGCCTCTAAAATGATTGAAAAGGAACTAGATCTGCAAACACAGACTGCCTTCGTTGATGAGATGATTAAGGAAGTAGGAGATATTCAATGAGTGAAAGTGTAGCTGCGAAGCGTTATGCAAATGCTCTATTTGAAGTTGCAAAAGAGAGCAAGCAACTTGAAAAAGTCGAGCAAGACTTGCAGTTAATAGTAGATACTATTTTTACTGATCAAGTAATTGTTAACTTTCTCAATCATCCGCAGATTAATGCCGAAGATAAGAGAAAGGTTGTTGGCGATACAATTGGTAAGAGTGTAACGCAAATTTCCGAGAACCTTTTGTTTCTATTGATTGATAGCCACAGACAGAATGAACTACCAGCTATTCTAAGTGAATATACGAAGATGGCTAACGACGATCGTGGCATCATTGGTGTAGAGGTTCGAACAGTTGATGAGCTTGGTATACAAGAAAAAGAGAAATTAGCTAAAGCTTTAGCTAAGGAGTTTACAAAAGAGATTCGTCTCAATAATATTATTGACCCATCAATTATTGGCGGAGTCATCGTTAACGTTGGCGACAAAATATATGATGGAAGTATAAGAACAAAATTAAATGTGATGAAAAGATTGATTACTACATCGCGAGTTTAAAAATAGGGGTGAAAATATGAGTATTAGACCTGAAGAAATCAGCTCGCTAATAAAAAAGCAGATTAAATCATATGAATCGAAAATCGAGGTATCCGAGGTTGGCACGGTTATCCAGGTTGGTGACGGTATTGCGCGTATTCACGGTTTAGCAAATGCAATGGCTGGAGAGCTATTGGAATTTCAAAACGGTGTTATGGGCATGGTTCAAAACTTGGAAGAACATAACGTAGGTGCTATTATTCTTGGACCTTTTGTTGATATTCGTGAGGGTGATACCGTTAAACGTACCGGCAAAATCATGGAAGTTCCGGTAGGCGAAGCTTTATTAGGCAGAGTTGTTAACCCGCTTGGGCAGCCGGTTGATGGTATGGGTCCAGTTGCAACTACTGAGACACGCCCAATTGAATCACCTGCACCTGGTGTTATCGATCGTAAATCGGTACATGAGCCAGTGCAGACCGGTATCAAAGCAATCGACTCAATGGTTCCAATCGGACGCGGCCAACGCGAGCTTATAATTGGTGACCGTCAAACAGGTAAGACAGCAATAGCAGTTGATACAATTATTAACCAAAAGGGTCAAGACATGATTTGTATCTACGTAGCTATTGGACAAAAACAATCAACCGTTGCGAGCGTTGTTGAAGTACTCCGCAAGCACGGTGCAATGGATTACACAATCGTAGTTACTGCTGGTGCATCTGAACCAGCGCCACTACTTTATCTAGCGCCTTATGCTGGTGTATCGATGGGTGAATACTTCATGTATAAAGGGCAACACGTTCTAGTCGTTTATGATGACTTAACGAAGCAAGCTGCAGCATACCGTGAATTATCGCTATTGTTACGCCGTCCACCAGGTCGTGAAGCGTTCCCAGGCGACGTTTTCTACATCCATTCACGTTTGTTAGAGCGTGCAGCTAAGCTTAGTGATGCAAGAGGCGGCGGTTCTTTAACAGCACTTCCGTTTATTGAGACACAAGCTGGTGACGTTGCGGCATATATTCCGACTAACGTTATTTCGATAACAGATGGTCAAATTTTCCTTGAGTCAGACCTTTTCTACGCAGGAAATCGTCCAGCAGTCAGTGTTGGTCTTTCGGTTTCGCGTGTTGGTGGTGCCGCTCAAGTTAAAGCTATGAAAAAAGTAGCAGGTTCACTTCGTCTAGACCTTGCACAATATCGTGAGTTGCAAGCCTTTTCACAATTTGGTTCTGACCTTGATAAGGAGACACAAGCAACATTGACTCGCGGCGCGAGAATGACAGAAATCCTTAAGCAAGACCAGTACCAACCAATGCCGGTTGAGAAACAGGTTCTTTCACTGTACACGGCTGTTAAAGGCTTCCTTGACGATGTTGCATTAAACGATGTTAAACGCTTTGAAAAAGAGTTACAAGTCTATTTCGTATCAGATCACGAGGATATTCTTAATACGATTAAAACATCTAAGGAACTGACGAAAGAGACTGAAGAGAAACTTAATGCAGCAATTGCATCCTTTAAAAAGACTTTTGTTGCTTCCAACTAGTTTCTTAAGTAGAAGCATCAGAAGATGCTTTTCTGAAGGTGGTGTAGAATAATGCAGAACATGCGTGAGATTAAAAGACGAATCAGAAGTGTTCAGAATACCAGACAGATTACCAAAGCGATGACAATGGTTGCGGCGGCTAAGTTACGTCGGGCTCAAGAGCGCGCTGAAGGTTCTCGTCCTTACACTGACAAAATCAGCGAAGTTATCGCCTCAATTGCTGCGCGAATCGGTACTGTTGATCACCCGCTTTTAGAGGTGCGCGAGATCAAAAAGACTGGCTACGTAGTTATCACTTCTGACCAGGGTTTAGCTGGCGGATATAACTCGAACCTTTTGCGACAGTTAACGAAGACGATAAAAGAGCGCCATAAATCTATGGATGAGATTGATATTTTTGTAATCGGGAAAAAAGGTAGTGAATATCTGAAAAGACGTGACTACCCGATTGTTGACCAGGTTCTTGGTTTAGCTGATAATCCTAGTTTTTCCGATATCAAGAAAATTTCCAATCGAGTTGTCAAGATGTATGCTGAAGGTGTTTTTGATGAAGTCTATCTTTACTATAACGAATTCGTAAGCACAATCACCCAGATTCCTACGGAGAAAAAGCTGTTGCCTTTAACGGATATTAAAGCCGGAGAGGGTGTCGCAGCGAAAGATTTACAGTCTTACATCGAATTCGAGCCATCTGCTGAAGAAGTTCTCGGGACACTACTACCACGCTACGCTGAGACTTTAATCTATAGTGCGCTACTTAATGCGAAGGCTAGTGAGAGCGGTGCGAGAATGACAGCAATGGATAGTGCTACAACTAATGCTGACGAAATGATTGATTCATTGACGTTGACTTATAACAGAGCTAGACAGGCTTCAATCACTCAAGAGTTAACTGAGATTGTTGCCGGAGCAAATGCTTTATCGTAGAAAATTAATAAGTAAGGAGGTAAGCTGATGAACAAAGGAGAAGTAATTCAGGTTATGGGACCGGTTGTTGACATTAGATTTGCGGGTGGGTCTCTACCAGAAATTAATAATGCAATTAATATAACGGTTAAATCTAATGATAAAACTGTTAAAGACCGTAATCTTGTCGTTGAAGTAGCGACTCATCTTGGTGATAACACAGTACGAACAATTGCGATGGCAACTACTGATGGTTTAGTTCGCGGAATGATTGGAGTAGATACTGGGAAACCAATCCAAGTACCAGTTGGTCCAAAGACGCTGGGTCGCGTTTTTAATGTGTTAGGTGAACCGATTGACGAGGCTGGGGAGGTTGGTTCTGAACTTTTCAACCCAATCCATCGTCAAGCGCCGACTTTTGATGAACTGACAACACAAGACGAGATTCTAGAAACCGGAATTAAAGTAATCGACCTACTTGCACCATACGTTAAAGGTGGAAAAATCGGCCTTTTCGGTGGAGCGGGTGTTGGTAAAACGGTTCTAATCCAGGAGTTAATTAATAACATTGCTCAAGAGCACGGTGGGTTATCAGTATTTGCCGGTGTTGGTGAACGTACGCGTGAGGGTAATGACCTTTATCATGAGATGAAAGATTCTGGAGTTATTAACAAAACGGCGATGGTTTTTGGCCAAATGAATGAGCCGCCAGGTGCGCGTCTTCGTGTTGGTCTTACCGGTCTGACAATGGCAGAATATTTCCGTGATGTACAGGGTCAAGACGTTCTGCTATTCATTGATAACATCTTCCGTTTTACGCAAGCAGGTTCTGAGGTTTCGGCTCTACTTGGTCGGATGCCTTCAGCGGTTGGTTACCAACCAACTCTTGCAACTGAGATGGGTCAACTACAAGAACGGATCACATCAACTAGCAAAGGTTCAGTTACTTCTATTCAGGCGATTTATGTTCCTGCCGATGACTATACTGACCCTGCGCCAGCAACGACTTTTGCGCATCTAGATGCGACAACAAACTTAAACCGTAAAATTGCCGAGTTGGGGATTTATCCTGCGGTTGATGCTCTGGCATCAACATCACGTGTTCTTTCTCCGCAAATTGTTGGCGAAGAGCATTACAATGTTGCGCGTGGAGTTCAAATGATTCTTCAACGCTACAACGAGTTACAAGATATTATTAACATTCTTGGTATGGACGAGCTTTCTGAGGACGACAAAGTTACTGTTGCCCGTGCTCGTAAAATCCAAAGATTTCTATCACAACCGTTCCACGTTGCTGAACAATTTACAGGCTATGATGGAAAATATGTTCCTGTTGCAGAGACTGTTCGTGGCTTTAAGGAAATCCTTGAAGGTAAGCACGACGATCTGCCGGAATCAGCATTCCTATTCGTAGGAGTAATCGAAGAGGCAGTTGCAAAAGCTGCAAAAGATAAAAAATAACGGTTACGACCCTGAAATAGAGGGGAGGATAAAATGAATACAATGCATTTAGATATCGTAACGCCTGAACGCAAGGTGTATAGCGATCAAGTCGATATGGTTAGTGTTAGAGGTGTGGAGGGTGAGCTAGGTATTATGGCTAACCACGCACCCCTGGCAACGCCGCTTGCAATTTCAATTGTTACCATTAAAAAAGGTACAGAGGTTGTTAGAATTGCTATTAGTGGTGGCTTCCTTGAGGTGGGCTCTAACAAAGTTATTATACTTGCAGAAACAGCTGAATTACCAGAAGATATAGATATAGAACGTGCTCGAGAGGCTTTGCATAGAGCAGAACAACGTTTAGCTCACAAATCAAACAGCGAGTTTGACATTGTTCGCGCGCAATCAGCTTTTAACAGAGCACTGAACAGAATTAATCTAGTAGAGAAAAAGTAGAAATGTCTAGCCGATTTTCGACTCATTAATTGCACGCATAAAAAATTAAGAGTAAGAGATTGGCGGACATTTTTCTTTTCTACAATCAGATTATTCAGACAATTCATGAGAGGAGTGAAGGGTATTGGATTTTTTATTCAGTAATAGTTACATAACTATGGCAATCTTTATCGCTATCGGCGTAGGTTTACCACTGGTTGCTATTGAACTCGTCGCTCGTGTTTTGCGACCAAAAAATCCGACCAAAGTAAAGCTCATGACCTACGAAAGTGGTCTCATCCCAACTGGCGATGCGCGGGTACAGTTTAATATACGCTACTATCTATACGCCCTGCTCTTTGTTGTGTTTGATGTTGAGGCGGTTTTTCTCTATCCATGGGCAGTCGCTTTTGATTCGCTACTACAGTACGGGTCATTCATTTTAATTGAGGTGTTAATCTTTATTGTTATCTTAGTTATTGGTTTAATCTATGCTTGGAAGAAGAAGGTGTTTACATGGTAGAGAAAAATCAATTAACTGACGATCAATTAACTCCGGAAGAAGAACAAGCAATCGAAAGAGGTATCCTACTTACTTCTTTAGAAGTTATCAAAGGCTGGGCAAGAAAGAACTCAATGTGGCCACTTGGCTTTGGGCTTGCCTGCTGTGCAATTGAGATGATGGATAGTGGTGCTTCATACTACGACCTTGACCGGTTTGGGATTATCTTTCGTTCATCACCACGTCAAGCCGATGTAATGATTGTGGCGGGAACAGTTACCAAAAAGATGGCGCCTGTAGTTGAGCGTCTCTATGAGCAAATGTCCGAGCCAAAATGGGTGGTAGCAATGGGAGCTTGTGCAATTTCCGGTGGGCCATATGTTAACTCATATAGTGTTGTAAAAGGCGTGGACAAGATCATTCCTGTTGATGTCTATATACCAGGTTGTCCGGCTTCACCGGCATCGCTGATTCATGGTCTTACACTACTTCAAGACAAAATTGCGCATGAAGCTAGATATGGGGAAGGGGTGCGGATGAATCATGAGTGACAATATTGATATTGAACCTAAAATACCATCTTATAATCAGCCGCAACTAGATCGCTATGTTGAGCTAATTAATGAGAAAATTTCAGAAAAGGCAATCGTTGAAAGTTACATTAACGAGCCGAATTTCCACCTGTCTACTTTAATTGTTGATAAAAAAGAGTGGCTACGCTTAGCCGAATTTATCAAGGCCGATGAAGCGTTTCGGTTCAACTTTTTAATGAATCTTTCCGGTGTCGATTATGTAGAATATATGGAAGTAATCTATCACCTCTATTCATACGAGCGTGATCAATATCTTGCAATCAAAGTGCAGACTGAGCGCGATGGCGGTAGTGTTCCAAGCGTTATTAATGTCTGGCGTACGGCTGATTGGCAAGAACGCGAAGCTTACGATTTGTTAGGCATTGGTTTTACTGGTAGAGAGATAACCAGAATTTTAATGCCTGATGATTGGGTGGGTCATCCACTTCGCAAAGACTATGTTATGCCGGAAGAGGAGGTGTAGTTTATGGAATCGCATACTATTGAATCGCGTACTGAAGAAATGTTACTGAATATTGGGCCGCATCACCCAAGTACACACGGAGTTTTCCGCGTTACAGTTAAGGTTGATGGCGAACGAATAACGGAAGCGAAATCTTACCTCGGTTATTTGCATCGTGGTACAGAGAAACTTTGCGAAGACTTTAACTACACGCAGATTGTTCCTTATACCGACCGGTTAGACTATTTAGCGGGAATGCTTAATAACTATACGCTTGTTCATTCCGTAGAGACGCTAATGGGAATTGAGGTTCCGAAGCGTGCTGAATATTTACGAGTAATTGCGATGGAGTTAAGCAGAATCTGTAGCCACCTTGTCTGGTGGGGTACTTTTGTTCTCGACTTGGGTTCGACGACGCCATTTACCTGGGCATTCCGTGACCGTGAGCCGATTATACAATTATTAAATGCTTTATCTGGGTCAAGGATGACCTTTAACTATATGCGTGTTGGCGGTGTCAAATGGGATGCGCCGGAAGGCTGGCTTGAAGAGGTTGCTGCTTATATCCCAGTGATGCGCGCAAAACTTAAAGATTATCACACGCTCGTTACACATAACGAAATTTTTGTTGATCGTATCAAAGATATCGGTGTATATGATGGCAAAAAGGCGATAGAATACGGCATTACCGGACCTAATCTGCGTGGCACTGGGATTGACTTTGACCTGCGCAAAAACCAGACCTATTCCGTCTATGATGAATTTGAGTTCAAGACAATGGTTGGCGAAAGCGGTACAATTACGGACCGTTACAATGTTCGCATGGGCGAGATTGAAACTTCGCTCCAGATTATTGAACAAGCAGTTGCCAAAATTCCTGAAGGTGAAATTATGGGCACGGTTCCGAAAATTATCCGACCGCAAGAGGGCGAGGTTTACACAAGGATTGAGTCCTCTAAGGGTGAACTTGGCGTACATCTTGTCAGCAAAGGCAAAGATAAGCCATATCGGATTCATTTCCGCCGTCCTTCTTTTGTTAACCTGCAGATTTTAGACGAGCTCCTCGTTGGCAAAAGTATTGCCGACATCCCGCCGATTTTAGGCGCGATCGACATTGTTGTAGGGGAGGTTGATGGATAATGTCACTCCTATATGAGCCGTTTTCCTGGCTAAACTTTGTCTTGCTAGCGATCTTTGCGACGATTCTGTTGGTAATCGTACTAGTCTTTGTTATGTACGCACTATATGCGGAGCGAAAAGTGCTTGGTTTTATCCAATCGCGGAAAGGTCCGAATCGCGTTGGTCCGGTTGGTTTATTACAAAGTGTGGCCGACGTTCTGAAACTCCTCATTAAAGAGGATATTACACCATTTAAGGTTGACCGTTTCCTGTTTTATCTCGCTCCAATTCTTGCTTTCGCGCCAGCATTTGCGATTCTGGCGATTATTCCGTTTTCGGAAAATCTCTATTTTGCAAATAGCAATGTTGGATTGCTATACTATGCGGCACTTTCAAGCATTACAATCACCGGTATTCTATTAGGCGGCTGGTCCTCTAATAATAAATATGCGATTATGGGCGGTATGCGTTCTGTTGCGCAGATGCTTAGTTACGAGGTACCGGTCATTCTGTCATTCTTAGGAGTCGTATTAATGTCAGGCAGCCTGAACTTAATCGACGTTGTTTATGCTCAAAAAGAGGGAATGTGGAATATCTTTCCGCAATTTATCGGCTTCGTCGTCTTTGTAATTGCTGCAAATGCGGAGGTTAACCGAACACCATTTGACTTACCGGAGGCGGAGAACGAGCTGGTAGCTGGCTACTTTGTTGAGTATAGCGGCTTCCGTTGGGCATTCTTCATGCTGACTGAGTATTCTTATATTTTTGCTTTATCATCATTGATGACGGTACTTTTCTTGGGAGGCTGGGATGCTCCGTTTGGGCTCGACTTTATTCCTGGTATCGTCTGGTTTTCTGTAAAGTTTTTAATATTAGTCTTTTATCTCATTTGGGTAAGGGGTACCTTCCCGCGTGTGAGAATTGACCAGCTAATGAGTTTTGCTTGGAAAGTGCTAATACCATTAGCTCTATTAAATCTTGTGGTCACAGCGGTTCTTAAAACGCTGGGTATCTTTTAGGAGGGATGAGATAACATGTGGGGTATTAATCTATTAAAAGGTTTAGGCGTTACTTTTAAGTACCTGTTTAAACCGAAAGTCACAATTGAATATCCAGAAGTGAAAATTATCCATCCTGAGAGATTTCGCGGTATTCAATATTTGGATCGCGACCTATGCATCGTCTGTAATCAGTGTGTACGGATCTGTCCGACGCAAGCAATATCGCTTACCGGCAAAGCTAATCCTGATCCAGAGAAAAAGACTAAAGTTCTCGATACTTATGACATTAAGTTTGGACAGTGCATTCTTTGCGACCTTTGCACTGAAGTCTGTCCGACTGATTCAATCAAAATGACTAACTCTTATGAACATGCGGTTTTCTACAAAGAAAATCTTGTTAAGGATATTGATTGGTTGACTGAAAACACTGAACAGATAAGGGAGGCTAACCAATGATGACCGGTGAATATATTGCTTTCTTTATTTTCGCTCTAATGGCGATAACCGGCGCAGTCTTTGTAATCAATCTGAACCGTGTTATCCATATGGTACTGGCAATGGGACTAACTTTCCTTGGCGTAGCCGGTCTTTTCCTGCTGCTAAACGCTGAGTTTTTGGCCGTTGTTCAGGTTCTGATCTATGCTGGTGCAATCACGATTATGATGGCGCTTGGTGTAATGATGACTAATCAACATCACGAGAAACGACTAAGACGGCGCGGGCATACTTTTTTTGCCTTGCTTGGTGCTGGCATTATTGGTGGAATCATTATTTATGGAATTTACATTACTAACTGGCCAACCACCTATGCGCCTTTTGATGAGAACAATGTAATGACGATTGGTGAACGGCTGTTCACACAGTATGTAATTCCGTTTGAAGTAGCTTCTGTGCTTTTGCTGATTGCTTTAATCGGAGCAGTTCTAATTGCTAAGAAGGAGGATGATTAGCAATGGTACCATTAAGCGCTTATCTAGCAGTTGGTGCAATTTTGTTTACAATCGGTATCTTTGGCCTTTTGTTTAAGAAGAACAGCATCATCGTTCTCTTATCAATTGAGCTGATGCTTAATGCTGCGAACATTAATCTTGTCGCATTTTCTAAGTTTGGCCTTTATCCTGATGGGGCAGGTCATATTTTCACGCTTTTTGTAATTGCGGTTGCCGCAGTCGAGATGGCTGTCGCTTTAGCGATTATTATCCTGTTATTCCGCAATAAAGGAACTATCAATATCGACGAAATTAATTTAATGAGACGATAATATGAGAAGGAGAGGATATTCACATGTTGTATAACTTAGCTTGGATAGTACCGTTATTACCACTTATCTCCTTCGTCTTATTGGTCGCTTTCGGCAATAGATTAAAGGAGAAGGCAGCTTACTTAGGAATCTTGTTTATTCTAGGTTCTTTCGTATTGTCTACAATCATCTTTATTCAGAAATATCTTAATCAAGGGGCAGATTACATCTACTCGCTACAATGGTTTAAAGCTGGCGACGGCGATTATGGTCTAGGCAACGGCGCAATCTTTAAAGTTGGTTTTGAAGTGACTGAACTGAACGCTTTGATGCTCTTTGTTGTTTCAATTATCAGCCTTGCTGTTTTCGTCTATTCAATTGGTTACATGAAAGGAGATAAGCGTTTACCTACCTTTTACTCCTATCTGTCTCTTTTCTCATTCTCAATGCTCAGCCTAGTAATTTCGCCTAACCTCTTCCAGGCCTTTATCTTCTGGGAACTTGTTGGAGCGACTTCATTCTTACTAATCGGCTATTACTTTAACAAAGAATCGGCAAAAGCGGCTGCGAAAAAGGCTTTTCTCGTCACTAGACTTGCTGATGTTGGTCTACTGGTCGGAATCCTGTTTTTATTCTGGCAGGTTGGATCCTTCGAGTATAGCGACATCTTTGCAGCTGTTGGCGCAGGATCGCTTGCACCATGGGTTATCACAACTAGCGCAATCCTAATCTTTATCGGTGCTGCCGGTAAATCCGGTCAATTCCCGTTCCATGTCTGGTTACCAGACGCAATGGAAGGTCCGACACCAGTTTCTGCTCTAATCCATGCTGCGACAATGGTTGCAGCCGGTGTCTATCTCGTTGCTCGACTCTTCCCACTATTTGCGGCATCAGAAGTTGCCCTGCTTGTTGTGGCGATTGTCGGTGGTTTTACGGCGATTTTTGCGGCATCGATTGCACTAACGCAGAACGATATCAAAAGAGTTCTTGCCTATTCCACAGTCAGTCAGCTCGGTTACATGATGCTTGCGCTTGGAACACTTGGCTATATAGCTGCAGTTTTCCACCTATTCACGCACGCATTCTTTAAGGCGCTACTCTTCCTTACAGCTGGGAGTGTAATTCACGCAGTTGGTACTCAGAACATCAAAGAGATGGGCGGCGTCGGCAAAAACATGAAACTTACCCGGACAGTCTTCCTAATCGGAGCACTGACGATTTCCGGTTTCCCATTATTAGCAGGATTTTTCTCTAAAGACTTAATCTTCATGTCAGTTTACAGCAACGGAAACACCATCCTTTTCTGGGTGAGCATCCTTACTGCATTACTGACTGCTTTCTATATGTTTAGACTTTACTTCTTAGTTTTTACCGACCAACCACGCACAAAATTCAATCCGCACGAGTCACCGGTCAGCATGACTTTACCAATGGTGGTGCTCGCATTTTTTGCAGTGTTTGCCGGTTACATCGAGTTTTTCGGCTTTGGAGATTTTATCAGCGCGGGCGGCACTATTGCCCAGGAAATATCGGGGCCAACATGGATCATAATTGCTTCTATAACAGTGGCGCTACTTGGTATTATACTGGCTTGGTTAGCTTATGGACGAGATCCTAAGGCAACTTTGGCGAAAACGCCAAAACCTGCTCCGCTCTATAATTTGCTCTATAACAAGTACTATGTGGACGAGATTTATAATCTGTTAATCGTTAAACCATATCGTGCATTTGGCAAGCTATTAGCTCTATTCGATAAATATGTGATTTCCAACTTAGTTCAGTTGGCAGTTAACATTTCATTTGGCTTAGGAAGGGCTGGAGCACGCATTCAGACAGGTCAGATTCAAGCATATGTACTTCTTACAATCCTGGGTATTGCGACACTCTTAATCGGCCTGGTAGTTAGGGGGTTGATTAGCTAATGGGTAGTTTCGGCTTATTATCACTAATTGTTTTCTCGCCATTACTGGTTGTGCTAATCCTAGCTTTTGTGCCGACCAACAAAGTTGCACTGATTAAGCTTATCGGTGTATTAGGTGCGGTATTGGTATTAGTGTTGGCAATCGTCGTATTCATCGGCTTTGATTCAACGACTGGCAACATGCAGTATGTTGAAGATATGCGCTGGATCGAGATTCCGCTAACTAATGATGCTTATAATGGCACTTCAATCCTTGAGTTTCGTTACGCACTTGGTGTAGACGGTTTAGCATTAGCGCTGTTGCTGTTATCAACGATTGTTGCTTCGATGTCGGCAATTGCGGCGGCGAACCTGATCAAAAAACGCTGGAAAGAATACTTCATTCTTTTTGCAATTATGCAGGTAGGTTTATATGGAATTTTCTTAGCTCAGAACCTTTTCCTGTTTTTCATTTTCTTTGAAATTACATTAGTTACGATGTTCTTCCTGGTGGGTATTTGGGGTATGGACAAGCGTGAGCAAGCTGCTTTCACCTTCTTGCTCTATAATGGATTAGCATCAATTATTATGCTGGTCGCTTTTGTTGCAATTATTTTTAATGCAGGTGCGACTTATGCCAATAACATGCTTATATTTACAAGTGATATTCAGACAATCGTCTATAATTTGACCGACCCAAGCTCGCCATACTATGTGCTGGCGGCGATGAATGGCGCTGTACCGTTTAGCGACCTATTTTTATACGGGATGTTTTTCACATTGCTAGTTGCATTTGGTATCAAGATCCCGTTATTCCCGTTCCATTCGTGGATTTTGCGGGTTCACTATCAAGCACCTGCGGCGATGTCAATGATTTTGTCCGGTGTACTATTGAAAATTGGTGGATACGGACTATTCCGGATACTCTATCCATTTTTCCCAACAGTAACAGCATCACTTACAACATTGTTAATTATCCTAGGGTTAATTAACCTTTTCTATGGCGGTTTTCTAGCCTTTGTTCAGAAGGACTTTAAGATGGTTATTGTTTTCTCCAGTATTTCGCACATGGGAATTATCTTGCTCGGTCTTGGCGCACTGAACTCATTAGGATTCCAAGGCGCAATCTTCCAGATGGTGTCACATGGCTTGTTATCGGCGTTATTCTTTTACATTGCCGGTGTAATTTACAATCGCGTTGGCACAACCAAGTTTGCTGACCTTGGCGGAATGGCAAAAACAATGCCGTTTATCAGCGGTATCTTGCTGGTTACCGCGCTTGCATCACTCGGACTACCGGGAATGTCTGGTTTTATCAGCGAATTTATGGTCTTCTTAGGGCTATTCAAAGCTTACCCAATCCTCGCTGCAATTAGCGTATTCGGTCTAGTTGTTACGACCGCCTACCTATTACGTGCTGCGATGAAGATAATATTTGGTGAAACAACTCCGATTCTTCAAGGAACAACGGATGTTCGATCAATTGAGGTTGTACCTTTAATCGTCTTAATTGGCTTTTCAATACTTATCGGTGTCTATCCTGCTTTGTTGGCTGAACCACTTCAAGCTACAATTCAGATGCTGACGACTGTGTGGGGAGGTTAGTCGAATGAATCTATATGAGTTGAACTGGGGACTAATGGCTCCCGAATTTACAATCACAACTGTTGTATTATTGCTCATTTTTGCGGATCTCTTCCTGTCGAAGACATTTAATCGTGTCTACCTCGGCTGGGTCGCTGTCATCGGCATTCTGCTTGCAATGTTCTTTACAATGCAGCAAATGCAGTTGCCAGAAGCTGAATATCTACTAAACAATACCTACCGTGTCGATAGTTTTGGTAGCCTTTTCAAAATGATTTTCCTGCTCGGCACATTGACAGTCTTCTTGATGTCAATCGGCACTGTGAAGAAAGATGGCGTCGAGAACGAAGGAGAGTACTACTACCTCTTATTAACGGCTGTGCTGGGCGCTATGGTTATGGCTTCTTCAGCAGACCTAATCACGCTCTATATTGGTTTAGAACTGCTTAGTTTCTCAACCTATATCTTGGTTGCCCTGCGCAAAAAATATCATAAATCGAACGAGTCGGCTTTCAAATTCGTCATTACCGGATCCGTCTCTTCAGCAATCTTTATTTATGGAGCATCTTACATTTACGGGCTAACAGGTTCAACTAACCTGTTTGAAATTGCTGAGAGATTGCCGATGGCGTTCCACAGTGGTTATGACTTTTTCGCCTACTTTGGGTTTATCCTTATGTTTATTGGTCTTTCTTACAAAATCACAATCGTCCCATCTTATATGTGGGCACCGGATGTGTATGAAGGCGCTCCAACGCCGATTACCGCGTTTCTATCTGTGGTTTCTAAAGCCGCAGGTTTTGCGATCATCATCAGAGTATTCCTGACGGTCTTTGGATTGTTAGCAACTGATGTCACTATCGTAAACGGGGTCGAACAGTATCGCTTCTTCCTTTATGATGAAATAATAATCATCTTTGCGGTGTTGGCTGGTTTAACAATGTTTGTTGGTAACGTAATAGCGCTATTGCAGACAAATGTTAAGCGGTTACTTGCTTACTCAAGTATCGCTCAAGCGGGTTACATTTTTGTGCCGCTGTCGACCTTGATCGGTATCGAATTTATCGACCTAAGCATCACAAACATCATGTTCTATCTGATTGCGTATCTCATAATGAACTTGGGCGCGTTTGCTGTTGTGACTGTAGTTACACGTGATTCTGGACATGACGATATTACCTCATTCCGAGGACTATATCACCGCAGTCCGCTCTTGGCGATTGCAATGACATTTTTCTTGCTTTCACTTGCGGGTCTTCCGATTTCGATTGGCTTTATTGCGAAGTTGAATATTTTCATCAGCGCAATCGTAGTTAATAGTTTCGTACTTGCCGGCATCATTGTAGTTACGAGCATCATCTCGTACTTCTACTACTTTAGAATCGTTAAGCAGATGTATATGCGGCCTGGTACGACTGAGGCGAAAATGCCAATCGGCAAAACAGTTCAAGTATTGGTGCTTGTCCTGTTCTTACTAACATTCTTACTTGGTCTATTCCCGAATGTGGTCTACGACTTCCTGAACAATAACTTTATCTTCACAGACATCTTCGAAGTCGGCAAAGGTTTCGACTGGTAGTATCAAGGACAAAATGCATACAATCTTCTATATCTAAAATATATCCACCCTATACGCTTGTTGGGGTGGATTTTTATCGAGTTTTTATAACAAATAGTGTAAGATTATTAAAAAGGCCTGGAGGCGACATAGATGAAAAGTACGAAAAGAATCCTGATTATCACGTTAGCGTTTGCGCTAATCTTACTGGCTCCGCTCTCGGTAGCGGCAGCAGAAACTACCAAATACGATCCAATTCTCGAAGTTTATGAGCTGATCAAAGGGCAACACATCAGTAACATTGATGATGCGAGTCTAACAGCAGGTGCGATAAAGGGAATGATTGAGGCGTTAAACGACCCGCACTCAACCTACTTCACGGAAGCTGAGTTCCGTCGCTATGTCGGCGACCTTGATGGCGATTTTGCAGGAATCGGTATTTATATTTCGAAAAAAGGTGACTATATCGAAGTCCAATCAACTGTTGCCAACTCGCCGGCAGAACGTGCTGGGCTGATGACAGGTGACCTATTAATTAGCGTTGACGGCACAGATCTGAAAGGTGCAAGCACGGAAGAGGCATCTTCACTAATCCGGGGCAAGGCCGGTACCACCATCAGCTTAACGATTGAGCGAGCGGGCAAACAGCAGACTTACAGAATTACGCGCGAGCAGATTCATATACCTGCTGTAACATCGGAGTTATTGGCTAACAAAATCGGCTATTTGCAGATTAATTTATTCAGTTCAAATGTCGATCAAGAGATTGCCAGTGAGCTAACCAAACTGAAAAATCTGGGCATGACCAGCCTAATCATTGATTTGCGCGATAATCCAGGCGGTTTTTTAAACTCAGTGATTAACGCTACGAAACTATTTATTCAAGAGGGACCAATTGTCTATATCAGGGACAAGTACAGTAGAGAATCTGTCGAATCTATCAGCAACGGCACTAATTGGACTATGCCAACAGTTGTGCTGATTAATTCCGGTTCGGCATCTGCCTCCGAAATCTTTGCATCGGCACTACAGGATTACAAAAAAGCGACGGTTATCGGCGTCAAATCCTATGGCAAAGGAACTGTGCAACAATTCATGCCACTCAATAGTGGCGGTTATCTTAAATTAACGATTAACGAATACTTCTCCTCACTTCACAACAAAGTTAACGGCGTAGGCGTTAGCCCTGATATTGTGGTTGAGGATGCAGCTAAGCAACTCGACTACGCAAAACTCTATCTAGCGGAGAAAGGCGGACTGAGAAGTTTTGTGCCGACAAAGGGGACTGCTTGGATTAATACTAATAACCAAGATTATGTTGCGCTGCGCGATATCAGTAAGTTTTTTGGCGGGTCAGTCTATTGGGACTCTGTTAAGAAAGCGGTTACGCTTAAGATTGGCAGCGAACGTGTAGAGTTCAGTCAGAAGGATGGCGGACTGGTTGTTGTTAAAGGTGTATCCTATCTGCCTGTATCCGAGCTCAATAAAAAAGTCTCTTCACTAATCGCAGTGAAGCAAGATAACATAATTCGCATTTACGGGAAATAAGTGCAGTTAGGGTAGTAACTGACAGCGGCAAACTCAGATTTGTTTAATTAAATGTGGTATGATATATCGTAACAATAAATCGAGGTGGCTGGATGAGAGCACTTAGGCTTACAATTTCAATTGCTGTGGCGGGGCTTATTTTAGCGTTGCCATTTGGCATTTTACAAGCCGACTTTGATTACAATCAGCAATTGGCGGACGGCCAGTTCGAAGGAACCGCAGGAACCACTGGAACAGCCGATGCCACTGACTATTTAGCGACAACGAAAGAGTCAAACAACAATAACGAATGGATTATCAAATGGCGCAGTGACTATCCGCAATTATTGGAAGAACAGGCAACAATCCTTGACTGGTTGCCTGATCAACACGTCACAAGAATTAAATTAAACGATGAGATTAACAGTAACGAGTGGATTATTGAGTGGCAAGACGACCCTCGTATCGAATATATTCACCCGAATACCTTCATCAGTATCTCGACATTACCGGATGATCGCTACTATACAGAGCAGTATTATTTGGAACAGATTAAGGCGCAGGGTGTTTGGAAAGAGAAGTATGCTCGCGAAATCGTTATTGCCGTTCTCGACACGGGTATCGACTACAATCACCCCGACTTGCATGACAGGGTTTTGCCTGGTTACAACATTCTTGATAATAATGCGACAGCAATGGACGATAACGGCCACGGAACCAATGTTGCCGGCATTATCGCGGCGAATAGTAATAACAAAATCGGTATTAGCGGCATTACTAACAACGTCAAACTGCTGCCGATTAAAATACTTGATGGCGCTGGCAAAAGCGACTCCTTCTACGTCGGCCAAGGAATCCGTTATGCCGCAGACCATGGCGCAAACATTATTGTAATCGCCTCCGGTGAATTGGTTTACACGCCGTTTATCGCGGAAGCCGTAGATTATGCTTATGAGAATAATGTCTTGATTGTTGCCGCAGCCGGCAATAAATCATTAGAAATTAACTATCCGGCGGCTCTGCCGAATGTAATCGCAGTCGGTGCCGTTGACCGTAACGATAAACATATTGATTACTCTAACTTTGGCCAACAGCTTGACGTTGTTGCTCCGGGCGAGGCTATCTATACCACACATCTTGATAACAGCTATGTTGCAGTTTCCGGCACATCTTTTGTCGCACCACAGGTAGCTGCTTTAGCCGCAGTTTTGATGCAGAAATATCCGGAATTGACGCTTAAAGAAATATCCGATTTGATACGCTTTTCAGCAGATGATGTTGGCGACTATGGCTGGGACGAAAAAACCGGTTACGGGCGGATTAACTTTAAAGCGGCACTGAACTTTAACCGTGACTTATTGCGTGATGGTTATGTACCGAATCAACGAAGCTATCAGGCTCATCCATTCCCGCGCAAAAGCCATTTCAACGCAGAACTTACCGGCTATGATGTGCCCGACTGGTTCTACTTGACGCTACCGTATGCCGGAAATCTTGAGCTCCAATTTATTGTGGGTAGCCAACTTAACAATGATGTTACTATTGAGCTCTACACAAATGAGCAGATTGTCGACCTTCAAGTTGATGAAATTGACGTTGATTGGGGCCTGATTACTGAGGATGATGTTGTGCTGATTGAACCTGCTTACAGTTGGACGCTTAATCAGACAGAGACGGTTGCTGTTGAGCTGACGGCCGGCAAATATTATATCAAAATCGTCTATTCGCAACCGACAGATGATCCGCGTGCAGTGCTGAGAACGCCGTTAAGTTACACTCTAATTAACGAATACAGCATCTATCATGACAAATATGAGAACAACGACCGACCATGGAACGCCTACGAAATTAGGAACATTAGCGAGGTCATTACCGCAACCTTTAGTAAGCGTAACGACGACGATTGGTACCGCATCCACATCGACAAAAACGGCACGCTTTCCGCAGAAATTCGCGTTACCAGCAATCGAGTGGACCCAGTTTTATACCTACAAAGGATGGGTAGCAGTGGTGACCTCTTCGACCTGAATAGTTCGGGTAAGGCGGAGTATGGTTCAGTGAAAGTAACGCCGGGAGATTACCTAATCCGCGTTTACGATTATAACGGTAACGTAACTAATCGGGAGTACCAGCTGGAACTATTTTTTGAAGCTGACAGTGAAAATGAGTTGGGTCCGAACAACAATGCGTATCAGGCGAAACGCCTAGATCGCGCTGTCCACGTGCTAACAGGCACCATCAATAGTGTTGATGATTATGACTGGTTTAGTTTTGTGGCAGAGGGGCGCACCTATGTTGAAGTAGAGCTTGAATCCGCCGCTAACGTTACGATGATGTTATATGATGAACAGTTTAATATCATCGATAAACAAGAAATAGCGCAATTTAAGCAGGCAACCATCTTTGATGAAGGACAGAATTACATTCGGATTAGCTCCCAGAATGCTCAGAATACGAAATATAATCTCAAATTAAAAATAATTATCCTACAAGGAAACTTTATTGATATTAGTGACCATTATGCTAAGGAGATAATTATCGAGTACTATGAGCAAGGCTTGATACAAGGCTATGAGGATTACACGTTTAGACCGGATCAAGCAATTAAGCAGATAGAGCTGATCGATTTTATTAATAAATATAATAATATAGAAATTAGCGCCGAAGAGAGCGCTGCAATGGCGGAAAATCCGAATCTACAGGAGCCGGTCACCTTTCAGATACTGTCGAACACCTTGGCCGATCAGTTCCGCACTGTTAAACGCACGTCAATCAACAACATTTTAACGCAGGTGAACCAAGTTCCATACGCCACAATTTCGCGAGCTGAGGCGCTTATTGCTTTTGATTTTGTGGAAAGCATGACTAACAGTGCGACAAGAACACCTGCAGAGCGTTAACTCCTTGAACAAATTGGAGTTATGGTATATGATAATCATTTGTAAATATGAAAAATAAGCGGAGGTAACGCTTTGGAAAAAATAGTTATTACTGGTGGCAACAAGCTGTCTGGCACTGTTCGCATTGAAGGCGCGAAAAATGCCGTATTACCGATTTTAGCGGCCTCACTACTTGCAGAAGAGGGAAATAACGTGATTCACGACGTGCCGGCATTAGATGATGTGCGCACGATTGTTGAACTTTTAAGTATAATCGGTGTCAAAGTTGAATACCAAAATGGCAGCATCACCACGCAAGCTTCCACAATCACCAGAACAGACGCGCCTTACGACTTAGTGCGGCGGATGCGTGCATCAATACTGGTGATGGGACCGCTGTTAGCGCGTGTCAAACATGTTCGCATCTCGATGCCGGGAGGTTGTGCGATTGGCAGTAGGCCAATCGACCAACATCTTAAAGGTTTTGAGGCAATGGGTGCCGATGTCAGTTTCGGTCAAGGTTATATTGATGCGTCAATTGACGGGCGCCTCCAAGGAGCGAGAATCTATTTGGACTACGCCAGTGTAGGCGCAACAGAAAATATTATGATGGCGGCAACACTTGCTGAGGGCACGACGACGATTGAGAATGCGGCAGAAGAACCAGAAATTGTTGATCTGGCTAATTTTCTCAATGGGATGGGCGCGGTAGTTCGCGGTGCCGGTACCAACAGAATCATTATCAACGGCGTTGAAAGTTTACAAGCGACGACACACACAGTTATACCTGACCGCATTGAAGCGGGTACATATATGGCGGCGGCGGCAATTACTGGTGGCGATGTTTTGCTTACCAATGTAATTTATGACCACCTCAAGCCAATCGTAGCCAAGCTTGAGGAAATGGGTGTCACTATTAACGAAGAAGCAAATGGCTTACGTATTAGATGCAATCACAGTCACAAGCTCAAAGCGACCGATGTTACAACGTTCCCGCATCCAGGTTTTCCGACGGATATGCAGTCGCCAATGATGGCTCTATTGTTAACGGCGGACGGGACAAGCCACATGACAGAGACGGTTTTTGAGAACCGCTATATGCATGTTGAAGAGTTACAACGGATGAATGGCAATATCAGAGTTGATGGTCGCACCGCTATTATAGCGGGCAACTCACAACTTAAAGGGGCTTCGGTTCATGCGACAGACCTGCGAGCGGGGTCAGCACTGATTCTGGCAGGTTTAGCGGCGGAAGGCACAACCGAGATCACCGGATTGCACCATATCGACCGCGGCTATGTCAATCTTTGCGGAAAATTGAAACAGCTCGGAGCGTCAATCACGCGTTACGACGAAGAACTTATTCCGATTTCCAGCCCGCTTTCCGCTAAATAATTGACTTTATAATCTGATAGGAATAGTGTTATAATAATATGAAATACAAGAACATATAGGGAGGAAACGCAAGATGTTAAGTAGAGATATAGGGCTTGATCTCGGAACAGCCAATGTACTGATTCATGTTAAAGGCAAAGGCGTTGTAATCGATGAACCAGCAGTAGTTGCCATTGATTATGATACGAAAGAAGTACTAAGGGTTGGCCGCGAGGCGAAGGAAATGATTGGGCGAACACCTGGAAATATCTCAGTAATTAGACCACTTCGCGACGGTGTAATTGCTGATTTTGATATAACAGAAGCAATGCTTAAACTTTTTATCAAAAAAGCAAAAGCGCGCGGAGTTTTTGGCAGACCACGAATTCTGATTTGCGCTCCGACAGAGATTACCTCTGTAGAACGCAAAGCAATTAAAGAGGCCGCACAAAAGGGCGGCGGCGGAGAGATTATACTTGAGTCCGAGCCAAAGGCTGCAGCAATCGGAGCTGGCTTAGATATTTTCCAACCGAGCGGCAGTATGGTCATCGATGTTGGTGGCGGAACGACTGATATTGCGGTTATCTCCTTAGGCGATGTTGTTACGGCGAATTCACTGCGTATTGGCGGAGATAAATTTGACCAAGCAATTATGGCCTATCTGAAACGTAAGTACAATATGTTGGTCGGTGAGCGTACGGCAGAAGAACTGAAAATTGTTGTTGGAACAGCTTATGAGGGCAATCGTGACGAAGCAATTGAAGTTCGTGGTCGCGACTTAGTTACCGGCTTGCCATTGTCAATAACTGTTAACTCAGAAGAAGTTCGTCAAGCACTGCTAACTACTGTCAACCAAGTAATCGCTGCAATCAAAGGTGTTCTCGAAAAAACACCGCCGGAGTTAGCGGCTGACATCATTGATAAAGGTATCGTTCTAACCGGTGGTGGCGCCTATCTCGATGGGCTCGATCTGCTACTAATGGAGGAGTTGCGTGTACCGGTAATTATTGCTGATGACGCAATGACTTGCGTAGTTCGCGGAACAGGGATTATGCTTGAGAATCTTGATAAGTTCCGACCAAGAAAATAATAGAGGGTGAGTCACAATGGTAGCTAATAAAGATACCGGTGTAAAATTAAGAACAAACCAACTGAAACAGGAAAACAATGATAAAAAGCGAGGTCGGTTGAAAATCACCTTACTAATCATCGTCGTTTTTCTGATTGGGTTGCCGATTGGTTACGGGTTGCTTGGCGATGCCAGCGCACTCGACATTTATAAACCGGCGACCTGGGGGCACATGCTCGACCTAATTTTTGGTTAATGGGCGCATAAACTTAATATAGAGGATTAACAATAACAAAGAGTCATATCACTATGACTCTTTATCTTCATTATCAAAAAAATAGCTATCTAATTGGAACTGATAACGCTCGCCCGTTTCCTTGCTCTGAATTGTAAAATCCGAGAAGACACGCCGCGTTAATGTAGTATCTGGATAGACCAGTATTTTGATGTTGGCATCGACAAAAACTGCTGTGAAGTCCAGCCCGTCCGCAAGTAGTATCCGCGGAAAATGTTTACTTAGATACTCGGTATCAACAGTGAAGCTATAAACGACGAATTTGCCGCGGTTTTCAGAACTTTGCAACATGACCTGCCGATTGATAATATCAGCGTCAAATGGCAACAGCTCTAATAGGGTGAACTCAGTCAGTTCGGACTCAGTCCGTTCTTGAGTGCCACGGTCAAGCATGCTAATCAGCGGTCGACAATAATAGGCTTCTTGGATGGGTAGCATCTTTAATGTGCCACCCGCCTCAAACGAGAATGAGGTACCCTCCTCTTTGTTACGCGGGTCGTCTTCTGCAAATTGGTAATTGGCAACATTCAGATAGTTGAGGTCACCACTGCTCACGTCATAGATACCTTGTCGCCGATAATGGACAGTGCCATCGGGTGTACCGACAACCAGCAGCGATTTAAACTTAATTGCCTCAGCCTGATTGATACTGTTGATTGCCTCTACATAGAGGGTATCGATTGGATGTTTCTGATCAATAATTAATCCCAAATAAAAGGCGGCAGCGACCAGAATGATGGCAATTAGTACGTATTTTTTCATTAAAAGTATTCCTTTCTGTTAAATCGTCATAATCGTCATAAATAAATAAAAGTGCTCTACATCTTTTATTCCTTTGTTTTTTATAATACAATCAATTACGGAATTAATCTAGTAAATACGGGCAAATCAATGGAAAAAGAGTGATACCGCGATGACATGGTTTCTGATATTTCTAATACCTTTCATAATTGCTTTATTATCAACTCCTTTAGTAAGGCTATTTGCCTTTAAAGTGAAAGCGGTTGATATCCCGTCTGAGCGGAAGGTTCACCATAATCCGATGCCGCGACTTGGTGGGTTGGCTATTTTTGTTGCGGTAACTGTCGCCCTGCGCCTTTTTACAGATTTAACTGAGGGACCGCTGCTGTGGATCTACTTAGGCAGCATAATAATTATCACTCTCGGGATCGTAGATGATATTAAGCCATTATCAGCCAAAGTTAAACTGCTGTTTCAGACGCTGGCAGCCGGAGTCGTCGTTTACGGCGGCATTACGATCGACTTTATTAATATTCCGCTTACCGATCGAGTTTTGGATTTCGGTCCAATCGGCAGTTACATCATCACGATTCTCTGGATTGTCGGCATTACGAACGCACTGAACCTAATCGACGGTTTAGACGGGCTGGCAACCGGTGTAGCCTCAATCTCCTTGGCTTCTATTTTTGTGATGGCGTTAATTATGGGTAATACTGATATCATGACACTTACGCTGATCATTCTGGCGGCGGCACTAGGTTTCCTAGTACATAACTTTTATCCTGCGAAAATCTTTCTTGGCGACTCCGGTTCATTATATTTAGGTTTTATGTTGGCGACGATCTCGATTCTCGGTTTTAAAAATATCGCGTTCGTTTCGTTTATTTTTCCAATCGTCATCTTGGCAGTGCCGATTTTTGACACATTATTTGCGATTATCAGACGTTATCGACAAGGCACCAAAATCACCGGTGCCGACCGCGGACATCTCCACCATTGTCTGTTAACGTTAGGCTTTTCCCATCGCAAAACTGTCCTAATCATTTACGCGATCAGCGCAATTTTTGGTGTTGCCGCAATTTTTATTACGCAAGCCGGTTTCTGGATTGGCCTTGTCGTTATAGTTATTCTGCTGCTATTAACGATTATTGGCATTGAGCTGACAGGCATAATTGGTGAGACGCGTAAACCGCTTACCAATCTGATTATAACGATTCGCAATAGCTTTACGAGAAACAATAAAGAATAGGGGTGTCTATTAACAATGTCTACAATGAAGAAATTTTTTCTAATCTTATTCATCATTGTACTAGTCATATTAGTAGGAACGGGCTTGTATGCGCTGAAGTTTGTCAACGACTTTAATAACCAGATTGCCGATGGCGATAGTGTTAACAAAATTGGCATCACCGACTTTTTTAAGGAGCAGCTACCTGACGGTTTAACTGTACTTGTTCTGCCGATTGAGGCGGAGAAGGGCACGACTGTCAACGGCAAGCTTTATACAACTTTTTTGGCAAAAATCGACAAAGTTAGTCAGAAGGTTACAACAGTCGAGTTGCCGCCGGTCAGTTTTGTTAAGGGCGAAAACAGCATCCAAGATTACCGTGCTCAGATCGAAAAAGAGTATAACGTCAAAATCGACAAACACATCTTCTACAACCTGACAGCACTTGCCACAGCTGATGCTGCCGGCGGATACGGCGATAATCTTTTCGACTTTACTCAAGCCTTTAAGGATAATCTGGGCGGACTTGCACCTTACGAGACTGCGGATGAACTGCTTGGTAATCTCGGCTATTTTGGGACGATGAAAGAATTAACTCAGTCCAGTCAGGGCTTAATTAACCTGATTGGCGATAACATTAGCACTGATTTAACAGTTCTTGAGCTGTACGCAATTCTCGACCAATTAGGGACTTACCCGGAAGACTTTATTGACATGGTCGATCTCAATGAACTTTCGCAATATTTTAAATAACAATTATTGTTAGCAATGAGGCGATTACGGTGGCAACGGTACAAAAACTGAAAGCGGACAAAACAATGCTCATAATCTCCGCAGGCGAATGGGGTAGTATTCACCATCGACCGCACCATTTTGCGTTGCGGGCTGAGAGAAGTGGCTGGAACGTTTTATACGTGGAGCCGCCGGCATCGTTGTTGGCGCTATTCAAAAATAAGGAGCTGGCTAAACGCCGCTGGAGCAGAATCGGTGTCAGGCACCGTGAAGATTCTGGAATCGGCGTCAGACCCCGGGACAATCTGCACATTCTGGCGCCGCCGCCGACCTTGCCGTTTGGCAACCGATTCCGCTGGGTTAACAGACTAAATCAGCGTATTATTGCGCGCAGCATCAAGCGGGCACTCAGCACGATCGACCAACCACCCGACCAACCAATCGACCTCTACAGCTACTTACCAAGCGCGGTGGACCTTCTGCCGCTGCTTAATTTTGCTAATATTATTTATGATTGTGTCGATGACCACGCTGCTTTTACCGGTACGCACAGCAAAAAAACGCTCGACACAATGGAGCGCGAACTTATGCAAAAAGCCGATGTCAGTTTCGCCACTGCAACACAGCTGATGAAAGACCGCAGCGGCTGGTCCGGCAATTTTCATCTGATTCCCAACGGTGCCGAGTATGAGCATTTTGCGCCGGCGGTTAATAAGCTATATCCATTGCCGCAAGACATCAGCGACTTAGCACCGCCAATCATCGGCTTCGTCGGTGGCATCAGCGACTGGATTAATATCGAGCTGATTGCGGAGACAGCTGCGCTGCTGCCTGATTATCAATTTGTCTTAATCGGCCCAATCGACACCGATGTCACGATTCTTAAGCAGCAACCGAACATCACTCTGCTCGGCCCTAAACACTATGATAATCTACCGCAATATTTAAGCCATTTCGATGTCTGCTTGATACCGTTTCGCATCAACAAACTGACAGCGAGCGTCAATCCAATCAAAATGTACGAGTACCTAGCGGCCGGCAAACCAATCGCTGCTACACCAATGCCGGAGGTTATCCGCTTTGAATCGGTTATCAGAATTGCCGCAACCGCGCAGGAAACGGCAGATACAATCACAGAGTTACTGCAACTGGCAAATAGTGAGGCGAGCGTCGCAGCAGTTGCCGAACGCCAGCAACTTGCGCTAGAGAACTCATGGGACGCGCGCTGGCAAGCGGTCTTATCGCGCTTATCACACTTGTCATAATATCTACCATTACATAGAAAGCAGGTTTCATCATATCATGTCGAATATGTCGGGTACGAGTCGCACGGATAAATTAATAGGCACCACCTTAATTCTCATGCTTGTTACCTTCATTACGAAGCTAATCGGTTTTGTCCGCGAGATTTTTATCGCTGCCAAATTCGGTACCTCCGAAGCAGTCGATATTTTCGTTGCTGTGCAGACGATTCCGTCGATAATTCTGACGATTTTAGGCGGCGCGCTGGCAGCAGTGCTTGTGCCGATGATTATCCGCCTGCGCCAAGAGAACGAAGAATTACGCCTCAGAACGCTACTTAACAACGTTTTCTCACTTACATCATTAACGATGCTGGCAATCTCCATCCTTGCTTATATCTTTGTTAGGCCGTTGACCAACGTCTATGTTTTCGGCTTCAGCGATGCGGCCAAGGCGATGACCGTTGAATTATTTCAGGTTGTTACCCCAGCATTTATCGTAATCGGGCTTATCAGTCTGACGACGTCAGTCCTTAATGCCTACCGCGTCTTCGTTATTCCGGCGCTGGGCCCGGCAATCTATAGCCTCGGTGTCATCATCGGCGTCGTATTTTTCGCCGACGATTTTGGTATTAAGAGCTTAACCATCGGCTTTACGATCGCGCTAGTCGTCCAGATCATTATCTTGATTATCGCCTTTTTCCGCCACATCAGAACCAACCAAGGCCAGCGTTTCCGCTTTAATCTGCGCATCGAGTATAACGACGACCTCGTTAAATTTGGCCATCTACTATTCCCGTTTCTCATCAGCATCGGCGTCTTCCAGCTTAATATCGTCGTCGACAAAATGATGGCATCAACCCTGCCGGCGGGGAACCTATCCGCACTAAACTACGCCTACAAAGTGACCCAGCTACCAATCGCAATCTTCGTCGGGACGCTGGTTTTGCCCCTCTTCCCGTTGATTGCCGAAAGCATCGCCAAAAACGATACAGGCGACGCGAAACTGCTGTTAAAACGCAGCAGTCGCCTGCTGGGCATCTTACTCCTGCCGGTCATCGGCATCTTTGTGATGATGGCTGAACCGATTATTTCGATTATCTATCAGCGCGGTTCGTTTGATGAGAAATCGTTGGCGCTAACCAGCGTTGCGCTGATTTTCTATACTTTTATGATTCTGCCGTTTGCGATGCGTGATGTTGTCACGCGCGTCTTCTATGCGCTTCAAGATACCTGGACACCGGTAATCAATAGTGTCTTTATTGTTGCCTTAAACGTTATATTGATGGTTATTTTCGTGCCGATCTTTGGTATTATAGCAGTAGCGGGATCGACTTCAATTTCGGCGATCTTCGGTTATCTGCGACTTCGCCACAAACTTGTTGAGAAAATTGGCCCGCTTAACGCAACCGCGGCCAACACGCAAAACGTCGCAGCAAAAGTTAAAATCGATAAAACCTGGTTAAGAATCATAATAAACGCTATAATATTCACTATAGCTTCATGGGGTCTATATCAAATTTTACTGTTGTCTATCTGGCCGAATCCGCTGGGAGCCGACCTCTGGTTACGCACCTTAGTCAGCCTGCTAGTAGGCGGTATAATCTATATTCTTTTGACTATTCGTCTCAACACCGAAGAGGTCAACTGGCTGAAACGAAAGCTTAAAAGGAGATAACAATGTTTTTCATTTCTATTCTAGTCTGGATAGTCGCACTTCTACCCTGGATCGATTACGCGATTCGCGGGGTTTTTCCGTCTGCCCTGGCCGGTACCTGGGATGAAGTCCTAATCATTCTTTTCCTTATTGCAATCTACATCTATCAGTGCTTGCGTGAAGAGCCGCAACGTCGTCGCGACATAATCGCGCCTTCAATCAAATACACATTTTACATATTAATCATCTTCACAGCGGGCTCGATTATTATCAACGCCGTTCCGCTGGCAGTCAGCTTTGACGCCGTGCGTGTCATGTATCAGCCGATGCTCTTTATCATTTTGGCAATGTTTACGCTCGATAACGAGGAGTTACTCGACAGCTTTATCAGAGTTCTGATCGGTAGCACAGTCATCATCGCACTGCTCGGCATCATTCAATACGCTCTGCAGTTAGATACAACGCGCTTTGTTCAGAAATCAGGCGAACAATACCGCATCATCTCAATTTTCTCGAATCCAAACGCCCTCGGTGCCTACTTCAATATGGTGCTCGCCTTCCTGATTTCGTTTTTCTTACACAGCAAGGGCTGGCGCTACAAAGCATTCTATACCCTGCTAATAATCCCGATTGTTATCGGTCTATTATTAACCTTCTCACGCGGCGCCTGGATTGCGTTTGCGGTGATGGTCATCTTCGCTGTCTTCGTTTATGCAAAAAAATGGCTGTTAGCGCTAATCCCGCTTGTTATTGCGTTGCCATTTATTTTGCCGGACAGCATAATTAACCGTTTTATGAATATCTTTGATCCGGAATATTTGCGCCTAAGCGGCGAGTACGGACGGATTTTCTTCTGGCGGGGTGCGATTGAGAAAACTCTCGACAAACCGTTTTTTGGCAATGGACTTGGCATGTATGGTGATTCGGTGCCGCTTCGCCATAATATTCCGTTTTCCACTTGGGTCGATAATCACTTCTTGAAACTGGGCGCCGATATTGGTATCTTTGGGCTAATCAGCGTCATTGTCTTGCTTGCGTTGCTGTTATTATTCGCCCATCGTCTCTACCAAAATGCCGACACCGCCAAGTATAAAGCGATAATCCTCGGCGCAGCCGGTGCCATCGTCACAATGGCGACACAGAACATGACAGCAAGCATCTGGGAAGTGCTGGTTGATGCCATTACCTTCTACGCGATTATTGGTCTGCTGTTTGCCGTCGCTTGGTACCAGAAAGAAAAGGAGCCTAAAAACTAATGAAAATTATGCATATTATCGGTGGCGCCGAAAAAGGCGGCTCACGGACACATCTAATCACGCTTGCAAAAGAGCTGTTAAATAATCGCGATTTCGATGCTGAAGTCGAACTGGTCTGTTTCATCGACGGTGTAGTTGCTGAAGAAGCACGTGCCAATCACATTCCGGTTACGGTTTTTCCGATGAACAAAATCTATGACCTGCGCGTTATTTCGCAACTCAGTCGTCATATCAATCAGTGCAGACCGCAGATTATTCATACACACGGCTTCCGTGCCAATTTTATTGGGCGCCTTGCCAACCTAAATGTCAACGTAGGCAACGATATTCCGCTGGTAACGACCGTTCACAGCTCAATGGCTTATGACTATGCCAATAAGAACAAAGGCCGTTTCTACCGCTTTTTGGACCGTCTGACACGAAGTCTGACTGACCACTATATCGTAGTTTCCGATGCCCTGAAAACCGAGTTAATCGCTGACGGCATCGCTCCTGACAAAATCACGCGCATCTACAACAGCTTGGCGTACGATTTTCCGCGTGGCGAGCAACCGGCACAGACGATTCGCAAGGAGCTGGACATACCGGCTGAGACACCGCTATTAACAACAGTTGGCCGCCTTGAGAGTGTCAAAAACCAGCAGATGCTGCTTGAGATTTTCAGTCTACTTAAGCAGGAGAATATTAATTTTCATGGTCTCATAGCCGGCAGCGGTTCGCTGGAACAACAACTGGCAGAACAAGCCGTCGAACTTAATGTCGCCGATCGAGTAAGTTTTCTCGGTTTTCGTGACGATGTCTATTATCTGCTTAAACAATCGGACATCTTCTTGCTGACCTCGACAATGGAGGGTTTTGGCATTACACTATTGGAAGCGATGGCAACAGCTACACCGGTTATCGTAACCGACGTTGGCGGCATGCATGAAATCGTTAATCTGGCTCGCAACGGTTTTGTTGTTCCAATCAATGACAATGTCCAATTTGTCGCACGGATTGAGGAGATATTAAAGAGTCCCGACCTAAGCAAGAAGCTTGCCGACAATGGCAGTAAGGCACTTAATCAACACTTTACACCAGAGATTTTCGCTGCTAATACCTACCAGCTCTATCAAGCAATACTAAATAATGCACGCAAAAAGCGTAGAAAGGTGGTTGCGAATCAATGAGTACAGCAACTAACAAAAGAGTTACAATCCTTGGTTATTATGGTGCCGGCAATACCGGCGATGAAGCAATCCTGGCTGGAATGATTCAAGCATTAAAGGAACAGGGTATCACCGATATTACTGTTTTAACCCGTAATCCCTTATTAACAAAGCTAGAACATCAAGTAAAGGTAGTCTATACTGGACGGCGTTCCAATGGACTGGCGGAAGTTTACCAAACAATTAAAAATAGCGACCTATTTATCCTGGGCGGCGGCGGTCTGCTCCACGATTATACAGCACGTGTCGTTCCCTACTGGTTAAGTCGTGTAGCCTTGGCTGTAATCGCCAAAACGCCAATCTACATCTATGCAAACGGTGTTGGTCCTATCTATCGACCATTCTCTAAATTTCTGATTCGCCGGTTCGTTAACAAGGTCGATTACATTACTGTTCGCGATGAATCATCAGCCGTTCTATTAAGCGAGCTCAAAGTTACGCGGCCGCCAATTGAAGTAACTGCTGATCCGGCGTTATTGCTTACGACTGACCTGACCAATACCGAGCTGAACACTATCTATCAGACTAATCTCAAGCTGAACCCGACCCGGCTCAACATCGCTGTCTCACTCAGACCATGGGAGGACGACAGCTATATTGATAACGTTGTCATAACGCTAGCATCAATGATGATTAGGCACAATGTTGATTTCACTCTCATTCCTTTTCAGTACGGTTTGGACGAGTCAATCAACAAATGGACCACACAACAACTGAATGTTATTATTAACACCACCAAGGACGCTGTTCGTTACTTAGAAGATACATACACACCGGAAGAGATGGTGGCAGTTCTCGGGCAATTTGACGGAATTATTGGCATGCGCTTACATTCTTTAGCCTTAGGAGCAATTACCAATCGTCCGCTGTTTGCACTAAGCTATGATGATAAAGTTGCGAATTTCATGGACGCTGTCGGTTTACATGAGTATAATTATTCATTACAGGAAGTTGTTTTTTATCAAGAAAAATTTGCTGCAGTACTCAACAACTGGCTTACCCTACTGAAAAACGAGAACACCAACGAACTAACCAGACCACAGGTTAGAGCCTTACAGCAACGTGCCGAACGTAACGCTGAAATTGCCGGCGAACTACTTGCTAAACATAATAGAAACACTAATAAAGGAGCTTAACAATGGGAAATATGAATCATAAAAAATCGGTTGGAGTAATCGGGCTGGGTTTTGTCGGCCTGCCATTGGCTTTAACCTTCGCAATGAAAGGCGTACGCACCGTCGGTGTCGATACCAACGAGCAATTAATCGCTGAACTAAACGAGCTCAAATCACACCATGTAGAGTCTTACAATGGCAAAACGCTACGCACAATTCTGATTGAAGCTACTGGCGCCAACAACTTTACGGCAACATGCGACTACCGGCAGGCGGCAAGTGAGTGTGACCGTTATATCGTAACCGTTGGCATACCGGTGAACAATAAGGAGCCATTCTATGAGTATTTTAATTCGGCGCTAATCAGTCTGGCGAAGGTACTTAAAAAGGGCGACCTTGTCCTAATCAGAAGCACAGTTCCGCCGGGCACAACTCTTAAATTGGCTTTACCATTACTTGAACAATTTTCCGGCCTGCAAGCAGGAGACGATTTCTACCTTGCCTACGCTTCTGAACGAATTGCTGAAGGCAAAGCATTTGAAGAGTTCATCAACATGCCGACCGTTCTCGCAGGTTATGATCAGGAGTCCTATGTACAGGCTAAACAACTATTATCGCTAATCAGCGAAGCGCCGATCCATCAGGGGTCGAGCATTGCTGTGGTTGAAACAGCCAAAGTTTTCGAGAATGTTGCTCGCGATGTTAATATTGCGCTAGCCAATCAGTTTGCCGAGTTCACTCGGGCAATTGATATCGACATTAACGAGGTTGTCGCACTGGCTAATACGCACAAACGCGTTAATCTATTGAGTCCCGGGCCTGGTGTTGGCGGTTACTGTCTGCCGAATGCTTATTACTATCTGACGCCGATTATCCATGAACAACGGGTAGAGTTGCCGTTATTAGAGTTAGCACGCAACCTGAATGATTGTGTCCCTGTGAAAATCGTCGAGCAGCTTGACGAGATGCTTACTAAGCAGGGGAAAACATTATCTGAAGCCTCGATTGCAGTTTACGGACTGGCAATGAAGGATTATTCGAATGATGACCGGATCAGCCCGGCGCACTTTATCTGCCAACTGCTGATCAATCACGGTGCCGATGTTTACGCACATGACCCGCTGGTAGCGACTGACAAAAACTATGAATATCTGAATCCTGACGCTTATGATGTGGCTGAGAAAACCGATGCGATTCTAATCCTGACAAAACAACATGCATTCGAGAATCTCGATTTTAATAGAATCTACCAATCAATGAATGACCGACCAATCCTGATAGATACACGCAATCTAACTAAGCGTGAGCAGATGGAAGCGCTGGGCTATGATTATTATGCAATCTAAGTTCGAGAGAATCTATATTTTGCAACAACCGGTTGATTGCTGTAGCCTTGCTACAGCAATCAGCTATCTGGAAGAAGAGGTTAACGCTGGTAATCGGCAATTTATCATTGCGCAGAATCCGGAGAAAGTTCTTAAGGAGACGAATGATCAAGAGTTGGCCGAAATCGTTAATGATAAGGCGACACTTTTGCTTGCCGATGGAGTGGGTCTACAGATTGCTGCGCGGATTCTTAATCTTAATATTCCGGAGCGTGTTACGGGGATTGAATTATTCACTAATCTACTGGCACTTGCTAACGAGAAAGGCTATACCGTTTTCCTCTACGGAGCGAAACCGGAAACACTCTCTCAACTGCTTAACCAACTTCATACCACCTATCCCGACCTGCAGATAGTCGGGGCTGTTGATGGCTACACTACTGATGAAGCAGCATTGCTCAATAACATCAGAGCAACCCAACCTGATTTACTCTTCGTAGCACTCGGCTCACCAGCTCAGGAGAAATGGCTGGCAGCACATCTGCCCGACTTACCGGTGAAATTGGCGATGGGAGTTGGCGGATCGTTCGACGTGCTAGCGGGCAATATCAAAAGAGCGCCGCTATTTATGCAGCGCGCCGGTTTAGAGTGGTTATATCGCCTGTTAAAAGAGCCTTCTCGCCTTACAAGAACTCGCAATCTACCGATCTTCATCAGAAAAGTCTATCAAGAGAAAAAATCGCGTTCAATATAACACGGTTCGCCGACAGCAATCGTAGCCTCGCCGTTACTGAGATTATTGACAGTCTCAATGAATAGATTCGCCTTATTAAGCGGTACCAGGAACGTCGCTGTCACCACATCGCTGAACGCTTTACCTCCTAACTGATAGCCGCCGCTAATCAGCTCACTTTCCAGCCTACCATAATAACCATAGTCAATTGTAACAGTTATCTCTACTGCCGAAACCTTCTCTACAATGCCGGCATTATCAATCGCTAATTTAGCAGCTTCGACATAGGCTCTGATTAAGCCGCCGGCACCCAACATAATACCGCCATAATATCTGGTAACAACGACAACGACGTCTTGCAATGAGAGTCGTTCAATCACATTCAGTATCGGCTTACCGGCAGTTCCGCTCGGCTCGCCATCATCGGAAAATCGTTTCGCGCTGTCATTCTCATTATCAATCACATACGCATAACAATTATGTGTCGCGTCCCAGTGTTCTTTTTTAATCTTCTCAATGAAGCGGAGCGCCTCTTCCTCACTCTGCACATTGATCACATAGCCTATAAAAAGCGACTTCTTGATCGCAAGACGCGCCTCGCCATTAGTTCTAACTGTCAGATAGCCCTTATCAGCCAATGTAATCACCTCATAACATTCGTAACATATACATTTTACACCAAAAATGATATTATCTATATAAAGATATTAATCTTAATAAATATATATATTGCTTTTATTCTTAATGATAATAGTATATAATTAGTCAGACGTAATAATTAATGAATTAAATATTTTACTTAATAATATATTCGCAACTTTTAGAGAGAAACCTCGTCTAATTCTTTATAGATGGAATTAATCGCTGATGGAAATGATGGGTTTGTTCTGTTTTGTTGTTTTCAAGTATGTTTTCAAGTTTCTGGAGACTGTCTTTGTGACGCTCTTCAGAATATAAATAATATTAAGAAAAAATTGCTCAACTCAGGAGAGGGGGTGAGAAGGATGAGAGAACAGAGCTACTTAAAAAATAACTCTCGCCAAAAAAATATTAAAGGAGGAGAATCAAAACTTATGAAAAAAGTATTAATGATCTTATTATCTATCGCATTGATCTTTACTATGTCAGCACCTGTTTTCGCTGCAGATAAAACTGTAGACGAAATGTTTGCTACACTTAAAGCTGCTGGCGTACTTGACGGCGATGCTTCAGGCGCTATGCCTGGTGTTTCCGGCAATATGAGCCGTGAAATGCTTGCTAAAATCGCTGT
>CAZMPM010000011.1:0-34624 GCA_964568525.1 uncultured Caryophanales bacterium
ATGATTATTACGAGCGAGGTTATGCTGCTGAAGTCGATCGCTTTATAGCATTTCTTGAGGATGAGAGCATGAGGAAACTAGCGACCAGAATAGCAATGAGTGATATCAACGAAAATATTACTGAGCAGGAACTAAACGATTATATCAGGAAAACTAAGAACTACGCAATTCAACAAGAGATTGAGAAGAAGCGGTCTGAGCAACTTAAGGCAGAGCGTAACAACGAGATAGAAGAGTCAATTAAGATTGGACAAGAGATTATTGAATTGCGGAACAAAAAGAAAAATATTTAATAGCAAGCGTGAATAGGGGGTTATATGGTGGCAAGGAAAATTGCAAAAAATCAAGAACCTGAGATAACACTGGAACAAGTTAAAGAAGAGATTATCGAAAAAAGTAAAAAAAGTGGCACCATTTCCTATAAAGAAATTATTGAAAAATTATCAACTTTTGAGCAGGAACCACAGCAAATGGATGATTTTTTTGATAGTTTATTAGAGCAGGGGATCGACGTAGTTGCAGACACTGATGAAGAACGTGAGGCGCTATACGGACGCGAAGGCGATGAGAACCTTAGTATCCTTGAAGTTGATGAAACAAGTATTCCTGGTGTGAAAATTAACGACCCTGTTAGGATGTATTTAAAAGAGATTGGCCGTGTTCCATTGCTTAAAGCCAATGAAGAGATTGAGTTGGCAAAACGGATTGAAGCTGGTGATGAGGACGCTAAAAGAGAGCTTGCGGAAGCAAATTTGCGTCTTGTTGTTAGTATAGCTAAGCGTTATGTTGGTCGCGGAATGCTGTTTCTTGATCTTATTCAAGAAGGAAACATGGGACTAATCAAAGCGGTTGAAAAATTCGATTACCGTAAAGGTTTTAAATTTAGCACTTATGCTACTTGGTGGATTCGTCAAGCGATTACCCGAGCAATTGCCGATCAGGCAAGGACAATAAGGATACCTGTTCATATGGTTGAGACAATCAATAAATTGATTAGAGTTTCTCGCCAATTGTTGCAAGATTTGGGTAGAGAACCGACCCCTGAAGAGATTGCTTTAGAGATGGATATTACACCGGAAAAGGTTCGTGAGATTCAGAAAATTGCTCAGGAACCTGTCTCCTTAGAAACACCAATTGGAGAAGAGGATGACTCGCATCTAGGCGACTTTATTGAGGACCACGATGCGCCAGCACCAGCAGATATGGCTGCGTATGAATTGTTGAAGGAAGAACTTGAAGACGTCCTTGAAACCTTGACTGAACGTGAGGAGCACGTGCTACGTCTGCGTTTTGGCCTTGATGATGGACGGACAAGAACGCTGGAAGAGGTTGGTAAGGTGTTTGGTGTTACGCGCGAGAGAATTAGGCAGATTGAGGCGAAGGCTTTGCGTAAATTACGCCACCCGAGTCGAAGCAAAAGATTAAAAGATTTCTTAGACTAGACCTGCAGCTATGCAGGTTATTCTTTTCAATAGGGTGTGAGTGTAATGGGGGAAGTTAAACTATCTAAGCGCCTGCACCAGCTCGCAAGCCACGTTCCAGCAGGGAGTAGGATTGCCGATATTGGTTCGGATCATGGTTTGTTGGTCAGTTACTTAGTATCGGAAGGCATTTCTCCAATGGCGATTGCTGGCGAAATCAATGCTGGGCCTTTTGATTCAACCAAAAGGCAAGTTGAAGCACTGGGATTATCTGATCAGATTAATGTAAGGTTGGGCGATGGCCTTTCAGTAATTAATGAGCCGATTGACATTGTGATAATAGCTGGGATGGGCGGTTCACTTATTGTAGAGATTCTAGAAAATGGCAAGCCCAAATTGCATACCTTAAAACGGCTAATTCTCCAACCGAATGTTGGTGAAGAGGATGTTCGAAGGTGGTTATCTGCCAACCAGTGGAAGATAGTTGATGAGGAGATTATTAAAGAGAAACAGCATTTTTATGAAATAATTATTGCTGAACAAGCTAAACATCATGATCAGCGGTTATCTGATATTGAGTTGCGTGTCGGCCCAATCAATTTGCAAAAAAAAGACAAATTGCTTGCTGAAAAGTGGTCACTTGAATTAAAAAAACAAGAAAAAGTGCTGAAGAGATTAAAAAACGCGCGGTTAAATCTCAAAAATATGCGACGGCGGATAGCGGCAGGTAGAGAACAGAAAAAACTTAAACACTTTGTAAAGCGCATAGGGGCGTAGGTTTATTGCATTTAGGCCATAATAATGGTAAAATGCTATGGGTGTTTCTAATCAAATATAGAAAGTAAGCTGGGTAATCGCTGGTGAGTTTCGCAAGGAACCACGAGAGGAAAGTCCGAGCTCCAAAGAGCAGGATGCTGGATAACGTCCAGTCAGAGCGATCTGAAGGATAGTGCCACAGAAACAGACAGCCGATGTGCCGTAAGGTGCAGGTGATGGTGAAACCGTGGTGTAAGAGACCACGAACAGGTATGGTGACTTACTTGTTGGTAAACCCCATCTGGTGCAAGACCATATAGGAATGCGTTTGGAGTTGCTCGCTCTGCATTCGGGTTGGTCGCTTGAGCTACCTAGTAATAGATAGCCTAGATAGATGATTATCACTTCAACGTGGGAGCATTGTGCGTTATACCACAGAAGAACAGAACTCGGCTTATAGGCTTACTTTCTTTATTTATATTTTTAGAATTTAAAAAGGAGCTAGCACTCAATGGAGTTATTACAGTATATCTTTTTAGGACTTGTGCAAGGAATAACTGAGTGGCTTCCTATTAGTAGTAGTGGACACCTGATTCTATTTCAAGAGTTTTTTGATATAAGCACACCGGGACTGGTTTTTGAAATATTTTTGAATTTCGCGACCTTATTAGCACTCCTAATTGTATTTTGGAAAGATCTATGGGAGTTGATTAAAGGTTTTTTTCGTTTTACTTTTGCAAAAAGTGCAAGGACGCCTGAAAATCGCAATCACTTTTGGTTTGGGCTATATATTATTTTAGGTAGTATACCAGTTGCAGTCCTCGGTTTGTTATTTGGGGATTATATTGAGACAGCTTTAAAATCAGTAACAACGATTGCGATTGCACTAATTGTGACAGGTGTTGCTCTCTATGCTGTTTCGAAGCTAGAAGGGAAACGCACTCAATTAAAGCTTGCTGATGCCATCTGGGTCGGAATTCTTCAAGCTATCGCACTAGTTCCTGGAATCAGCCGATCAGGAGTAACTCTGTTTGGCGCATTATCAAGAAATCTTGAAAGAGGATTGGCGATTCGCTATTCATTCTTTTTAGCAATACCAGTAAGTTTGGGGACAATGCTATTAAAAACTGGTGAAATAATTGAACAATTTAGTGGTGCTAACTTCCTTAATTATAGTTTAGCTTTTATTGTGGCGTTAGTATCTGCAATAATTACGCTGAAATGGTTCCTTGAAATTATCAGACGTGGGAAGTTAAAATATTTTACATACTATTGTGTAACTGTTGGGGTACTGGTGTTACTGTATCAGATTATTATTCTGTAAGGTGAGGAGTTTATGTTATGGATGTATTCTGGAATTATCCTCTAGTCGCAGCGTTTCTGGCTGTAATTTTAACGCAGTTATTAAAGTTTCCCCTCAACTATTTAATTAACCGTCGTATTGAACCGATGATTATTTTTAGTAATGGTGGGATGCCGAGTTCACATTCGTCATTCACGGCTGCCTTAACCACGGCTTTAGGGATTCAGTATGGGCTCGATTCACCGCATTTTGCTATTGCTTTAGTATTCACCTTAATTACCATGTGGGATGCGACTGGAATTCGCTATCAAGCATCAAAACATGCCCAACTCTTAAATGTAATGATGGAAGATTTCAAATTATTGATTGAGCAGATCAAATACCGCGCATCTTCCCCTAAGGAATTTCTTGAGTCGCCACTTAAAGAGATTTTAGGGCATAAGCCACTTGAGGTAGTTATTGGCATGATATTTGGTATCATTGTTGCTTTCTTTGTCGCTCTGTTCTATTAATAAAAACGACCCAACTGGGCCGGTTTTATTGTTTAGTCTATTTTTCTTTATGCCAAATCATTGCAAGTGTACCCTCGCCGGCATGTACCGCGATTGTCGAACTTATCTCACCAATAAAAATATCGAGAGTAGGGACCTTTTTAAGAATCTCCGCCTTTAAATCAAGCGCTTTCGCATAAATATTACCATGCATAATCTGAAGTTGATTAATCTTATTTGTATTGTATGAATCCATGAAATGTTCAATCATGCGCTGCACTGCTCTAGCATCAGAACGTACTTTTTCAACTACTCGGAATCTGCCATCTGTTCCGATCTGGATAATGGGTTTTATATGCAATATGCTTCCAAGCAGAAATTGTGTTCCTGACATCCGTCCACCTTTGTAAAATTGGTCTAGACTACCAAGCATTAGATAATTTACGGAGTTTAGGGTTTCTTCTTGCAACTTAGTACAAATATTTTCAAAACTCATTTTTTCCTTAGCAAATTCCATCCCCTTATTAAGCAAGGTCGTAATCGTGTAAGACATACTTTTCGAATCAATAATTCCTACATCGAATTCAGCTATCTCGGCGGCAGCTTTGCAACTGTCAACCGTTCCGTTAAGTTTGCTAGAAATGTGAATAGCTATAGCTCTCTCATATTTTGTTCTCAAGTTTTCGAACAATTCAACAAATTTGCCAACAGATGGCTGTGATGTTGTCGGAACTTCTTTCAAATTATTTATGCGCTCATATAGTTGTTACAGTGTTTAGGTTTATTCCATCTTCAAAAGATTCTTCGCCAAAGTTAATCTGTAACGGCAATACATATACATCCGGGTTATTTTTTAATTCTTCAGTAATAAAGGCGATGCTATCAGTAATCCACGCAATTTCTTTTTTCATAAACTTTCACCCTCTTTTTTAAGTTACTTTAGCTGAATTAAGCATACACGAAAAATAGGGAAATAAAGGCACTATAAGTGGATTATTTGCAATTTAAGAAAAAGCTGATTTCTACACTTAATGATTGTCAATCAGTGTTTTATTTAATATGATAGATGTATCTTCAAAAGTAAAGGGAGGGTTCTAAATGAATAAACTTTTCAGATGTGTTGTGTGCGGATATATCCATGAAGGTACTGATGCTCCGGACAAATGCCCAAAATGTGGTGCGCCAAAGGATAAATTTGTGGTTCTTAGTGACGAGGATGCTAAGAAAATATATGCGTCAGATCGAACTAATGATATTCATATGGAGCTGGTTGTACTTGCTTCTGCCATCGCAGATTTATGCTCGGAAGGGATTGAACTTGATTTAGACCCAGGTTGCGTTGCTGATTTTGTGAAAGGGCGCAATGAGGCGTGGACAATTAAACAGCGTGCAAAAGCTGAAATAGAAACGCATATGAAAAAAGGAAAATGGTAGTATTTAGAATCAACTGAGATAAGAGAGGAGAATAACTTCTCTTATTTTCTGTTGTATAAAAATATTAGGCTGGGTGATTTTATGACGGAAAATATTGTAGTAGGTATTGTCGGTATGCCAGGTTCAGGGAAATCAGTACTTGCGGAGATGTTTAGTAATACTGGTTGGGGCAAATGCTATTTTGGTAGCGTTACTCTGAAAGAATTGGATAGAAGACAATTACCTTATAACGAAAAGAACGAGAAACACATACGTGAGGGGTTAAGGGCAAAATATGGTGAGGATGCCTACGCCAAACTTTTGCTACCAGAAATTATGGAATTTGCAGAAGCTGGCCCGGTTATTATCGATGGTCTTTACTCCTGGTCAGAATACCTTTATTTAAAGGAGAATTTGCAGAGCAGATTAAAAATTTTAGCAGTTGTTACAAACAGTCAGAATCGATATGACCGACTAGTTAATCGCGAACACCGTCCACTAACACAAGAACAGGCGATTAGCAGAGACCATGCTGAAATTGAAAAGTTAAGCAAGGGTGGACCGATTGCAATTGCTGACTATTATATTATGAATAATGGAACACTTGATGAGTATAATCAAAAATTCAGAGCATTACTTATAAAGGAGAATTGGTTACTGAATGATTAAATTGACGCTTTCAAATATTACTAAGAATTATTATGTTGGCGATCAGATAGTTCGTGCTGTTAGAGGTGTCTCACTTAAGTTTCGCAAAAATGAGTTCGTCGCTATCCTTGGACCAAGCGGTTGTGGTAAAACAACGTTATTAAACGTAATTGGTGGACTAGATCAGTATGATGAAGGCGATCTCGTAATCAATGGGATGTCAACAAAAAATTATCGTGCCTCTGATTGGGATGCGTATCGTAACCGTTCGATTGGTTTTGTTTTTCAGAATTACAATTTAATTTCGCATCAAACAGTGTTACGCAATGTTGAGATGTCGCTTACATTATCAGGTGTCTCCCGCACAGAACGTCGTAAACGAGCAATGGCTGTTCTTGAATCGGTGGGGATACTAGATCAAGCAAAGAAAAAACCAAGCCAGTTATCGGGTGGACAGATGCAACGCGTTGCAATTGCGCGTGCGCTAATCAACAACCCTGATATTATTCTTGCTGATGAGCCTACCGGTGCGTTAGATAGTGAAATTAGCGTGCAGGTTATGGAAATTTTGAAAGAGATTTCTAATACGAAATTAGTAATTATGGTAACGCATAATCAGGAAATGGCTAATAAATATGCGAGTAGAATTATTCAAATGCTTGATGGTGAGATTTTATCTGATAGTCAGCCAATTAAGCAGTTTGAGGACGTAGAGTATGGTGCTGGCAGAAGAGAGAGAGCTAAAGGACTCAAAAAAACTTCAATGAGTATTTTTACTGCATTAAGCTTATCATTTCGCAATTTGATATCAAAAAAATGGAGAACGTTAATTACATCTTTTGCGGGAAGTATTGGGATTATTGGTGTGGCGCTTGTTTTAGCTCTCTCCTCTGGTCTTGGTGCTTACCTTGGGACCATGCAGTCAGAGACACTGGCCAGTTTTCCGATTACCGTTAGTAAAAATGTTCAGACAGTAATGATGGGGCCGGCTGATGAGAATCATCTGGGAATGCTGGAGAACACCAAGAGTGATGAAGGTAAATTTCCGAAAGAGAACATAATTATAAACTACGATACAAGTGATTTATTAATAGAGCATCGAAATGTTTTCAGCGATGAGTATCTTGCATATATTAAACGGATGCCTGAAGAGCTTCCAGATGCAGTTAACAATATTTCTTTTGTTAGTGGCGTTACAATGAATCTGTTATCTAAAGGCGATGACACTGTTGTACTATATGCCGGGCCAACAAATGCTGGAGATAGTCCGGATGTTGGCGATGCTATGGGAGTAGCGGCTAGTGGCTTTTGGCAAGAATTGCCTGATAATGAGGAATTTATTCTTTCGATATATGATTTGATTGGTGAGGGCAGTAGAATGCCAGCCAACAAACAAGAGTTAGTTCTGGTTGTCGATGAGTATAATCGCATCTACAGTAGTTTTTTTGAAAAACTTGGATTCAGTACTAGTGAAAATTTCAAACTTACTGACTTTATTGGTAAGCAGATTCTTGCAGTTGTCCCTAATGACCTATACTACGAGAAGAAGGGTGACCTTTACGTACCGATTACCACTGACCAATATGAGGAATTTTATAAGCATAGCGATAGTTTACCGCTTACTATAACAGGTATTTTGCGACTTAAAGAGGATGCGACTGCTGGTAGTTTACAGACAGGTTTGGCTTATACCTCTGCACTAGCGGAATATGTTACGGACAACGCTAAAACTTCTAAAATCACACAAGAACAGCTTGATTCAGACCGTAACTTGATTACCGGCATCAGTTTTGCTGATGACAATGCGAAGAATAATCAACTTGTATTACTGGGTGCGGATAGCACACCGGTTGCAATCTCAATCTATCCTAAAAACTTTGATAGTAAGGATCAGATTAAAAAGTACTTGGATGCCTATAATGTTGATAAAAAGTTGGAAGATCAGATTGCTTACTCTGATTTAGGGGAGATTATTTCTTCGATGACCGGTACATTTATAAATACCGTTTCCTATGTACTGGTTGGCTTTGCAGCGATTTCCTTGTTAGTTTCGACAATTATGATTGCGATTATTACTTATGTCTCTGTAATTGAACGGACAAAAGAGATTGGCGTATTAAGAGCCGTCGGAGCACGCAAAAAAGATATATCACGTGTATTTAATGCTGAAACAATTATTATCGGCTTTATCGCGGGTGTGTTTGGTGTCGCAGCAGCATATGCAATATCCATTCCGATTAATAATCTTATTGTTGACTTAGTCGGTATTGGTAATATTGCAGCACTCAATCCATTACATGCATTACTTTTATTAGCAGGCAGTATGGTTCTTACGTTAATAGCTGGTTTTATACCATCAAGAATTGCTGCTAATAAGAATCCGGTAGAAGCACTAAGAGTAGATTAATATTACAGAATAAATGACTGGTTATTTCCGTAATTACCTCGGAAATAGCCAGTCATTTTAGTTTATATACTATTCTTTTTATCTAAGAAAGCTTCTAACCAAATTTCCATACTACGATTCATCTCTAGCATAAATTCCTGGTTCCACTTTCTTTTGTATGTGAGCGAAACCTCTTTATCGAAGCTTTTGTCATCACGTGATTGGAAGTAATGCTCGAACTCTTCAGCTGAAAAACGCTTGTAACTATTTTCATGACAGATGAACTCTTGCGAAAATCTAGTTGGTTTAGTGCGATTCTTTTGTTGCTCGGTTGGGTAACCATAAACAAGCATGCAAGCAGGAACAACATAATCAGGTAGATCTAAGAGTTCTTTAATTTGTTCGGCATTTTCAATAATATCACCAATGTAACAGGAACCAATTCCAAATGACTCTGCTGCGACCACGGTGTTCTGGGCAGCAATATTAGCATCCATTGCTGCTAACCATAAATCTCCAAGCTGTGGCGGTCTAATATCGTCGCCATAGACTTTTGTGAAACTATCATACCAGCGCTGCCAATCAGCAAGAAAGATTAAAACTAATGGAGCTTTTGCAATGAAGGGCTGATTATCACAGAGGATAGCCAGTTGCTCTTTCAAGTGTTGATCGGTTACATCAATTATTGTATAAAGAGTCATATTTCCTGCGGTTGGCGCCTGTAATGCTGCATTTAAAATCTCGTTCTTTTCCACAGTCAAAATTGGTCGCTCCGCATAAACTCTTACAGATTTTCGTTCTTTTAGTGACCTAATAATTTCGTTGGGCATCTAAGCATTCCTTTCGTTAAATTTTTATAATCCAACAAAAGTTTATCTGTTTTTCAGATAATTAGCAATTGCATCAACGTCTTTATCGCCGCGGCCAGAAAGGTTCACGATAATAATTTGATCTTTAAGGAGCGTTGGTGCCAGCTTCATAGCATGTGCAATTGCGTGTGAGCTTTCAATTGCCGGTATTATTCCCTCAGTTTTTGATAGATAGACAAAAGCGTTTACCGCTTCGTCATCGGTTGCCGGAACGTATGTTGCCCGATTGATCTCCTTTAAATAGGCGTGTTGCGGGCCTACGCCAGGATAATCAAGTCCTGCAGAGATTGAATAAACTGGTTTAACCGCGCCATCCTTATCAAAAAGTGCGATGGTATTCATGCCATGAAGCACTCCTTCAGTACCAAGAGTAAGTGTTGCCGCAGTCATCTCTGTATCAACACCATGACCTGCAGCCTCAACGCCAATTAATTTCACTTCATCGTAAGGAAGGAAAGCATTAAACAAACCAATTGCATTACTACCGCCGCCGACACATGCTATACAGTAATCAGGTAAACGATCTTCTTTTTCTTTAATTTGTTCGAGTGCTTCTTCGCCGATTATTTTCTGGAACTCTCTTACCATAGTTGGGTAAGGGTGTGGTCCAACAGCTGATCCGAGCAGATAAAAGGTATCTTCAACATTTTCAACCCATGCACCAATTGCCGCATCAACAGCTTCTGCAAGTGTCTGCATACCATCAGTTACGGCATGAACGCGAGCACCAAGCATCTCCATGCGGAACACGTTCAATTCTTGTCTTGCAATATCCTCTGCACCCTGATATACGTCACATTCCATGCCGAACATGGCTGCTGTTGTTGCTGTCGCTACGCCGTGTTGGCCGGCACCAGTTTCGGCGATTACTTTCTTTTTGCCCATTCTTTTTGCGAGTAGAATCTGTCCGATTGTGTTGTTAATTTTATGAGAGCCGGTATGATTTAAGTCCTCGCGTTTCAAGTAAATTTTCGCTCCGCCCAAATCTCTCGTCATATTTTCGGCGTAGTAAAGCGGACTTGGTCTGCCGGCAAATTCGTTTAGATAGTACATATATTCTTTTTTAAAAGTAGGGTCTTTTAGTGCTTTTTCAAATTCGGCCTCTAATTCCTCTAGCGCTTTGATTACTGGTGGTGGGACAAACTGTCCGCCGAATCTACCAAATTCAAGTTCTTTTATATTTACTGACATAATAAACATCTCCTTATTTTATAAATAATGATTATATTTTTTAATTTATTTGAATGTAAAGTTCAAGGTGGATAAAATAGTATCATTTTTAACACTCCTTTTTATAAAAAAATAAAAACTGCCCAATCAATCGATTAGGGCAGTTTAATCCGCGGTACCACCTAATTTAAAACACTTTAACAAAATAAATACTCCATCCTAAGGACGAAGATAATTCGTTATACCACCTAAGTGTTTTATCTCTTTCAAATACAGATCAGCATGATCGATATTCTATCTCTGTAACGTGAGAACACGGTCGCAGCTACTACTAATTCGCCTGACTTCTCGTGAATCCATTCAGAATCAATCTTCTTATCGATCTTTCACCAATGCGACCGACTCTCTGAAAGTTAACTTAATTCTTACTATTTTCACTCATCGAACAATTTATTCTATTTTTGATTATGATATTTTAAATAAAAAATATTGTCAAGCATTATTTTTGTGATTTTTGATGTATAATCAAATTGTAGTTAAATAAAAAAAAGGATGTGATTTAAATGACTACTTGGGATGATCGTATTGCGTTGTTAGAGAAGAAGGTAGATGAGTGGAACAGAGAACTTGATGCGCTAAAAGATCTTTATAACTTAGCGGATGAAAAGACAAAGTCAAAGCATCAAATTGATATTATATCTCTGGATTTAAAGTTAGAGGAGAGCATAATATTGCTGGAATCTCTTTTCTCTGAAGATGAACAAACTTGGAAAAAAGAGTTGAAGGAAAAGTACAACGAAGGTGTTTCTATAATGAAAGAACGTATAGAACAGGCAAAAGATAAGTTTGACGATTTTGATACGACGAAGGATGAGGTTTGGCGCGATCTTAAAGAAGGGGTTGAGAAGTCAACCAAAAGCCTTGGTGAAGCAATTGATAAAGTAAAGTCAAGGTTTAAAGACTAGATAAAGGTGGACAGTTTTATGGAAAAGAGTTACGGGCTTGTATTGGAAGGCGGCGGCGGTAAAGGAGCCTTTCAGATTGGTGTATGGCAAGCACTACGCGAATTAAATATTGAAATTGCCGCTGTGGCTGGAACCTCTGTGGGAGCATTAAATGCTGCGTTTATTGTCCAAGACAAATTTGACGAGGCTTATAAGTTGTGGTCCCATATGAGCCCGGATCTTGTTTTTACTGGAGATAACGAGATATATAATGAACTTGTTACATTTAATATCGACTTTAAAAACTGGGGACGTTATGCTGAGTATTTAAAAAAAACCTTAAGTAATAGGGGTTTAGATGTTGAACCATTACATGAGTTAATTATTAAGCATGTTGATGAAAAATTAATCAGAGAATCGCCGATTACCTTTGGGCTAGTGACAATCTCTTTGACAGATAAGAAACCAATAAAAATTTATGTTGATGATATACCAGAGGGCGAGATTGCAAATTATTTATTATGGTCTTCTTTTTTGCCGATGTTTAAATTGGATAACGGCGAGGACAAGCGTTTTCTCGATGGAGGTTTTTACGATAATCTTCCTCTTGATATGGTCTACCAACTTGGACATAAAGATATTATAAGTGTCGAGTTAAAATCGTTTGGCATAAAACAACCGTTACGAGCAAAGGATGTAAATATAATTTCTATCATACCTTCTGACGATATTGGTTCGCCATTAGATTTTACTGAGGAACGTTCACAAAAGAATTTAAAGATGGGATATTTGGATGCTCTCAAGGCTTTTGGTATATATGAGGGTTTTAATTATTACCTCAGAGAAATACCAGACGAGAGATATTTTATTGATAGTTTACTGGAATTAAGTGAGAAACAAATTAAGGAAATGGCTCAAGAGATTGGTGTTCAAGGAGGCTCGTCGCAGCGAGTACTATTTGAAAGATTAATCCCTGCATTTGCCAGACAATTTAATCTTGATCGAAATGCAACATACAAGGAGATTATTCTTAAATTCACTGAGTTGTTGGCAGTTACCGTTGGAGTTGAAAGACTAAGAACATATACTTTCAAAGAGTTCCGTCAAGAAATCTTAGCGAGACTCGATCAGACTGATTTTAGATCATTTGATTATAATAGCATTCCTGCCTTTTTCAGAAGATCGCGAGTAATTAAACAATCTTTTAAAGATGAACTAATATTGGACTGGGCAAGAATTTTTCTTAATCGTGATTAACTACCGAATAACAAAAGGAGCTATCTAAATTCTAGATAGCTCCTTTATATTATTTTAAGTATTATTTTAATAGGTTTCTACAAACAGTTCAAAATGAGCTTGTGGGTGTGCGCATGCTGGGCACTCATCTACAGCTTCATTTCCCTCATGGATGTAACCGCAATTCCCACATTTCCATAGGACTTTGTCCGATTTTTTAAAGACAGCACCATTTTTAATATTTTCAGCCAATTTATTAAATCTAATCTCATGTCGTTTTTCCGCTTCTGCTATAAATCTAAATACCTCTGCTATTTCAGCGAAACCCTCTTTTTCAGCGATGTCTGCAAACATCGGGTAAAGGTGTGACCATTCTTCATTTTCACCAGTTGCCGCAGCTAATAAATTGTCATAGGTGTTTCCCTGAGCGACAGGAAAAGTAGCTTCAATCTCAATCATTGCTGGTAATTCGCTTGCAAAACCTGCAAGTAAGAATTTGAAAAATCTTTTTGCATGCTCTCTTTCGTTATCAGCAGTTTCAATAAAAATATTACGAATCTGTTTGTAACCTTCTTTATCTGCAACAGAAGCATAATAAGTGTAGCGATTTCTTGCCTGTGACTCCCCTGCAAAAGATTTCATTAAGTTTACCGCTGTTTGTGTTCCTGTTAACTTCATATCCGACTTCCCCCTTTTAAAAATTAAATTATATCTTTCTTATAATCTTATCATATTACAAAAAATATTTTAACGAAAAATTAGCTTAATTGTAAGCTAGAAGTTAGAAAGTGTCATATATTAATAAGATTATGTTTCAATTTGGTTAAGTTACAAATTCTATGATACAATACATAAATATAATCTGGCTAAAATATGTTTAGCTTTCAGAACAAAAATCATGAATTATAGGAGGGTGAAAGATGCATTATTTGGTCTGCATTAAACAGGTGCCGGACACGACAGAGGTAAAGTTGGATCCAGTAACTAACGCTCTAGATCGCAGGAGTGCACCAACTATTTTGAATCCATATGATGCGCATGCAGTTGAAGAAGCTGTACGAATGCAAGAAGTAACGGGCGGTAAAGTAACGGTAATAACAATGGGACCACCAATGGCTGAAGCGGTAGTCAGAAAGGCGGTCGAATTAGGTGCTGAAGGTGGAGTTGTAGTTACGGACAGAGCTTTTGCTGGTGCTGATACATTGGCAACAAGCTATGCTCTAACACAAACAATCAGAAAGATTAATGAGGATGATCCGGTTGATTTAATTTTTGCGGGGAAACAGGCCATTGATGGCGACACTGCACAAGTTGGACCGGGGATTGCAGGGAGATTAAATATTCCGGTTTTGACACAAGTAGATAAGATTATTTCACTTGATGAGGAAAATCGCGTTATCACAGTCCGTAGAAGACGTGACGGTGGCTATGAGATTATTCAATCGGCTTTACCTTGCTTAATCACAGTGGAGCGTGAGATTAATGATTTAACTTATTCTTCACTTCCTAATATGATTAAAGCCGCAAGATACACACCGCTTATTTGGACAACTGAAAATATGGAAGTTGATAAAAACCAACTTGGGTTTAAAGGTTCGCCAACAGTGGTGAGCAAGACTTTTGCCCCACCAAAACAATCGGTTGGCGAAATTCTTGAAGGTTCTACTGCTGAAGTTATAGCGAAAGTAATTGACAACCTGGCAAATGTTCATGGGCTGTTTGCGAAGGAGGTTGAGTAAGATGACTGATAAAGAGTATCAAGGTGTTGCAGTCTTTATTGAGCAAGAGGCTGGCAAGGTTGAGCATGTAGCGTTGGAACTGCTTGGTGCCGGAAGGACCTTGGCTGACAAACTTGGCGTTAAACTTTCTGGTATATTAGTTGGTAGTGATGTGAAACATTTGACACAGACATTATTTGAACATGGTGCAGATATTGTATATGTGGTAGATGATCCTGTCTATGCTCAATATCGCTCAGAAGCATATCAGCATGCTGTAGTACATGTAGTAAATAAATATAAGCCAGAAATCCTGTTTTTTGGTGCGACAATTATTGGTCGAGATTTAGCAAGTATTGTTGCTACGACACTTAAGACAGGCTTAACAGCAGACTGTACCGGATTAGATATCAATGAAGAGACAAAGTTGCTTGAAGCATCACGCCCTGCAATGGGTGGTAATATTATGGCAACAATTCTCTGTAAAACACACCGTCCACAGATGTCATCTGTAAGACCGCGTGTAATGAAAGCTTTGAAACCAGTGCCTGGTCGTACCGGTAAAGTTATCGAGGAGAAGGTTCCTCTTGATGAGGCGAAGTTACGGACAAAAGTAATAGAACTTGTAAAAGAGATTAGTACTGAACTCTCAATCGCTGATGCTGATATCATTGTTTCGGGTGGTAAGGGGCTTCAAGACGAGGTGGGTTTTAAAATGATCAGGGATTTAGCTGAGGTTTTGGGTGCTGCAGTTGGTGCATCACGTGCTGCGGTTGAATCTGGTTGGATTAGCCATAGCCATCAAGTCGGACAAACTGGAACGACCGTTGCTCCCAAGCTTTATTTTGCGATTGGGATTTCAGGCGCAGTACAACATGTAGTTGGGATGGAAAATGCTGAAGTTGTAGTTGCAATTAATAAAGATCCAGAAGCGAAAATTTTTGAAAGCTGTACATACGGTATCGTTGGAGACGCTTTTGAAATCGTACCTAAACTTATTGAGGAATTTAAGAAAACAGTTGAAGAGGGTGGTGTGGTAGCAAATGGCTGAAAAATTTGACGCAATAGTTGTTGGCGCTGGGCCAGCTGGAACCTCTGCTGCATATCGGATGGCAAAAGCAGGCATGAAAGTTATATTGCTTGAACGTGGGGAGTACCCTGGCGCTAAAAACGTTATGGGTGGTGTCCTTTATCGTTATCCGATTGCTGAACTTGTACCTGAATTTCTAGATGATACTCCTTGGCAGCGTCCGGTAGTTGAGCAAAATTATTGGATATTAGGAGCCGATAATAATGTTAAAATTGGCTATCGTGATTTAAATTGGGGAGTATTACCACATAATAATTACACCGTGTATCGAGCACAATTTGACCAATGGTATGCAAAAAAAGCTGTTGAACAGGGTGTACTGCTAATTAATGAGACAGTTGTTGAAGAAGCGATTGTAGAAGATGGACGGGTAATTGGTGTAAGGACTGGTAGATCTGAAGGAGATATCTATGCTGATGTTGTAATTGTAGCTGATGGTGTAAACTCACTGATAGCTAAACAATTAGGTTTTAGAAAGCCATTTAAACCAAGTCAAATGGCCGTTGCAGCAATGCAAGTTATTAACCTGCCACCAGAGAAGATTGAAGATCGTTTTATGTTGGAGAAGGGACAGGGCGCGACAATAGAAGTGTTTGGGGAATCGACTCACAAACTGCTTGGTACGGGCTTTATCTACACAAATAAAGAGAGTATTAGTATTGGTGTAGGAACGATGATGTCAGATTTAGCGAAACATCATAAAAAACCACATGACATGCTGGAATCTTTTAAAGCGCATCCGATAGTTCGTAAGGTAATCGAAGGCGGTGAGCCTAAAGAGTATTTAGCGCATTTACTCCCTGAGGGTGGATATCATGCGATTCCAAAATTAGCTGGACATGGTGTGATGATTGTTGGCGATGCTGCACAACTAGTTAATGGATTACATCGCGAGGGTTCAAACCTTGCTATTCAATCTGGCGTTCTTGCTGCTGATGCGGCGATTAGGGCTTATGAGCTTAATGACTACTCAGAGAACATATTATCTAGCTACAGAGAGAACTTGATGAAGAGTTTTGTGGGGCAAGACCTGAAAAAATATAAAGATACAATGACTGTAATGGAAAATAATCCAGACTACTTTAATGTCTATATGCCGATGATCGGAAAGGCGTTAAATGAGTTCTTTACTGTTAATGGAACTTCAAAATGGGATATGCAGAAGAGAATTATGGATATGGTCAAGGAACAAGGTTTAATGAAAACAGGACGAGATGTATTTCGTCTAATTAAGGCGGTGAAGTAATGTCTGAGACAAAGAAAAAGTTAACGATTGAAGAAATGCAGTATCTGACACGCTTTGCAGTTGATGATACAACACACATTGAAATTAAGGACATAGAGATGTGTATGAAATGTGTTGATAAGCCGTGTACTTATGTGTGCCCAGGTGATGCGTACAAATGGGAATGCGATCGAATGTCAATCGGACATGAAGGTTGCCATGAGTGTGGGACTTGTCGAATCGTTTGCCCTTATGACAACATTAATTGGAGCTATCCAAAAGGTGGCAAGGGTATTGTTTTTAGACTCGGCTAAACCAAGCTAAATTTAATAAAATATAATACTAACCTCCCTTTATTTTCTGTGAATATTGTTTGAAGTTTGCCTTAGGTCAATTTCAAACTTTGTTAACATGTGTTAGGATTTAATTGTCAAATATATCTTAAAAAAGGGAGGTTAACATTTTGAAGAAAAAAGTTTTAATTATTGCTTTAGCTATTATTTTAGGTGCATCAATGGTTCTAGTAGGATGCGGAAACGGCCAAGAACCAGCGCCTGCTCCAGAAAAACCAGCTGGTCTAGCTGCTGAAGCTGCTGGAGTTAAATGGACACAAGATTACATTCTTGATCCAAAACCGATGGTGTTTAAAGATCCGTTTTTAGAGCTTCTTGGACAAGTTGATGGTCCGATTCCTTACTACTATTCTGAGGTAGTAAAACTTTCTGGTCACTCTTGCGGAGCAACTGCTGGTGCATGGACATTAGTTGAAAAAGCGATGGAAGCACTTTACCCTGGCGATGAGATACCTGTACGTGGCGACATTAAGATCACAATGCCTGGGCCACCAGACCAATATTATATTGGCGTGTTTGGTGACATCTTCACTTATTTAACTGGTGCTGCTGCTGAATCTGGATTCCCTGGAACTGCGTTCCCTGAGAATTCTAACAGAAGAAACAAAATGATTTATCCTGATGAGCCAACTGCTGACTTATTCCCATTAGTAAACTATATCTTTGAGAGAACTGATACTGGTAAAAAAGTATCAGTAGGTTATAACTTAGGAATGGTTACACCACTTAGCAGTGATGAAATGACTGAGTTCCAAAAACAATTAACAGCTGGAACAATCAGTGACACTGATCGTGCTGCTTGGGAACAATGGTGGAATGACAGAGCGGAAAACACTTTCTTAAACCAAGCACAACCTGGATTCTTTAGAGTTAAAGTTCTTGAATAATTACTAGATTAATTTTTATAGTTATAAAAGGCATAGAGTTTATACTCTATGCCTTTTTAATTTGTATATTGAGCTAATCTTTATTTGCCATCTCGCTCATTTTCATTTAGTAGCTCTTGTTCTACTTGCTCAAAACGTTCTCTTTTTCTTCTGCGTTTTATTCTAACTAAGAACCACACTCCAACCGCAATCAATGTAACAAGAATTATAATTGGCAGATAGGAGACCAACCAGATGAAAAAATTAACTAATCCTTTGCCAATATTCTGCATAGTTAATTTCAAACCATCGATGGCTTTTGTCCAGCTGGAAGCGGTAGGTGCCACACGGTCTTTGTATTGTGTTAGCTCTACAGTAAGTGATGAGTTATCCGCATGATAAGCAAGATATTTTTGTCTTCCCTCTAATGACTCAATCTCTTCTTGAACACGACTTAGATCATTTGCGATGCGCAGTAAATCTTCAGTTTTATCGGCTTTAGCAAATAACTCCAGCAATCTTGCTTCATATACTCTTTTTGCTTTTAAGCGTGAGCTAATATCTTGATATTCTTCTGTGACATCACGGCCATCAATGTTGTTGTAGGTTATCTTGCCAAGCTCTAACGATTCAATCTCTTCCATCAATGAATTTAAGCCTGCTACAGGCACTTTAAATTCATAATTGACGTAAAAGCGTCTATCATTCTCCGTTTTAGTTGAATTAAGCATAAATCCTCCGGCATCTTTAACCGCACGTTCAATTTCGGTTGTAGCTTGCTCCATATCGTTTACATCAATATTGATCGTGCCGTTATAAATAATTTTTTGTGAATCGGTGTAATCGGATTGATTGCTCGGAGCTTCGGGTTTAAGGTTTACAAAACCATATTCGCCATCGTTAATAAATGTTGCCGTGGATGGTAAGCCAACCCCCTCGCTTACAGAGTTATCCCCACCTCTGTTTGGGTAATCCTTTGGAGCATTCACTGACTCAGAACCACAGGCGCTGACAGTAAAGACAAGAGCAATCATAGTTAGTAGTAAAATAAAACGGTACCACATTTTGTGTCTACTATTTTTCATAGCTATCCCCCATTTATAGTGTTCTTATTCACTTGACTAAATAATATAACAGAAAGTTGCATGTTGTTACTATTCTTTATAAAATATGTTATCATTAAATCATAAGGAACTTATTACTGACGTTAGGGGGTGTTTTTTTGGCAGTTAAGGTTATAACAGATAGCACTTCATATATTCTGAAAAATTTATTAATGGAATACGATATCGGCGTGGTTCCTCTAAGCGTCGTATTTGAAGATGCGTCTTTTAAGGAAAACGAAATTAGCAATTTTGATTTTTTTGCTAAACTTACGGAAACAATGAAGATTCCAAAATCCTCACAGCCGGCTGTTGCTGATTTTTATAACGCTTTTGAGCGTGAGGTTAAGGATGGTAATGAAGTTGTTGGTATTTTTATCTCGACAAAAATGAGTGGCACCTATTCAACAGCTGAGTTGGTGAGAAGAATGGTTTTAGAAGAATATCCAAATGCTCGGATTAAGCTGATAGATTCTACTTCGAACTCAATGCAACTTGGTTTTGCGGTTTTAGCAGCGGCAAAAGTGGCAAAGGCTGGCGGCAAGCTGGAGGAGGTTGTGACAGAGGCTAACAACAATATATTGAGAAGTAAATTTATTTTTATCCCGGATACGCTGGAGTATTTGCGAATTGGTGGTCGAATAGGTACAGCAAGTGCCTTGATAGGTTCGCTGCTACAAGTTAAGCCGATTTTAACGGTCGTTGACGGAAGTACTGCCGTTATTAGCAAAATCCGTACGAAAAAGAGTGCAATGGAAGAGATGTTGCAGATTTTTTTAAGGGATATAGAGCGGTTTGGTATAGGCGAGGCAATAGTACACCATATCAATGTAGAAGGGGAAGCGCAAAAATTTGCAGCTGAAATTAAAAAGTATATTAATCAAGATGTTGCGACAATTCCTATTGGTCCCGTGATTGGAACGCATGTGGGACCGGGTGCGATTGGCATCGCATACTACACCAAAGAAGAAATTAGGGTTTAAAAAAATAGATTAAAAAATAGATGGAATAGATCCATCTATTTTATTTTTGCCAGCGTTTGTAATCTGCGTATTCAAGATTTAAACTATCTAAAATTCTTCCGATAATCTGCTGATTATGCTCGGTAATTGTTTCCGGTTTATGATAATAAGCGACAACTGGCGGAATTATCTGTACCCCTAGTTCAGCCAATGTTAGTAGATTACGTAGGTGGATGACGCTTAATGGAGTTTCTCTAGGTACTATGATTAGTTTTCGTTGTTCTTTAATAATGACATCAGCAGCTCTTAATAATAAATTTTCAGAGTAGCCAATTGCTATTCCTGCTACAGTCTTCATGCTACATGGAATAATTACCATAGCCTCAGTTTTGTAGGTACCACTGGCGACATTTGCACCAATATCATCATTCCGATAGCTTCTGGTGGCAAGTTTTGTTACCTGCTCGTAGTTATAGGGAGTTTCCAGTGCCATCGTAATCTGTGCACTTTCGGAAATGATTAACTCTGTTTCCCAATCCTCGTAGCGTTGCATCGCGCGTAATAATTCAATTCCAAGGATTATACCGCTTGATCCGGTAATCCCGATAATTAATCTTTTTTTATGTTGCATAGCCTACTTCCTCTCTTTACTACTCGTAAGCTTTAGATAAAATGTCGAAATCTGATACTACAATTATAACATTGCCAAAGCGTAATTAGTATCCGAACAAATTAATATTATAATTTTAATTTTAATTTATATGTTAATATAGATTTATATTTATTAGAAGAATTAGAGGAGGTAATATAATGCCAATAATGACTTTAGTGTTAATTCCTTTTGCAATAATTGTAATGGTTTATAGTTTGGTTACAAAAGATAAAAAAAGGGCTTATGCTGCTGCACTTACATCGATGATCATCACTTTTCCGATTGCGTATGTATTTTCATCAACTAATGTATACCCAACAGCAATTATCTTAATGCCTTTACTTCATTGGGCAGCTGCTTATTTTATCAACAAGGATAAAAAGTGGATTGCAACGCTGTTCTATTTACCTTTTTTGATTTCAATAATTTATTTGATTATATTACGTTTTGTTTAGAAACATAAAAAAATACGAGGTCAATTGGACTGACCTCGCACAACTAGAAAGTTGTTACATTTGAAAGAAAAAACTTATTACTGGTTGATTCCATATTAACTGATTTAAGGGAGCTTGTGTTGGTTTTCGCATAAGGTTCGCACCTTCTTGCATTTTTAGACACAATTAGAACTATCGACATAATAAAGGAAAGAGAGTTGAAGTAACTCTCTTTCCTTTATATATATTAACTTGTAAGGGTAGGTCTATTTTTGTAGAGATGGAACAACTTTTTCTCCAGCTTTTTTGTCGACTAAGGTTCCGCCAACCTGTGGTAAGAAAAGAAGTATAAGTGAAGCAAGGCATAATACTACGCCGAGTAAAAATTCACTTGTTCCAGTATGGCCAATAAAGAACCACAATACAGACATCATCATTGTTGCAAGCCCGATTGTAACAACCCACCAACCTGCATTAGCACGCCCAGCTAGCATTGGAAGTCCGAGCATAGTGACTACTACACCAACTAAACCAACGACAATACCTATTGGATAAACTAAGTCCATGTCCTTTGGATCGTGAAGGTACATTGCCATTTGCATGCGTAGTGCAGTATGCGCATTAGCAAATGTAAAAGCAATTGTTACGCCAAGCAATGCAAAGAAGACGAAGTTTTTCAGTTTCGTAATCATTGGTGATACTTCACCTAGAAGAATTACGAAATAAGTAATTAAGCCGATACCCATGTAAGTAATGGAGATATAAATTTGGTCCACAGAGAAATAAATAATTGGTCCAAGCATATATGCGCCAGCAATACTAGGAATTGCAAATGCTCCTAGTGCTAACGGACGACCCCATTTTTCACCGCGGTAGACAGGAACTGTTAAAAACAGTGCAGCTGCACCAGCTACTATTGATAGTGCTGCCCATAGTGGGAAGAAAAATTTAATCATAATTGGTGCGGTAACGATAAGCGGTAATTGAAGTATTTCATACTTCAAATAAGCACCTACAAGAACGTTGCCGGCAGCTGTGATTACGCCTACTGGTAAAATAGTTAACATTAAGATTGCAGAAATAATCATTGCGATGACGATAATCAGTCTTTGCCTTTTTGTTGAAGTGTTTTGCATAAATATCCTCCTTTTTCCTTAAAATTTATTATTACATTAACTTTAAATTACCATAGACCTAGAGATAAGGCTTTACCTTTTGGCAAACAAGTGAATTAAATATAACAAAATTATTAATACGACAATTTGCGAATGAATAAATCCAATAAATATTTTTAAGTTTCTATGCTATAATAAAATTATTATTGGTTAGTGCAAAATCGAACTATGCTACGTTAGGAAAGGGTTGTTAACAGAATGAAGCGAGCAATAAAAACTGAGAATGCACCAGCAGCAATTGGGCCGTATTCCCAAGCGATTCAAAATGGCACTGTCCTATACATTTCCGGACAATTGCCAATCAATGTGCAAACGGGGTTGCTGGTTGAGGGGATTCAAGCACAGGCTGAACAAGTGTTAACTAATTTGGAAGCAATTTTGCAGTCTGAAGGTATGACGTTGGCTAATCTGGTGAACACAACAATTTTTCTAGCTGATATAGGTGATTTCGCAGTGGTAAATGAAATTTATGGCAGGCGTATACCACCGCCATTTCCAGCGCGCAGCACTGTTCAGGTTGCACGTTTACCAAAAGATGCACTCATCGAGATTGAGGCAATTGCTTACTATAAATAAACTGAAATAGGTGTTTAGATGAGTTACGATTACATATTAGTTCGTTACGGAGAAATTGCATTAAAAGGTAAGAATAGAACCTTCTTCGAAGAACGATTAGCGCAGAATATTAGGAATGTATATAGAGGCTATACGAACATTAAGGTGCGGCGGACTTTCGGCCGTATTTATATTGAGTTGAACGATTATCCTTATGAACAAATTACTGAAAAACTAATGAGTGTCTTTGGAATCGTTTCTTTTAGTCCGGTGAGAGGGGTTGAACCAGTACTAGAGGAAATCAAAAATGAGTCGCTCACACAAGTTAGAGCAAAAGGCAAGCAAGACTTAACATTTAAAGTCGTCTGCAAAAGAGCTGACAAAAATTTTCCCATCACTTCTCCTGATCTCACCCAGATTCTGGGTGCCCACCTATTGATCAATACAAACAATCTTAAGGTCGACCTGCATAATCCGGAGTTAACTATTTATGTTGAGGTTCGTGCTGAGGGCGTATTTATTTATAGCGAGATTATTAAGGGTATCGGCGGGATGCCTGCAGGAGCTAGCGGGAAGGCTGTGGCACTTTTGTCGGGGGGGATTGATAGTCCGGTTGCCTGTTGGTTAGCCATGCGTAGGGGGGTTGAACTTGAGGGATTGCACTTTCACTCCTATCCAGTCACTTCGCTTGAATCAATACAAAAAGTTGTGGACCTTGCCAAAGAACTTGCTAAATTTACTGGGAGCTTCCGCCTACATTTGATTCCGTTTCTTGAGTTACAGACGGAGATTCGTCGTTTTGTACCGGAGAGTTATAATATCACTATCATGAGGCGGATTTTTATGCGTCTAGCCGAAACGATTGCGAATCGACAGAGAGCTTACGCGGTTGTAACTGGTGAGAGTCTAGGACAGGTTGCAAGCCAGACATTATATAGTATGAACACAATCAATGCGGTGACCAACTTACCAATTTTGCGTCCGCTGATTGCGATGGATAAGCAAGAAATTATTGCGATAGCTCGCGAGATTAATACTTATGAAATTGCAATCCGGCCTTTTGAGGATTGCTGTACGATTTTTATGCCGCGGAATCCAGCGACGAAGCCAACAATTCACCTAGCAGAACGCTACGAGCGCTTCATGGCGATGAATGAGCTAATTGAGGATACGGTTGCCAACACGAAAATCCTTGATATTACACCGGAATCCGAGTTTGATCTCGCGTCATTAGTAAAATAATCTTATTCCGATACAAAATCAAACATAGGAGGAAAATAGATTGAGTAAAGACAAAAAACATATTGCTCTCATCGGTTTTATGGGTAGTGGTAAGACGATAGTCGGATTAAAACTGGCGCAAAAGTTGAATCTAAACCATGTAGATACTGACAAGGTGATTGAGATTAGGGAAGGTCGTAGCATCTCGCAACTTTTTGCTGAAGAGGGGGAGGACTATTTTCGTAAGTTAGAAAGCGATTTACTCGCGAATTCAATTGCAACTAGCGAGCAACTTGTCATCTCAACAGGCGGTGGTGTGGTCTTAGCTGAGGAGAATCGCGAGCAATTAACACACGCGGTTGTTTTCTATCTAAAAACATCACCAGAACTGATTTATGAGCGCGTACAAGTTGACAGTAGCCGCCCGTTGCTTGCTGATACGGACGATTTGTACGAGCGAATTGAAAGTATCTTGAGCGAACGTGAAGAAATTTATACTGCTGTTGCAGATTATGTCATTGCTACCGACAATAAAAAAATAAGTGAAATAATTGATGAAATTAGGGGGTATCTTTAATGTCTGAACTAGTTAGAACTCCGCTTTACCCTTTGTATGCTGAGTTGGGTGCAAAAACGGTTGATTACGGTGGCTGGGAGCTGCCGGTTCAATTTTCCGGTATTATCGCTGAGCATCATGCGGTGCGTGAACAAGCAGGACTGTTTGATGTTTCGCACATGGGTGAAGTTGAGGTCACAGGAACTGATGCGTTAGATTATCTACAGAAGCTTCTCGTCAACGATGTTACTAAGTTAGTTGATGACAAAATTCTCTACAGCCCGATGTGCTATCCCGACGGTGGAACTGTTGATGATTTATTAGTCTATAAATATGCTGATAATCACTATCTGCTTGTACTTAATGCTGCAAATACAGCAAAAGACCTTGCATGGTTGAAAGAACATCTGTTAGGCGATGTTAAACTAACTGATCGGTCGGCGGAAACGGCATTGATTGCTTTACAAGGTCCGCTAGCTGAGACAATTCTTCAGCAATTGACAGATTACCCGCTTGCGGAAATTGGTAAATATACATTCCGCCGCAATGTAGCTGTCGCAGGTCTTACTGTGCTAGTCTCACGCACGGGCTACACTGGTGAGGATGGTTTCGAAATCTATCATGATAACGACTCCGCACCTCTACTCTGGCAAAAGTTACTTGCTGCCGGAGCAGAGTATGGGCTAATACCTTGTGGTTTAGGCGCACGCGATACGCTTCGCTTTGAGGCGCGCTTGCCGCTATATGGGCAGGAATTAGCTCGCGATATCACGCCAGTTGAGGCGGGGTTGGGTTTTTTTGTGAGTGAGGATAAAGGCGATTTTATCGGCAGTGAAGTCCTACTGAAGCAGAAACTCAATGGTCCAAGTAGAAAGATTGTCGGAATTGAGATGCTGGATCGTGGAATTCCACGTACTGGCTACCCAGTATATGATGCGACTGGCCGTGCGATTGGGCATGTTACCAGCGGCACCTCTTCGCCGACACTGAAAAAGAATATTGGTTTGGTATTGATTAACAGTGAGAACGCCAAGATTGGTAATATAGTAAATGTGGAGATCCGGGACAAGCAACTTCGTGCTGAAATTGTTAAAACACCCTTTTATAAGCGAGACAAATAGACTATCATAGTTATGTATCTAAATTATTTCAATAATAAAAATAATAGATTAAAAGCGAGGAGAAATAAAAGATGAGTAGAGATAAAAAAACGTTGTTGTACAGCAAAGATCATGAGTGGGTAGAAATTTTAGCCGATAATCAAGCATACGTGGGGATTACGGACTTTGCGCAGGAAGCGATGGGCGACATTGTTTTTGTTGAGCTACCTGAGCTTGATAGTGAATTCGCTGCGGGCGATAGTTTTTGTTCGATTGAGTCTGTTAAAGCGGTATCTGAGGGATTTTTGCCGGTTGCTGGAACAGTAATCGAGGTTAATGAGCAACTTGAGGATGCACCGGAGCTACTAAACGACGATGCCTATGGTCAAGGATGGATTATTAAAGTTGAATTAACGGCTGAGGTAGATGGTCTATTAACGGCAGCTGAGTACGACAACTATTTAAAAGAATTGGCCTAGGAGGGGAGTCATCAATGAACTATCGATATCTCCCTAAAACGGAACAGGATCGTGGTACGATGCTGACTACAATTGGGATAAAGAATGAGGAGGAGCTATTTGCCGATATTCCCCGGGAATTGCGCGCAGGTAAGTTAGACTTGCCACAAGCAATGTCCGAATGCGAACTGGTTCAATATTTCGAGCAAATTGCAGCGAAAAACACCACCCTAAAAGGGTATTCTAGTTTTTTAGGAGCTGGTGTTTATCAGCACTTCATTCCAAGCGTTGTCAATCATCTGGCATCACGCTCAGAATTTGTTACATCCTATACACCTTATCAACCAGAGATTAGTCAAGGCGCATTACAGGCGCTTTTTGAATTTCAGACGATGATTGCTGAACTAACGGGTATGGATGCTGCTAACTCATCAATGTACGATGGCGGTACAGCTTTGGCCGAGGCTGCTGCAATGGCGACAGCAATTACTAAGCTTAACAAAATAATTATCTCAGAAACTGTTCACCCAGAGGCGCGCGATATTCTACATACGCGAGCGGTTGGCCAGGGTTTTGAGATTGTAGAGATTAGCCACAAAGCTGGTCTTACTAATTTAGATGAGCTAGAGCAAGCGATTGATGAAAATACTGCTGCGGTTATTGTGCAGTATCCGAATTTCTTTGGACTTATCGAAGATTTGACGGCGATTGGTCAGTTGGTTCATCGTTCTAAAGGACTTTTTGTTGTTAACGCAAATCCGCTCGCTTTAGGCGTATTAAAATCACCTGGAGCCTATGATGCTGATATCGTCGTTGGTGATTGCCAGCCATTAGGGTTAGCGCCTAATTTAGGTGGACCACATGCTGGTTTTTTTGCAACGCGTAAAAAGGACGTTCGAAGGATGCCGGGACGGATTATTGGCGAGACAACTGATCAGGCCGGTAAGGTGGGTTATGTTCTTACATTACAAGCTCGCGAACAGCATATTCGCCGAGAAAAAGCTACTTCAAATATTTGCTCGAATCAGGCGCTAATGGCACTGACGTCAGCTATATATATGAGTACCATGGGGAAACATGGCATGCGCGAGGTGGCGACACAGAACATGCAAAAAGCTGACTATGCTTATCAATTGTTGAAAGCGATTCCTGGTGTGGAAATTGTTAATGAAGGAGCGTTTTTTAATGAATTCATGATTAGACTTCCGCGACCAGCAGCTGATGTTAATCGCGAATTATTACAAGATAAAATTATTGGCGGCTATGAATTGGGGCATAATTATGTTGGAATGGAGAACGTGCTGTTAATTGCCGTTACTGAGATGAAGAGCAGATCAGAAATTGAGCATCTCGCTGAAAGATTGGAGGCAATATTATGAAAAAGGATAGCCCGTTGATTTTTGAAACTAGTCGCGACGGAAGAGTTGCCTACAGTCTAAGCAAGTTGGATGTGTCAGAAAAAGCGGTAACGGAGTTAGTTCCAGCTACACTACTACGCGAGGAGAATCTTGATTTTCCTGAGGTATCTGAGCTGGATTTAGTCAGGCACTATACGCGTTTATCGACTCGTAATCATGGTGTTGATTCTGGTTTCTATCCGCTTGGCTCTTGTACAATGAAATATAATCCTAAAATAAATGAAGATGTCGCAGGTCTTACGGGATTTACTCAAACACATCCATATCAGCCTGAAGTGACAATTCAAGGATCATTAGAGTTAATGTATAATCTACAAAAACAGCTAGCCGAGATTACTGGGATGGACCAAGTAACGCTACAACCAGCTGCTGGTGCACATGGCGAATGGGTCGGTTTAATGATGATTAAAGCTTATCACGAAAGCCGCGGCAATCATCACAAAAACAAGGTAATCATCCCTGATTCAGCACACGGTACTAACCCGGCTTCTGCTGTAATAGCTGGTTACGATGTCGTTACAGTCGCATCTAATGCGGAAGGCAACGTGGATGTTGCTGCATTACGTGAATTGGTTGCTGATGATACTGCAGCTCTAATGTTGACCAATCCGAATACGCTTGGTTTATTCGAAAGAGACATTGTAGAAATTGCTAAGTTGGTGCACGATGCTGGCGGCTTAATCTATTATGATGGGGCCAACGCCAACGCAATAATGGGTATTGCGCGGCCGGGCGATATGGGTTTTGACGTAGTTCATCTTAACCTGCACAAAACTTTTGCGACACCGCACGGTGGTGGTGGACCGGGAGCAGGACCAGTTGGTGTGAAAGATTTTCTTATGCCGTTTTTGCCAAAACCAATTGTTGATAAGAACGAGCAAGGCTATTACTTGAATTATGATCTTCCACATTCAATCGGCAAGGTCAAGCAATTTTATGGAAATTTCGCTGTTTTAGTTAAGGCGTATGCCTATATTATGTCAATGGGTGTAGAGGGATTAAAGCAGGCTTCAACAGACGCAGTGCTTAATGCTAATTACATGTTAAAACGCCTAGAGGAACACTACTTACTGCCTTATAAACGAATCTGCATGCATGAGTTTGTCCTTTCCGGGGTATGGCAGAAAGAAGCGGGTGTTAGGACATTAGATATCGCGAAAAGACTGCTTGATTTTGGTGTACACCCTCCAACAGTATATTTTCCGCTAATTGTTGAGGAATGCCTAATGATAGAACCAACTGAGACGGAGAGCAAGGAAACGCTGGATGAATATATTGATATTCTCATTAGCATTGCTGAAGAAGCTAAAAATAACCCTGAAATCGTCACAACAGCTCCGCATAAAACTGTTGTCGGCCGTTTAGATGAAGTTAAGGCAGCACGAAATCTGATTTTAACTTATCAAGAGGTGGACGAGTAGCTTGTCTCATACAATCTAATTTAAAATAAGATCGAGCCTTTTTGTGGAATGGCTCGATTTTTTTTTTTGACGAAAGCAAGCGTTTACAACATTTCTGTGAATTGCAAAAATTTAATTTAAGATATTTGGTCAAAGTAGTGGAAAATCAATATATAGTATTATATAATAACAAAAAAGGCTACATATACGTGATTTGCCGATATATGTGGTTTCGGGATAAAACGCTGTACGAAGCGTTTTTGCGTTAAATGTTAAAATAAAGGGGAGTATTATGTATGGAGAGGAAAGTAACGAAGCTGGAAGGCTTAAGTGAAAAGATCTTCCTAGACCGCTACGCGCTAAAGGATGAAATCGGTGAACATTTCTTTCGTGGCAATACTGTTATTGTCCAGACATTGGATGATCCTAAGTTTCCGAAAAAGGAAGTCGGAGAGATTGTTGGGGTAACTGGCGAAAAATATCAGGTGAAGCTACGTAACGGTGAAGTCATCGATACGACAAAAGATAAGATGAAGCGCGCTATCGAGACCACACCTGAACACTTGTGGGATCGACTCGCTACAGCAATTTCTGCGGTTGAGGTGCCGGAAAAACAAGACGAATGGCGTGAGAAATTTCGCGATGTGCTTGACGATTGGAAACTAGTGCCGGCAGGGAGAATTGCCGCTGGCGCCGGTACTAACGAACAACTAACATTATTTAACTGCTATGTTATTCCTTCGCCGAAGGACAGTCGTGGTGGAATTATGGCGACTTTATCAGAAATGACTGAAATTATGTCCCGAGGTGGCGGTGTGGGTGTTAATCTCTCTTCACTTCGCCCGAGGAGAGGCGTTGTAAGGGGCGTGAACGGCTCCTCCAGCGGTTCTGTTTCTTGGGGTGGTTTATTTAGTTATACGACTGGTTTAATTGAGCAAGGCGGAAGTAGGCGTGGTGCATTGATGCTGATGCTTAACGATTGGCATCCTGATATTATGGAATTTATAACTATTAAACAGAAAAAAGATTTAATAACTAATGCTAACCTTTCAATTGGAATCAGCAATGGTTTTATGAAAGCTGTTAAAGAAGACCTAGATTGGAACTTTATTTTTCCTGATACCTCTGACCCGGAATATGATGAAGTTTGGGATGGAGATATGGAGAAGTGGCAGAGACTTGGCAAGCCAATTAAAATTCATAAAACGATGAAAGCCCGAGAAATTTGGGACGAAATTATTGAATCTGCTTGGAAATCTGCTGAGCCAGGCATCGTCTTTATTGAACATTATAATGATCTTTCAAATAGTTGGTATTTTAACAAAATAGTTTGCACCAATCCATGTGCTGAACAGGGTTTGCCGGCATGGGGCGTGTGTAATCTTTCTTCAATTAACTTGGCTAAATTTGTTGCGGACGGTGAGGTTGATTGGGAGGCGTTAGCGGAGACAGTGAGAATTTCTGTCCGTTTTCTTGATAACGTTATTGATGCTACACCATATCACTTCCAGCAAAACAAAGATAATCAGATGAATGAACGTCGTATTGGTCTTGGAACTATGGGACTGGCTGAGATGCTAATTAAATTAAAAATAAGATATGGCGGCGAAGAGTCGATCGAGTTTCTTGATAAACTATATAATTTTATTGCTCGCGAGGGTTATCTAGCTTCAAGTGAGATTGCTAAGGAAAAAGGTTCTTTCCTTAAATTTGATGAACAGAAATATTTACAGAGTCAATTTATTCAGCAGTTTGATGATGAGGTTAAACAAGCAATTAGCACTAACGGCATGCGTAATGTTACTGTTCTTACTCAGGCGCCAACTGGTAGTACTGGAACAATGGTTGGCACATCAACTGGGATCGAACCTTACTTTGCTTTTGAATATATTAGACAGAGCCGTTTGGGTAATGATAAGCAATATGTTCCAATTGCTAAAGAGTGGGTTGAGGCGAATCCTGGCAAGAGACTACCGGATTATTTTGTAACGGCGATGGAATTAAGTGCGCGCGAACATATTATTGTTCAAGCGACGATTCAGAAATGGGTTGACTCTTCAATTAGTAAAACTGCTAATGCGCCATCAGATTTTACAGTGGAAGATACAAAGGAATTATATGAATATGCTTATAAGTTAGGATGTAAAGGTGTTACAATTTATCGCGACGGCAGCCGTGATGAACAAGTCCTTTCGCTTGAAGAGAAAGAGGATGAGTCTGAAGAAGTTAAAGTGGTACAGTCACAGGAAGCAAAAAAACTCCTTGGTCACCGCCCGAAAAAATTGGTGGGTGCTACCTACAGAATGGTAACCCCACTTGGCAAAGCCTATATTACGATTAATGATGTGGACGGCATGCCGTATGAGGTGTTTGTTAACGTTGGGAAGGCAGGAAGCGACGTTTTCGCAATGTCTGAGGCGCTGGGACGTGTAACTACATTGTTCTTAAGATTTGGTGAGGTTCCTGGTGGGAATAAAGAGAAATTGCTAATTAAGCATCTTAAAGGGATTGGCGGTTCAGGGGCTGTTGGTTTTGGTGAGAACCGCGTTGAGTCGATTGGCGATGCGGTAGCGAAAGCGATTGAAACTCATATGGGATTTAATGATCATACAAGTAATGATAATCTGAATAATGATGATAATAATGAGGACAATGAGGGACAGCAGAAGGTAGAGGCTGCGGCTAAAGTTAGGGAACAAAAGGAAATTGGCTTCTTTATTGATAATAGCGCTGCCAAGAGGAGTGCTTCAGATTCACTTGATCTTTGCCCAACTTGTGGTAGTGCTTCGTTAGTTAATGAAGAAAATTGCAAACATTGTATTAGCTGCGGCTATACACGTTGCACGTAGGCTAAATTGCAAGTTAATTTAAACAAAAAAAGACCACAGTTTTTTGCACTGTGGTCTTTCAATTATTCATGTAGTAACGCATCGTATTCCTCTACGCGGTCAATCCAATCAAGTTCATCTTTTTTCTTTTTCTTTTTTATATTTTTCTTTGAAGTTTTACAGTTGCAACAGTCGTTATCGTTATTTTTCTTAGTCTTTGGTTTGAGAAAAAAAGCAAATTTCATTTTTTCCACCTCCAGAAATTTTCACTCTAATCGGTTATATTATCGCAATTTTTTTCTTGACTGTCTACTAATTGACTCGTTCTTATGATAAAATGATAAGCAAAAGTCTCGAGGTGATTGCGATGAAGCAAATCCTAATAGTAAATGGACCCAATTTAAATTTGCTGGGAACAAGAGAAAAAGCGATTTATGGAAGTTTGACTTTAGAGGAGATCAATCACAAACTGCTGAGGGTTGCGGAAGAACATGCTTTAGAGCTTGTTTTTTTTCAGTCGAATTTCGAGGGAGAAATAATCGATATTATTCAATCGGCTGAAGGGAAATATGCCGGCATTATCATTAATCCAGCGGCTTTCTCGCATTATAGCTACGCTATTGCAGATGCTATAGCGGCTATCTCTGTGCCGGTAATTGAGGTGCATATTTCAAATATTTATACGCGTGAGCAGTTCCGCCATAAATCTGTTGTCGCACCTGTGGCGGTCGGACAGATAACTGGTTTAGGTTATTACAGCTATGTAGCGGCGTTATTGTTTTTTGCCGAAGCAAATAAAACAAAATAAAGGAGAGCAGGATGAAAAATCGACTAGAGGCTTTACGCAAGGAATTGTTCGCCAAAGAACTAGATGCTATTCTGGTTACTAGTGCGACTAATCGAAGATATTTAACTGGGTTTACTGGTTCTGCGGGTAATGTACTCGTAACTAAAAGTAAAGCTATCTTAATTACGGATTTCCGTTATACGGAACAAGCTGCGTTTCAAGCGCCTTTGTACGAAATAGTAATACATAAAGGATTAATTCGTGAAAAAATTGCTGAGTTGCTGATAGAAAATCAGATTACTAGAACTGGTTTTGAGGAGGAGTATGTTACATACAAGGAGTATCGCGGTTATGTTGATACTTTTGTTGGAGCAAAACTCATTCCGACTAATTCAGTTGTTGAAGGCTTGAGAATAATTAAGGATGAAAATGAATTAGTTATTATCAGAAAAGCAATTGAAATTGCAGAGTCTGCTTTTACAAAATTGTTACCTGAAATTAAGCCAGGCGTAAGTGAGAGAGAACTGGCAATTAATCTAGAAAATTATATGCGTGAGTTGGGTGCGGAAGGGGCGTCATTCCCTATTATCCTTGCTTCAGGCAAGCGGTCAGCTTTGCCACATGGCGTTGCTTCGGATAAAGTGCTGGAGCACGGCGATTTTGTGACGTTTGACTTTGGGGCAAGTTATCAAGGTTATATTTCTGATATTACCCGTACTGTGGCAATTGGAGCGGTTGATAGAAAACAGCAGGAAATTTATCAAATAGTACTGGAGGCTCAATTGAATGGGCTTAACAATATTAAGCCGGGCATGACAGGGATTGAAGCTGATCGTTTTACGCGTGATATTATTGAAAGCTATGGTTATGGTGAAAACTATGGGCACGGGACTGGACATGGTATTGGCATGGATGTTCATGAGGCGCCGACTGTATCAGCGCGTGGACAAGATATTCTAAAACCGGGGATGGTTATCACAATTGAACCAGGAATCTATTTGCCTGGTTTTGGTGGAGTACGAATCGAGGATGACGCTCTGGTAACGGAAAATGGATTAGAGGTACTTACAAAGCTTACTAAAGAATTAGTGATTATATAGTAATAATTATTAGGGAGGTTGATGAGATGATTTCGACGAATGATTTTAAAACAGGCGTGACAATCGAACTTGATGGTGAGATATTTCAAATAATCGATTTTCAACACGTTAAACCAGGTAAGGGAGCAGCTTTTGTTCGTTCAAAGTTAAGAAACATGCGTAATGGTTCCGTACAAGAAAGAACATTCCGCTCGGGTGAAAAGATCCCTAAAGCGAGGATTGAAACTAAGGAGATGCAGTATTTATATAATAGCGGTGATGAATATACTTTTATGGATACTTCTAGCTACGAGCAAATTAATATACCAGCTGGCAGGCTACAGCATGAAATTAAGTTTCTGCTGGAGAATATGACGGTCTATATTGTTGATTTTCAGGGAGAAATTATCGGGATTCAGTTGCCAAATACAGTAATTCTCGAAGTGATAGAGACTGAACCGGGTGTGCGGGGCGATACAGCTCAAGGAGCGACTAAAGAAGCGAAACTTGAAACAGGCCTTGTTGTTCAAGTGCCACTCTTTATTAATACGGGCGACAAACTGATAATAGATACACGTGAAGGGAATTATGTCTCGCGTGGTTAGTGAACTGTAGACGAAAAATCAATATAAAAAAAGCCTTATCGTTTCCGATAAGGCTTTTTGTTTAAATCAATTATGGTCTAGGAGCTTTAAGAATAATTGGTCCATTCCAATCAGCAGGGACATTATATCCAAAAGTTTTTGGTGCAAATATAATGTCAGAGAAACTAGGGCTTGAACCTCTTGGCCATGCGCTCTCAACAATTGCTTTGTAAAGTAACCAGTCAGCTTCTAATTCAGTGATATTTCCTTGAGCAAATGATTTATCAGCATTAGCAACTACCATTTGAATTAAAATAGCAGCATTTGGGTTTTTGCTCCAGTCATAGACTTCTCTAGCTGGTTTTGCTGGTGTAGTAGTACCAGGTGTAGTAGTACCAGGTGTAGTAGTACCAGGTGTAGTAG
>CAZMPM010000012.1:0-12094 GCA_964568525.1 uncultured Caryophanales bacterium
GGAAAATTAGCTATCATCTGATTTCGCAAGTTGGGCCAGCGCATGAGATACAGTTTACTTCAGAGGTTCGATTAGATGATCGGCCTTTGGGATGCGGTATTGGTGGGAGTAAAAAAGAATCTGAGCAAGGTGCGGCACGAGAGGCATTTCTGCTGCTTACGATGTCTGAATAGGGAAATTATTGAAAGGATTCAAGATGAGGCTACTTTTTGTCACTACCAACACAGAAAAATTGAAAGAAGCACGGCTTGCATTGGCGCCTTATGGGCATCAGGTTGAGTCTATTGACTATGATTTTATTGAGCCTGCTAATGGCGCCATTGAGTCGATTGCAAAAGAAAAATTATCTCAGCTTGGGCCATATGTCACTGCGGAAATGCCGGTGATTGTTGATGACTCTGGGCTTTATTTGGTCGCATATGAAGGATTTCCGGGTATTTTAACGAAGCGTATCTTTCAACAAATTGGCTATAAAGGCATTAAAAAATTATTGGTTGATGAAGATCGACGTGCTTATTTTCATGGGGTAATTGCTTTTATGTGGAAGGGTGAGGTTAAGACTTTTCACGGCACAATGCATGGCAAAATCATTGATGAGATACCGTTTGATTTGCCAGAAGAACTACAATATCCGTTTGACCCGATATTTATTCCCGAAGGGAGTAAGTCAACGATGAGTCAATTATCTACTGAAGAAAAACTTTGCTATTCATACCGACGTAAGGCGCTTGACCAACTAGGTGCTTGGTTAAAGGAGGAAGGATATGAGTAATTTTAAATTTATTCATACAGCAGACCTACATTTGGATAGCCCTTTTAAAGGGATTAGAGACGTTGCCCAGCAGTATTCTGCGGAGATAATGTCTTCAACCTTCCGAGCTTTTGATCAGGTGATCGAGTATTGCATCGAGCTGGGAGTTGATTTCCTGCTGATTTCTGGAGACATATTTGATAGTGAGAATCGAAGCCTGCGAGCAGAGATTTATTTTGCTAAAGGGATGGAGAGACTAGAAAAAGCGAGGATTAATGTCTATCTGATTCATGGAAACCATGACCCACTAATTTCTAAGCAAAATATTTATAATTGGGCTAGCAATGTACATACTTTTCCTACTGATGCTGTAACGCGAGCAATATATCCAGTTGATGGAGAACGTATTGCTCAGATTTATGGGCGGAGCTATCCAGAGCGTGCGTTTTTCGAGAACTCGTTACCTGCTTTTGCTGCTGTGCACGAAGGCAAGAACTTTTCAATTGCGTTACACCACACTAATGTTGATGGCAATCGGGATTATGACTCATATGCACCGACGACCCTGCGTGAAATAAAATCCACAAAGTATGACTATTGGGCATTAGGGCATATTCACCGCAAAACAATTCTTAACGAACGAGAACCGATGGTTATTTATCCAGGTAATACGCAGGGGCGCCATATAAATGAGCGCGGAATAAAGGAGTGCCATTATGTTGAGGTCGTTGATGGGGAAATTGCTAAGAGCAAATGGTTGCCAACAGCACAAATTGTCTGGGAGCAGATTGAATTAGATATTACTAATCTAACGCGTCTAGATGAACTAATAAACATGATTGATGAAGCAGTTGTGGAGCAGAAGGAGTTTTATCAACTTCCATTAATTATGCGAATATTATTAAAGGGAAGAAGTGAGTTATACTTAACCCTGCTGCGGCAGGAACAGCTGATAGAACTTGAGGATTCATTAAATGAACACTATAACAATTTAAAACAATGGGTAATTATCGAGTCAATTCAGACCGACTTAAAACCTCGGATCGAACTAGAACAGATTATTGCAGGCGATTCCTTTTTGGCTGACTATTTAAAGCAGTATGAGCAACACGATTTTAATGTGGTAAATGAAGAGTCTGAATTATTTAAAAATCGTTCATTCCGAAAACATTTTCAATCTTTAACGGAGATAGATTGGAACGAAATCGAAGAGTTTACTCGCGCTTATGCAATTGATAGTTTGCATGAGGAGGCTGACGAATGATAATCAAATCCTTGAAAATTTACGGTTTTGGCAAATTGGCCGACCTAGAGATTAATCTAACAGAAGGTATCAATATTATCGAAGGTAAAAATGAGGCGGGCAAAAGTACACTAATGGCCTTTATTCGAGCGATATTATTTGGGTTTGCCAGTCGTCGCAATCCGCATGAGCGCTATGAGCCTCTTGATGGCGGGAAATTTGGTGGCATACTATTTTTAACAAATGAAAAAGGTGAAAAATATTCAATAGAACGGATTTTTACGCAGAAAACTTCCGGTGATGCTGTTGTAACATTGCCGTCAGGCGAGCAGGGAGGCGAGGAGCTGCTAGCTAAAATTATCGGCAAAATAAATGAAACCGTTTTTCGGCAGGTCTTTAGTTTCGGTTTAACGGAACTTCAGCAGATTGAGTTGCTAAATGATGAGCAGATTAACGATTTTATCTATCATGTGGGAACCGGTTCAGTTAACCAGATCTTAGAGATGAAAAAAGAGATTGAGAAAAAGAAAAGTAATCTTTTTCTCCAGGGTGGGAAAAAGCCAATAATTAATCAACTATTGGTACAATTGGATGAAATTTCTGATGAGATACGTAAGTTAGAAAAAGAGTCAGATAAATACACTGACTATCAACATGATGTAGAGGCTTTAAAGAACGAGATTGAAATTAATGAGAAACAAATACGCAAGCTTGAGCGAACATTATCCACAAAAGAAAAATATGAACAAATCTATCAGCCTTACGTCGCTCTGAAAAAGGTTGATTTAGCTTTAGCAGAATACCCTGCGGATTTGCAGTTTCCTGAAGATGGTTTACGAAGGCTTGAGGATGCACAATCTCAGCTAAATAAACTTAAAGCGACTGGGCGTGAGTTAAATGAGCGGGTTAAACTTTTGCAAGGAAAAGTTATTGATTTAAGTCGTGATGAAACACTATTTACTCAGAGTAGCCAGATTAAATACCTACAATCGCAGTTAGCCTTATATGTAGAAAGCGTGAAAAATGCGCAGTCATATGAAGGACAAATCGAACATATTAATAATAAGGTACTTGAGAATCGTAGTTTGATTGGGGAAAACTATGATGAAGCTGCTATTAAGAGCTTTGTGATTACCATCCAGGACAGAGATTGGTTGCAGAGCTCCTATAATTTGTTGTCGGAGCTAAAATTACAGATTGATGAGCTAGCACGCGAGGCTGAAAGAAATGCTGAACTTAAAGAGGAAACCATTAATTCAATAAACGTTCTTAAAAACGAGAGTGAAATAACAGACGAGGTTGATATTCTGATAGCAGAATTTCCTGGGATCCGCCATAATTGGGCTGAACTTAAAGAGCAACGAATGGAACGTGCACATAAAGAGGAACAGCTTTCTTTATATAATGAGCAGCTTGCAATGCCGGCAACCCAAGCATTTCTTGGTAATTTCTTAATTCTGCTATTTACTCTTGTTGTTACGGGCTTTGTTTATTATTACAGTAACTCATTTTTAGTTACTGGTGCTACTGCATTAGTTGGGCTTTTTGGTATAGTAATCTATAATTTGGTGCGAAATATGGATAATAAACGGAAAAACCATAGCGGGAGTGGAAATATTGCAAGGTTGAAGCAACAACTAGGTCGGATAACTGAAAATGAGTTCAGATTGCAGGCTGACTTAATGGTGGCTCTTAGCAAACTGGGCACTACCGATCTTAGCGATGCTACCATTTATCGCCTAGAACAAAACTATAATTTCGAGTTAAGCAAATCACTCATGCGCTTGGGTGAGCGGAAAAGAATCGGCGAGTTTGAAAAAGAGCTAAAAGATATAGAGAATAGACATGTACGGTTCACTGAAAACCAAGAGAAGCTGAAAAAGCAGCATTCTGAAATAGCTTCAGAGTTGAGCCACTGGCTCGAAAGCAAGAGCTTACCAGCTGCACTAAACTATAACGCGTTAAATAGTTTGATTAGTACAATTGAAAGATTGAAAGATCTCCTTAGTAGCAAAGAGAACTTAACTAATGAATTAACAACAATTAAAAAATTTCAATCTGATTATCAAGCAAATGTGAGTCAGCTTACTGATGCTGCGAGGTTACCAGAGAATAAATCAATTGAACAGCATATAACTGATTTAAGTGAACGATTAACAAATTATAACTATAATTTCACTCAGAATAAAAACAGTCTAGATCGCATTGCAGAGGTTGAGATTGCGGAGAAGCAGAATGCAAGGGAAATTGAATCGCAAGAGACAGTGATTAGCGAGTTAATTTTGCAAGCGCAAGTTAAAGATGTTGAAGAATTTTACGTTGCCGCAGGTAAATTTAAACAATTTAGCGATTTACAACAGGAGAGGAAACAACTAATGCTCTCAATTAAATTTACTGCTGGTTCTGAGACTGACTATGATTCTTTGATTAGTTCACTTGAACAAGTAGACTTTGACGAGTTGGTGACTGAACTGGATACACTAAGGTCAGAGCGGATTTCGCTTAGTAATTTAATCAAGGAACGTTCAGTCAAGCTGGGCGAATTACAATCAGCTTTAAAGGCGATGGAGTCTAATACGCGCATTGCTGAATTAAAAAATGAATATGAGCAGTTACGTGCTGAGTTAAGACGGGCGGGTAAGGAATGGTTAGGTTACGCTTATAGTGAGCAGCTACTTGAGCGAACAATGAAACTATATGAAGAAGAGAAACAGCCAAACATTCTGCGTGTCGCTTCTGATTTATTTAGTAAAATGACAGGCGGTCGTTATACTAAATTAGTCGCACCAATTGGTTCCGATAAACTGCGGGTAATTCGAGCGGATGGTAAGCAATTTGAGCCACAATATCTTAGTCGCGGCACAGTGGAGCAACTGTTTTTAGCAATACGCTATGCACTTGTGGAGGAGTATTCGCAACAGTATCGACTACCAGTCATGCTGGATGATGTTTTTGTGAATTTTGATGAGGAACGTTTGGGTAATGCTGTTGATATAATTACGGAGTTAGCGCTTGAACATCAAGTTATTATTTTTACTTGTCACTCTGAACTCACAAATAGATTGAAAAGTGCCGACAATAGTGTTTATAATACAAAGTTAGCATAAATTATCCTGCACTAGAAAGTTGGCAATAATATGAATGCGATCCGCAGAGTATATCACGAATATCCGAAAAAGATTTGGGTCTTAGCACTGGCGATGGTCATTAACACAATGGGTATGTCGATGCTTTTCCCGTTAAATACTTTATATATTAAAAATGTCTTAGGCGGGACGATTGCTGCGGCAGGCGTTATTCTGATGGTTCAACAGATTTTTAATATATTTGGTAACGTTTTAGGTGGCTGGTCCTATGACAAATTTGGGGCTAAACGTACAATTTTGTTGGGAATATTGATATCAATAGTCATTGTTTTCTCGCTTATTTTTGTTAATGATATTTCAATCTATGCCGTTTTCTTAGTTTTGCTTGGTCTAAGTAATGGTTTGATTTTTCCGTCGATATATGCGATGGCGGGCGCCTTATGGCCGGCTGGAGGGCGGAAAACTTATAATGTAATCTATGTGGCTAATAACCTCGGTGTTGCTTTTGGGCCAATTCTTGGTGGAATTGTCTTTCAATTTCTACCACGCTTAATTTTTGTATCATATACATTCACATTTCTTATTTTTTTGCTATTAGTTTTGTTTGGCTTTAAGCAAGAAGATTGGGAAAAAGTGAGAAGTGGTGCGGTTGATGAAAGATTAGCAGCTGATTTCAATGGACGGTCATTTAAATTAAGATATATTAATTTTGTACCATTGATGCTATTATCGCTTGGATTTCTAATTGCCTGGGTTCCATATTCACAATGGTCGGTTAGTATAGCTGTTCATATTAATAATATTGGAATTCCTTATTCACAATATACACTCCTATGGACAATTAATGGATTGGTGATTGTATTGGGACAACCACTGATTGCTTTTTTAACAAGGAGAGTGTTAAAGAGTCTAAATTCACAAATATATACGGGAATCATAATTTATCTAATCTCTTTTTTGATTCTTTATTTTAATCCATTTTACTATTTAGGTTTTGTGGTCGCGATGTTTGTTATCACTTTTGGCGAAATGCTGGCCTGGCCAGCAGTACCTACTGCTGCCGCCGAGTTAGCTCCTCCTGATAAGAAGGGACTTTACCAAGGGATTGTCAGTAGTGCCGGTGCTGGCGGGCGAATGTTTGGCGTTATGTTGGCCGGTATGCTTTTTGATCTAATTGGAATCTACAAGATATATCTGATTATGCTGTTGTTACTTTCCTTAGCATTCTTCATATTTACAATTTACGGAAAAGTAACTAAGCAAATACTTGACAAGTCTATGTTAGAAGAAATAATTGAACAATAAATTAGTTGGAGGGAAAAAAATGAAAAAAATAATATTATTTGTAGTAATTCTTTTAATTTCTTCTATTAGCTTAATCGGCTGCCAAGGTGCTGGTTCTGACGAAACACCGGACGGACAAGAACCTGGTGAAGGTGCTGAAGAACACGAGGTTGCGCTTTATTTTTCTGATACGTCTTTGAATGATATTTATCGAGAGTATCAGACCGTTGTTATTGGCAAAGATCAGTCGCTTGAAGTAGCAACCTTAGAGGCTTGGATTAAAGGGCCGAAAAGTCAGTTTTTAGTTCCGCTTGCGAATAAAAATACTAAAGTACTATCTGTTAAGGATGTTAATGGAATAGCTGAAGTTAATTTCTCTAAAGAAATCATGAGTAGTCAGGTTGGCTCTTCAGGAGAGGCCCAGCTAATTGAACAGATTACGATGGCAATGCAGCAATTTGGTTATGGAAAAACGGCAATACTGATTGAAGGGGAGATTGTAGAATCTTTAGCTGGTCATGTAGACAGTACTGAACCGTTCTATGCACTGACGTATTCTGCGTACTTAGACGTGGAACTGCTTGAATCAGAAGTGGTTGTTGCACAAAACAACGCATTCAAGTTATTTACTCCTGCACCTAACTCCGTTCTACCGCGTGAAGCAGTAGTTGTTCGAGGACTTGCTAGAATCTGGGAAGCAAGTTTCTCTTATGAGCTTGCAGATAGTGCGAGTATAAGAAAAACTGCCACTGCTATGGCTTCTGAAGGTGCGCCTGGCTGGGGTGAATTTGAGTTTACAATGGAGTTAGATCAGAATTTTGTCGGTCCGATCACTTTAACACTCTATGAATCAAGTGCGATTGATGGTTCGCCGATTAATCAACTAGAAGTTGTGTTTGCCCTAAAGGATTAATTATTATAAAACAGCAACACGATAGGAGGGCCTAAATGAACAAGTTATTTGATGGTGTTAAGGAATTTAGTAATGAAGAATTTGAAAAAAACCAGGAATTATTTCGTGAGTTGGTTGATTCACATCAACCACACACGCTCTTTATTGCTTGTTCCGATTCGCGCGTAGTACCGACGTTAATTACCAATAGTTTGCCCGGCGAATTATTCATTATACAAAATGTAGCTAATATCGTTCCTTATTATCGCCAATCAACTGAGTTTGTGGCGACTACATCCGCAGTTGAATATGCGGTATTAGTGTTGGGTGTTCAAAATATCGTGGTCTGTGGGCATACGGACTGTGGTGGATGTCGGGCCTATTATCATCAAAGCGAGATACTTTCACAAACGCCTCATACGGAGAAATGGTTACAGTTAATGGACCCGATAAGGGAGAATGTTCAGGAGATTCAGCAGCACTTTGGCGATGCAGAGGTGGGCTGGTTAGTTGAGCAGCAGAATGTGATTTTGCAACTGAATCATCTTCTGACGTATCCTTTTGTTAAAGAGCGCTATGAGAATGGTGACTTACAATTATATGGTTGGTATTACGATATCGAGCACGGTACTGTTTACGACTATAATAATGAAAAAAGAGTGTTCCAAAAAATAACGTAATTTAGAAAAGAGCAAAACAGTGAATAGAGATGAATTTAATTTAGTTATCAAGGATCGATATCGAAAAAGATATATAAATAATAATCCGCTAATTATTCTTGATTCATTAGCTGATGCAACCGTAATACCTGCTGAGGGAAGTATTGTTGCTCTTAATGATGAACGCGGAAATTTTATTGCTCGTGGTTATGTTGGTAGTCAAAACAAGGGTGTTGGCTGGCTGTTAACGAAGAAAAACAGTGAGCAGTACGACCAGGCTTTTGTTAGTAGGAAGCTGGCGGCTGCGGTTAGTAAACGTCAGCCTTTTTTCTATGACGAAAACACAACTGCTTTTCGCTTATTCAACGCTGAAGGTGATGGGATCGGCGGAATCACTATAGATTACTATGATGGCTATTATTTAATAAACTGGTATAACGAAGGTATTTACTATCATCGAGAATTATTTTTTACAGCGATTAAGGAACAACTTTCTTACTTAGGTATTTACCAAAAAATGCGATTTCAGTCGAATAATTTTGCTGAGAAAACCTTTATTGACGGGATCCGCGCCAATTCTCCCTTAACGATAAAAGAGAATGGGATTAAATATTTAGTTAATCTTGAAGACGGTTTAATGGTCGGGATTTTTCTTGACCAACGAAATGTCCGTGAAGCGATCCAACGCAAATATGCGAAGAATAAAAAGGTTCTAAATTGTTTTTCTTATACTGGCGCTTTCTCAATCGCTGCTGCAATCGGTGGGGCTAAAAGCACAACTAGCGTTGATTTAGCCGTCAGAAGTCGCGAGTCTACCGAGGCTAACTTTAAAATAAATCAGATTAAGCTAGAGAACCACGAGATTATTGTTGATGATGTATTTGACTATTTCAAATATGCCAATCGTAAACAACTCCAATTCGATTTGATTATTATTGATCCGCCAAGTTTTGCACGCACGAAAAAGCGTGTTTTTTCGGTTCAAAAAAATTATCCGGATTTGCTGAAACTTGCGGTTCCGTTATTGGCGCGGGATGGCGTATTTGTTCTCACGACTAATCATGCGGGTTATTCACGTGAACGTTTTTATAAGCAGATTTTAGATACTTTAGCTGATTTAAACCAAAAGTTTGTCGTTATAGAAGAGCATGGTTTGTCGGAAGATTTTACTGTTAACGCTTATTCAAAAGAGAGTGATTACTTAAAGGTGGTATTTCTTCGACGAGCAGGGAAGTAGGTGATAGGATTGCTGCACGAAAAAATATTACGAGACTTTGAAAATATTACTAATCTTCGAACTAGTGATATTGATAGTTATAACAGAGAGCTGATTATGTCAAAGATAGATGTTAGTGCTCTACGTGAGCATGTTAAACGTTACCCAATGCTTCATCGTACATATTTTCAAGTTTCTTTATCACAACAAAAAGATTTTAAGGAACAGTTTCAGTTTATTGATCAAAATTTAGATTTACTAATGGATTGGTGGCATGTTGACCAATTAACGCAATTTATTTATAAACCGCTTGATTTTGCTTATGCACATCACCTTGCGTGTAAATATACTAGGTCTGAAGAAACTTTTACTAGACGTTGGGGTTATGTTCTATTTTTAACTGGTCTGCAACGGGAAGTTGAGCATCTTGATGCGATTTGGTCATTACTCAAAGATGATCAAGAGTACTACGTGCAAATGGCTGAAGCTTGGTTGATCTGTGAGCTTGTAGTGTATCACCCACAAAAAGCAATTTTACTACTGGAACAATCAAAATTAAAATACAATATTCTCGGTAAAGCAATTCAAAAAATTAATGATTCATATCGCATAGATAAAGAATTTAAAGAATATAGTAAAAGTTTAAGGCCACAATTAAAGAAAAATTAAAGTTGCAAATAAACATATTGACATTTATCGATATCAATGTTATTTTTAACATATCGACAAATATCGATATGTTTTTATTTAATAGGAGGGGTTTTTGTGGATAGGTCGTATTCAACATATGTTCCAATAATGAAGGCGCTCGCTGATGAAACTAGGCTTTCAATTATTGAACTGTTATCTTGTGATGAAATGTGTGCTTTTCACTTACTTGAAGAATTTAATATTTCGCAGTCAACATTGAGCTACCATATGAAAATCCTTACTGAAAGCGGTATTGTCGATGCAACTAAAGAAGGTGCTTGGACACGCTATAAAATTAATAGAGAAAAATACGCGGAAGCACTTGTTTTTTTGGAAGACATCGCACAAAAGAAAGAAGAATGTATTTATAAAGAACGAACTGGGAGGGAAAATTTATGTCACAAACATTAAGCTTTTATCAATTATTAGAAAAAGATTTCAAAACATTAGAGGTATTTTTACCGATTGTAACAAAGGTGCATGCGAAGGAACATCCGGAGTTTGCAGTTATATCTCAAGAATTTAATAAGATTTTAGATAAATCTCGGCAGTTTGAGAAGTCGGACCTAGATATTACTGAGGAATTAGCGGTTATTGACGGACTGACTAAAGGTTATTCGCTACCAGCTGGTGCCTGTGAAGCTTTTACTGCCGTTTATAAGGCCTTAGCAAAAATTAATCAGGTTTATACCACAAAGGAGTAGCATAATTTTACAACGGAGAGAGGGGAAGTTTAGTGCAAGTATTCATCAATAAGAATAAAAATTGGCTGACTTTAATCAGTGGTATCTTAATAGTTATTGGACTAGTAGCCCACCATGGTTTTAAAAATGAACTATTAGGAATTGTTACACTTACGGTAGCTGGAATTATCGGACTAGTACCTGTAACAATCCAGGCTGTACAAGCACTTCGTGTTAAGGTAGTCAGTATTGAGTTTCTAGTCACAATTGCTGTAGTTGGTGCTTTTTTAATTCGAAATTTTGAAGAGGCGGCAATTGTTACATTTCTCTTTCTCTTTGGTTCATATTTAGAGCAAAGAACACTTAATAAAACACGTTCGGCAATTAAAGAATTGACTGAGTTAGCTCCTGAAAGTGCTTTGATTCTTGATGAGGATGGGAATTTCGAGGAGATCGAAGTAGATGAGGTAAATAAAGGGGATATACTTTTAGTTAAAACGGGTGCTAAAGTGCCAGTTGACGGGTACGTCACTATTGGAGAGGGTTACATTGACGAAGCAAGTATTACCGGTGAGCCTTTCCCTGTCAAAAAAGTGGCGGGTGATTTTGTTTATGCGGGCACAATTCTTGATAATGGTACGATACAGATAAAAGCTGATCGAGTTGGTGAGGATACGACATTTGGCCGTATTATCGAGTTAGTTGAAGAGGCTCAGGATTCGAAATCTGAAGCAGAAAGATTTATTGATCGATTTGCTAAATACTATACTCCTGCTGTTTTGATTTTTGCATTCCTAGTCTGGATTGTCACAAAAGATGTAGAAATGGCGATTACTATTCTAGTACTAGGATGCCCGGGTGCGCTAGTGATTGGTGTGCCGGTCTCAAATGTTTCTGGGATTGGTAACGGTGCGCGGAACAATATTCTGTTAAAAGGAAGCGAAGTTACACAGCAATTTAGTAAAGTAGATACGATGATATTTGATAAAACGGGCACATTAACAGTTGGTAATCCGGAAGTTGCTGATCAGGTAATCTTTTATCCTGACACACAGCTTGCGCTTAGCTATTTAGCAAGTGTAGAACGTGAATCTGACCATCCGCTTGCAAGAGCGATTACGAGGAATATTGGGGAGGTTGAATTTTTCCCTGTAGAATCAACTAATGTGGTTGCTGGCGGTGGAGTTATTGCAATCGTTGATAATAAAAAGATTGTCGTAGGTAATGAAAAATTATTAAGACAAGAAGCTATCGCAATCGACGCTGATGCGCACAACAAAATTAGAAGATATGAAAACAATGGTGATTCATTAGTACTGATGGCAATTGATGGAAATTTAGCTGTAATCATGGGTATACGAGACCGGATTAGACCAGGGGTTAAAGAGGAATTAAAACGATTAACTCGTTTAAAAGTCAAAAATCTTACAATCTTATCTGGTGATAATCAAGGGACAGTTGATCGCATTGCGTCAGAACTTGGGTTTACCGCTGCTTATGGAAATTTGTTGCCTGAGGATAAGGCGGAGCATATTAAAAGACTACAAGAACAGGGTGAAATTGTTGCTTTTGTTGGTGACGGTGTGAATG
>CAZMPM010000012.1:12107-32714 GCA_964568525.1 uncultured Caryophanales bacterium
TAGCCCATCATTGGCTGTTGCAGATATCGGGATAGCGATGGGTGGAGGAACAGATGTCGCCATTGAAACCTCTGATATTGTTTTAGCTAATTCAGATTTTAGTAAATTATCGCATGCACTGGGTTTAGCAAAAGCGACAGTAAGAAACATGCGTCAGAATATCCTTGTTGCAATAGGCACAGTTTTTGTCCTTCTAGCAGCATTATTCTTCAGTGAGTGGATGAATATGACAATCGGTATGTTTGCACATGAAGCAAGTGTTTTAATTGTTATTTTAAATGGAATGCGTTTATTACGTTACAAATTAAAAATTTAAGAGGTGAAAGTTATGAAAAAGGTCACAATACAGTTAGAGACATTGGGCTGTCCATCGTGTACAATTAAGATTGAAAACGCAGTTCGCGGGTTACAGGGGGTGGATAAGGAAAGCGTAAAAGTATTATTTAATGCAAGTAAAGTGAAATTAGATTATGATGATAGTCAAGTAGCAATCAAAGAGATTGAGGATGCTATTTCTAAACAAGGCTATATCGTTGAAAAAACTGTAATAAAAGATTTATAAATAATACATGTTTTTAATATAGAGATGGAGGAGTCATAATGAAAAATATTACTTTTTTGCTCGATAGCGGAAGTGATTACGAGTCGAATTTAGATTCGTTATTTGATTTTCCGGTTCGTATAGTGCCACTATATGTGAATATTAGTGGAGTTGAATATCAAGACTCTGTTTCTTTAAGCAAAAGCGAATTTTATGAAAAGATGGCAGCTGCGGAACACCTACCAAAAACTAGTCAGCCAACACCTACACAATTTTACGAGGTCTATATAGAAGAGCTTGCAAAAGGTAATGATGTGTTGTGTATTACTATCTCATCCAAATTAAGTGGTACATATCAGAGTGCCATGATTGGTAGAGATATGTTGGATGAAAAGTTTGTTGATAGGGTGCATGTTGCTGATTCGCTTAATGTGACTGGGATGGTTACTCTCCAATTAATTAAGGCTAACCAACTGATTAAAGAGGGCTTGTCTCTCGCTGATGTGGTTGTAAAATTAGCAGAATATCGTAAAAAAACTACCTTTATTGCTCTGCTTGATACGTTAGAGAACTTGAAAAAAGGTGGCAGAATTTCTGCAACAAAAGCGGCGGTCGGTGGTTTGTTAAATGTTAAACCGCTTGTAACAATTAATGATGGACTTATGGAAGCTACTGAATCTTTTAGAGGAAGAAAGAAAGGTCTTGAGAGCTTGTCTGCTCAATTTGCAGGGATTCTTGATAAAATTGAGAAAGATCGACTAATTGTTATCCATAATTATCAAAATATCGAACTACTTAAGGCAGATTTAAAAAACTTTAAGCTTACTGATTTCAAGAGTATTGAGTATGTAGTAATTGGGCCAACAATCGGCACCTACGCTGGTCCTAATGTTCTTGGATTCGGCTATGTAATGAAGTAGTACAAAAAGCTTATGGAATTTTAAAAGGCTAACTGTCTAACTAATAGTTAGCCTTTTAATATCATAATAGATATCCATTGGCGGATTGTATAAGGTGCTAATTTTTGATAGTATTAATCTGTAGGTTGGATAACGATAGGATTTAAATAATTTTTATAATATTTGACAAAAAGTTGGTGATCGAATGACACTTTTTATGGATGAGAATGAAATATTACTAAACGCAATTAAATATCTTAAAGAGTACAAGAGGAGCGATTTCAAAGCTTTACTCGAGGAGCTACAGCCATATGATGTCGCTAAATTATATGTGAATCTGCCTGAAAAGCATCATCAATTCTTTTTACTTTATCTCGAGCCAGAACAGATTGCAGAGATGCTACAGGAACTTGATATTAAGTATCAACATGATGTATTGCAACGTTTAGGTATTGAAAAATCTTCAACGATAATGGATTTAATGGATAACGATGATCTTGCCGATTTATTAAATGCATTATCGGTCGAAGATTTGCAAGAATACTTAGAGGCGATGGAAAAATCCGAGGCTTTATCGGTACAAAGTTTAATGCAGTACCCGGCTGATACTGCAGGTGGTCTGATGACCAACCGTTTTGTCTGGATCAGAAGCTATTTTACCGTTCGGCAAGCAGTGGATAAGTTTAAAGCGTACTCTAAATTTGCGACGACAATTTACTATCTGTATGTATTAGATATAAATAAGACGCTGGTTGGAGTTGTCTCTTTTCGTGACCTTCTATTAGCAGATGAGAATGATTTAATCGAAGACATAATGTTTACTCGCTTAATCACTGTTTCGGTCGATACTGACCAAGAAGAAGTGGCAAATATTATTCGTAAATATGATTTTACCGCTGTACCAGTTGTTGATGAAAATAAGTCAATGGTGGGTATTATTACAATCGATGATATTATCGATATTGTTGTTGAAGAAGCTGATGAAGATATCGTAAAACTATCTGCCGGTGGTAAAGATATTGATTTTAACACTCCGGCACACATTGCAGCATTCCGACGTTTACCTTGGCTGATATTTTTGTTATTAATTGGACTTGTGTCTGCTAACATAATTAACTTCTTTGAATACACATTAGAAACTGTCGTTGCTCTATCTTTCTTTATGGTAATTATCACTGGGATGACTGGTAATACGGGCACACAATCATTAGCTGTAGTGGTTCGTGGCTTAGCATCACAAGATATTCGGCCTGGAACAATTCGACGTTTAATTCTACGTGAATTTGGTGTAGGTATAATAATTGGATTTGTGAGTGCTCTTTTAATAATACTAATTACTTATCTATGGCAAGATAATATTTATTTAGGCCTAGTTGTGGGGAGCGCCTTATTTTTGTCGCTAATTATTGGAAATTTAGCAGGAACGATCATACCGTTAATTCTCTACTACTTGAAGGTCGATCCGGCTGTTGCCTCAGGACCACTAATTACGACTCTTAATGATATATTTTCTTTAACAGTCTACTTTGGTTTGGCCTCAATTTTCTTAGTTTACCTACTGTAATTAATGCAACAATAATTTTATTAGGTTCGTCTATCTATAGAGAGAAGATATATACTACGTTGTCTCTTGATTTTATTATTATTAATTAAATTTGGAGAGGTTGTTGACAAATGGGGACCGGTAAAAAAATTGTGATTCTGGTTGTTGCGCTTTTGTTAGTTATTTTAGTAGGAATAGGTATTTATTTTTTGATTACTGAAAAAGCAGGTGACGGTGGTCTAGATATGCAGGTGAAGAAGGAAATGAATTATAACATTGTGCCAACCGCCAGTGATGGTGCTGGAGTTGCTTTAGACTCCGGTTTAAGTATTGTTTCAAAAAAAGAGATAACGCTTGATGGTTTTAAAGATATTTTTAATATTGAGCCAGCGGTTCCCTATAATGTAAAACAACTTTCTAATACCGAATTTAAGGTAAGTTTTGATAACTTGCTAGCGGCTAATACGGTATATCGCGTCAGTATGTTAGATGATGATGCTAAGCTTTCTTGGGCTTTCCAAACCGTAAAAGATTTCAAACTTGAAAGCACACTTCCTCGAGACAAAGGGGTAGGAGTACCATTAGATACGGGAATTGAGCTTACTTATAGTTATCCTGATTTTGGCGCATTGGATAAATACTTCTCAATTGAGCCAAAAGTAGAAGGTAAGTTTACTTACTATAAAAATCAAGCTATTTTTCTTCCCGACAAGAACCTAACACCAAATACAATTTATACGGTTACAGTAAAAGCTGGTTTAGCTTTAAACGAAAGCACCAAGACGATTACTGATGATTACTCATTTCAATTTATGACTGTAGCGGATCGTGAAAATAAAGAATATTTGAATTTCACAAGTACTTTTTATAATTTTACTTCAAATACAGTGCCGTACTTAGGCGTTCACCCTAGTGATGAACTACGCAATCAAGAAGTAAGCGTTGACGTTTATCAATATAAGAGTGCTGATAAGTTGATAGCTGGTCTTAAAGAGTTGACGGATATTGATCAAAACTGGATGAATACAATTAATAAAACTGTTAAAATTGACAATGAACTCAAAAAAGTAGCTAACTTTAAGGCGAAATTCCAAATAATGCAGAATAGTTGGATGCACTATTTAGTCTTCCCTGAGGCATTAACAGAAGGCTATTATTTAATCAATGTATCGTATGGTAAAAATAACTACCAAACACACGTACAGGTAAATAATGCGGCTGTCTACATTATGCTTGGTGTAAACGAGAGCCTTGCTTGGATTAATGATACAGTAAACGGCAATCCAATTGCTGGCGCTAAACTTGTTGCCGAAAATGGTAAAACAGCTACCTCAAATAGCGAGGGTATCGCAATCATTAATGCACAAGTGGTAAAACCGGAAGAATTTAACCAACAATATTTTAAAGTTGAGCTAAATAATCGACCAACCTATGTTGCTCAATTACTGCAGACATTTTATGCATACGATTTTTATGGACACCAAGTTACTAACCCAGACTACTGGTCTTACCTATATCTTGACCGTGATCTATATCAACAAACTGACTCAGTCAATCTCTGGGGATTAGTTAAACCTAGAACTAACGAAACAAAAACGGGTACATTGACTGCTACCCTTTATAAATCTACATATATGGGCGAAAAAACTAAAGTTATGAGCCAGGTTTTCGCGGTTGATCAGTTCGGAACATTTGATGAAAAGTTTGTATTTACTGGCTTAGTTCCAGGAAGTTACTATATTGAGTTGCAAAATGATGATGTTGCAATAACGCAAAAATCGTTTGAGATAAGAAATTATAAGAAACCAGCATATCAAGTGGATGCTAGCTTTAATAAAAAAAGTATTTATGCTTGGGATACTGCAACTCTAAATTTACAAGCGAACTTTTTTGAGGGTTCACCTGTTTCTGGTTTAAAATTAAAAACCAATTATTATGAAGAAAGTAATAATAAAGATGTCGGTCAAGTTATTACGGATAAAAATGGAATGGCACAAATAAAATATACTCCAAAAATCTCTACAGCACAGTGGATGCCGATCAATGTAAGTTTCTTTGTTGCTAACGATCAGGCTGAAGACCAAAATATTTGGCAGTATGCTGATATTTTAGTTTTCCCTAAAAACGTAATGCTAAATATTGACATTAAAGATCGAGGGAAAACAGCTGATATTACAGTAGCAACAAACATGATTGATCTTACTAAACAAGCTGCACAACAAACGGCTTATGATTATGTTGACAATTATAAAGGTGCAAATGTTGATCGATCTTTAGACATCAAGATTATGGAAATTGAGTATAAGCGTGAAGTTACCGGAAGTTATTATGATTTTATCAATAAAAAAGTCGTGGAGACTTACCAATATAATCGTGTCGAACGTCAAGTGGATAATTTTACTGCCAATACGGTAGCAGGTGAATATAAATTTAATTATCAATTCTCTTCAGATTTCGACTACGAAATTGTGGTTTCAACTACTGATACGAGAGGGAACTCAGTTGTTCATAGTGGTTATTTGAGCCGACTTAAATATGTGTTCGAAGATAGTAATGAGATTTATTACACAATCGAAGAAGTTAACAGAGACAAATATAATTACCGTGTAAATGAGCCAATCAATTTACAGTTAATGAAAAATGGTGTTGAAGCAATCGACACGACTGGCGATCGTCTGCTTATGATTAAATTAAAAGATGGACTACGTGGCTATACAATCTCTGATACAGTTCAAAATAGTTATCGTTTCACGCGTGAAGATATACCGAACTCGTACTATGAGGCAGTCTATTTTGATGGCAAACGAGTACATCTAGCTGGTATGAGAGCTAATCTTTATGACTATACTGAAAAAGAGCTTGAAGTTACAATGGTTGCCGACAAAGCGAATTATCGACCTGGTGATACTGCAAGATTAACTTTTATGGTTAAAAACAAAAATGGCAGCCCTGTAAGTGCGCGCTTGAACGTTAGTATTGTGGATGAAGCACTGTTTGCTTTAAGAGATCAAGCGGTGAGAACAGCTGAATCAGTTTATAGTTATGTTGTTACTACCGGGAAAATAACTAATTATGTGTCTGAACAAAGCAATGATATGCGTGGTGGTGCTGAGAAAGGTAGCGGCGATGGTTATGCTGAATACATTCGTTCAGACTTTAAGGATACTGCAGAGTTTAGAACAGTTACTACTGATGCAAGTGGTAGAGCAACACTCACTTTCCAGATTCCTGATAATCTAACAGCTTGGCGAGTTACCTATCAAGCGATTACTACGGATTTATACGCAGGCAATGGTAAATCTGCGGTAAATGCAGAACTTCCATTCTTCGCACTAGTAATTGCCAATGAAAGATATCTTGTTGGTGACTCAATCTCCATCTCTACGCGTTCTTATGGTACTGCAACTAATCCGAGCGGAACGGTTGAGTATTTGGTTACACTTACTGACGGACAGGGGAAAGAGACTAAATTTACGGCCTCCGGCAAAGCCAATGATTATACCACTTTAGCATTAGGTAAACTGCCTATAGGTGAGTACACTTTACAAGTTGAAGCCAAACAAGCTGGTTTATCCGATGGAATTAAAAAAACATTTACAGTAGAAGAAACTTTATTAAAAGCTAACATTGTTAACTACTATGATTTAGCAAATGGATTGAAGATAACTGATACTACTGGTTACACGAATTTAAGATTTTACAGTAAAAATAATTCACTTTACTATAATGCATTGACTGGTTTAGCCTACAATTCGGGTTCACGAGTGGATCAAATACTTGCACGAAAACTTGGTTCTGAATTGTTGAATGAGCGTTTTTCCGAAAATAATATAGTTTCCGGTGATTTTCAATTGAGCCAATATCAACTGAACGATGGTGGAATTGCTCTTTTACCATATAGCGAGAGTGACGCTGTGTTCTCTGCGAAAGTGGCAGCGACAGCTAGCGAGCTATTTGACCGAGCAGCTTTAACAGCCTACTTTAAAAATATTTTAGCTGATAAAAACTCATCTGGGGTTGACCAGGCTGCGGCATACTGGGGATTGGCCGCGCTAAACGAGCCGGTGCTACTGGAAGTACAAAATGCTGCTAAAGCAAAAGATTTAAGTGTTAAAGAGAAAGTTCTGTATGCGGTTGCACTAGCAGAATTTGGCGATTTCAGTTCTGCAGAACAGATGTACATTAATATTCTGAACAATTATGGCAAACGTGTTGGTCAGCAAGTCTATGTTGGTACAGGGCTTGATAAAGACGATGTTTTAGAAGCTACTTCTTTACTCGCAATCGTTGCGACTAAGGTGGATAGTGCTGAACGCTATAGAATGCTTGACTATATCGTTAATAATCAGACAGATAAAATACTAACTTTATTAGAACAACTAATATTTATTCAAAACGACATTCCTAAGGTAGCTGAAGCAAGTAGCTTTGCCTATGCACTTGATGGTAAAAAAGAGACAGTCACAATTAAAGGCGCAGAGCAGTTCTCAATGATACTAAGTGCTGCTGATCTCGCAAAACTAAGTTTTACTGATGTCAAAGGTGATTTAACCGTTGCAGCAAGTTATTACGGCAAATTAGAAGACGCAGCTTATAAAACTAGTGACACTTATTCGGTCAAACGAAGTTACCAAGTTGGTAATGCTGTGGCAAGTGAAATCAAACTTTCTGACGTGGTTAATATTACGTTAACGCCTAGCTTTTCAGCAAATGCACCAGATGGTTACTATGAAATTACCGACTGTTTACCAGCAGGTTTCCGCTATATCGAAAACACAGAACCACAAACTTATGGAGAGGCAACCCCAATCTATTATGACAGCGAAAGAGTTGTTTTCGGTTATTACTACAGCAAGGATAAAAAAATCGTTCCACTTACTTATAAAGCAAGAGTAGCAAGCACTGGTGAATATGTTGCAGACAAAGCGGTTATCCAGCATTTTGCGAGTGGTTCGTTGAACTTTACTGCTCAAGAAAGAACAATAATTAAATAATTATGAATAAACGCCTGTGGAGAACTCTAGCCTTAAGTTTGATTCTAACTGTTGCTATTACTACAGGGACTTATGGCTGTAGCAATCCTAAGACTTCTATTACGGAACAAGGTTCTGCAGTAGTACTAAATAATGGTAATAAGAAGCTATTACTGCAGAACTTTGATTTAAACGGTTTTTATCGTTCACTGCAAGTTTCTGTTGCTAAAGAATATCAGCAGGTGAACATTTACGGTGGGATTGTTAACCACCACCTTTTAGCGGATAAGTTAATTGCCGAGTTTTATGTTACGGTGGCTGCGAGTAAACCCGAGCTAGTAATATTGGTCGGGGCGAATCACTCAAATGTTGGGATAGCGACGGTTCATACATCAATTTGGGATTGGGAAACAGCTTTTGGCGATGTGAAGGTTAATCGCGAACTGATACGCTATTTAATTAACGAAGGACAAGTTGGCTATAATTATGACTTATTAACCAATGAGCACTCAATAGCGGCTCATATCCCATATCTTAAATATTATATGCCTGAGAGCGAGTTGCTACCGTTAATCTTGTCGAGTGCGGTTGAGACAAGTTCAGTAGTGACTCTTGCGGAAAAATTATATGAGCAGATTAAAGATAAACAGGTGTTAATTATTGCTTCTATCGATTTTTCACATTATCTTTCGCTTGAACAAGCTGACAAAAAAGATCTAATCACAAAAGAGTTGATTCTTAATCGCGATTCGCAACAACTAAGCTTACTTAATGATGCTTACTTAGACTCGCCAGCGAGTGCAATTTTCTTATTTACCTTGCTGGGAAAATTTGGTTCCAAGCAACAAGCTATATTAAATCAGAGCAACTCGGCGCTAATCCATCCAAGCGAATTTAATAGCACAACAAGTTATATGACGGTGATATATTTTTAAAATCCCAAATTTGCTAAAATGGCTGAAATATGTTAAAATGCAATTTAAGAGATGTTTATAATAACTATTAAAAGACATTTTCCAGCAATAGGGAGAATGTCTTTTGAATGAGGAGATTGAAAGAATTGAGAAAATTTGAAGAATTAGGTTTAAGCCAGAACATTATGAAGGCTATTAAAAATATGGGTTTTGAGGAGACCACACCTATTCAAGAAGCAACTATACCTATGGTGATGGGAGGCCGCGATATAATCGGGCAGGCACAGACTGGTACAGGCAAGACTGCAGCTTTTGGCATTCCGATGGTTGAGAAAGTAGAAGCTAATTCTACAAAAATCCATAGTTTAGTCCTTACTCCTACGCGCGAACTTGCCGTACAGGTAGCTGAGGAACTTAACAAAATTGGTCAATACAAAGGGATTAAGACACTGCCAATCTATGGTGGCCAAGAGATAAGCCGACAAATCCGTGCTCTAAAAAATCGTCCGCAGTTTATTGTGGGAACACCAGGGCGTTTGTTAGACCACATTAATCGACGCACTATTCGGCTAGACAGCATTGAAATGGTTATTATTGATGAAGCTGATGAAATGTTGAATATGGGTTTTATTGAGGATATTGAGAAGATCTTATCTGAAGTGCCAGCTGAGCGCCAAACGTTGCTTTTTTCTGCAACGATGCCGGAAAGGATTAAACGCTTAGCGAAAAACTTCATGAAAGAACCGGAATTGATTAAGGTTGCTGCTAAAGAGGTTACTGTACCTAATATTGAACAACATTACATGGAAGTTAAAGAGAAACAGAAGTTTGATGTGCTATGCTTACTGCTAGATATTCATTCACCTGATTTAGCAATTGTTTTCGGTAGAACGAAAAGAAGAGTTGATGAATTGTCTGAAGCTCTAAGTAAGCGCGGGTATGCTGCTGAAGGTTTGCATGGGGACTTAACACAGGCGAAACGCGATTCCGTTATGCGCAAATTTAAAAACGGTACAATCGAAGTTCTTGTCGCAACAGATGTTGCTGCGCGCGGCTTGGATATTACTGGTGTAACACATGTTATAAACTTTGATATACCACAAGACCCAGAGAGCTATGTACACCGTATTGGCAGAACTGGAAGGGCTGGTAAAACTGGTTTGGCAATTACATTTGTGACTCCACGTGAAATCGGTCATTTGCAAACAATTGAAGGAATGATTAAGAAGAAAATTGAACGGAAAAGTATTCCGTCACCAATGGATGCGTTAGAGGGGCAGAAAAAAATCGTAACTGATAAGCTCCAAGCAATAATTGAGGAGAAATCGAATTTACAATATAGACAGGTTGCTGAAGAATTGCTTGATGAGTACGATTCAGTAACGGTAATATCTGCAGCACTGAAGATGTTGATTAAAGAGCCTGATAAGACGCCAATTGAGCTGACTGCCGAGTCACCGCTTCGTGTAAAAGAGGATCGTAATTGTTCATCTAGAAGTCGTGATTCTCAGCGCCGTGACTACCGGGCAAGGGATGCGCGAGGTGGCCAAGATTCGCGCGATTCTCGTCCGCGTAAGGGTGGTCATCAAAGTTCGAAAGAACGTAATCGTACGGCATATCAACGTGATCACAAGGGTAAGAAATAATATAAGGTTGTGTTTGTATGAAAACTGAAAAGAAAAGCAAAGTAGTGCTTGGCATGTCGGGTGGAGTTGACTCTTCGGTTGCTGCCCTGTTGCTAAAAGAGGCAGGTTACGAAGTAATCGGCCTTTTTATGCAGAACTGGCATGAGGAAGACGAGTTTGGCGAATGTACGGCTGCTGCTGATTTTGCTGACGTTAAAAGAGTTGCTGATAAGCTAGGCATTCCGGCCTATTCGGTAAATTTTGAAAAAGAATATTATGATAAGGTTTTTTCAAAATTTATTAGCGATATCAAGCGGGGACGCACACCAAATCCAGATGTGTTATGTAATCGCGAGATTAAATTTGGCGATTTTCGCGAAAAAGCGCTCGAATATGGTGCCGATTACATTGCTACGGGTCATTATGCACAAGTAGAAGAGCAAAATGGCTGTTTTAAGCTCTTGCGTGCTGTTGATGGCGCAAAGGATCAGACTTACTTTTTAAACCAGTTAAATCAAGAACAATTGGCTAAGACACTGTTTCCTATTGGACACCTAACCAAACCTGAAATTAGGGGTCTAGCTGACCAAGCTGGATTAGCTACTGCGAAAAAGAGGGATAGTACCGGGATTTGTTTTATTGGCGAACGGAATTTTAATCAGTTCATTTGTAACTATATAACAAGTGAACCAGGAGAAATTCGCTCAATAGATGACGAGAGAGTGATTGGCGAGCACCAAGGGCTAATCTATTATACTCTAGGTCAACGCAAGGGAATCGGTGTTGGTGGACAGGGTACTGGCGAGCCATGGTTTGTTGCCAAGAAAGACTTAGAAAATAATATTTTATATGTTGTTCAAGGCGAGAATCACCACGCTTTATTTACAAAAGGGCTCATTGCAACTGAACTTAACTGGATCGCTGGCGATGCGCCTGCCATAGAGTTTGATTGCACTACTAAATTCCGTTATCGCCAACCAGATCAGGCGGTGAGTGTAAAAATTGCTGTAGACGGAAATAGTTGCGAAGTTATCTTTGCAACGCCGCAGAAGGCGATTACGCCTGGGCAGTCGGTTGTCTTTTATCAAGGTCAGGTCTGTCTTGGTGGCGGGGTAATTGATTATTCATTCGATTAAAATAATAAAAGGTGTAATCATACGATTACACCTTTTTTGTGTTTAGATTTATTCGGCATTAGCTGCGGCGATAATTTTTTCTGCAAGATGCGATGGTAATTCCTCGTAATGACTGAATTTTGATGTATAGTAGCCGCGTCCTTGAGTCAGAGCCTTCAAATCGATTGAATATTTATTAAACTCAGTTAGTGGTACACTCGCATTAATCCGTTGCAATTTGCCAACCGTCTCCATGCTAAGTATTTTGCCGCGTTTACTATTAATATCTCCAATGATATCTCCCATATAACGTTCAGGAATCATGATTTCGTAGTTGTAATATGGCTCAAGAATAATCGGATAAGCTTTTTCACAGCCTTTTTTCAGTGCAAGCGAACCGGCAATTTTGAAAGCCATCTCATTGGAGTCTACTGGATGATAAGAACCGTCCATTAAAGTTACTTTAATATTCATTACCGGATAGCCGGCAAGAATTCCCCTAGACATTGCCTCAATAATTCCTTTTTCCACTGCAGGGAAGTATTGTTTTGGTACAGAGCCACCAACAACCTTAGATTCGAAAGCAAAATCTCCATCAGGATAATGTTCAATATCTACAATTACGTGACCGTATTGTCCGGCACCACCAGATTGTTTCTTGTGTTTAGCATCGACACCGGTTGCTGATCCGCGAATCGTTTCCCGATAAGGAATTCTTGTTTCAACCGTAATAACATCGACACCAAATTTATGTTTTATTTTCTCAATAATAATATCACTATGAGTTTCACCCATGACAATCAGGAGCGTCTGCCTAATTTCGGTATTGTTTTCTAGCCTCAAAGTAGGGTCCTCATCTAAAATACGGTTAAGTGCGTTTCCAAGTTTATCTTCGTCAACTTTAGTTTTTGGTTCAATTGCAATTGAAAGGGTAGGTTCAGGGAATACTATCTTTTCTAATTGAACTTTGGAACCAGGAGCAGCGAGAGTGTCATTAGTTGTTGTATTACTGAGTTTCGCAACAGCTCCAATGTCGCCAAAACTTAACTCCGGAAGTTTAATCTGTGTTTTACCTTGAAGTGTAAATAATTGAGCGACTCTCTCGGTTGAATCGCGTGTAGTATTAAGGTATTGCGCATCATTCTTAAAGGTACCTTGTTCAACCTTAATATAATTTATTTTACCAACATAAGGGTCAGCGATTGTTTTAAATACTAACGCCGCAGCAGGCTCAGTAGCTACTCCAGGATTAGCAGCACTATCAAGTGGGCTAGGAGTATAATCTACGATAAAATCAAGTAGGTAATAGATTGGTATGCTACGGTAAGCAGAGCCACAAATAACTGGTACAATTGCTGAGGATAAAATTCCTAATTTAAGACCACGTTGGATTTCTTCCTTAGTAAATTCTTCGCCTTCCAGATACTTCATCGTTAAGTCGTCATCTGTCTCAGCGACAGCTTCAATTATCTTCTCGTGATATTTCGCAACATCTGCTTCTAACTCAGCGGGGATATCTATTTTTGTTCTTTTGTCATTAGAGTAGAAGTAAGCTTCTAAATTAATTAAATCCACAATACCGCTGAATTTGTCCTCGGCTCCGATAGGGAGAACAACTGGTACAATTTTTTGTGTAAAACTATTGTTCAGTGATTCGAGTGTTTTCTCAAAGTTTGCATTTTCCCGGTCCATTTTATTAATAAACACTACTCTTGGTATTTTTCTTTCATCAGCTTTATCCCAAATTAATTCTGTGCTTACCTCAACTCCAGAAGTAGCATCAACCACAACTAATAAGGTGTCTGAAACTTGTAATGAAGCAACAACATCACCGAAAAAATCTGAAAAACCAGGGGTGTCCAAGAAGTTAATTTTGGTTCCGCGCCATTCGCTAGCAATTAACGAAGTGTTGATTGAAATATGATGAGAGATCTCTTCGGGGTGATAGTCAGAAACAGTGTTTCCGTCATCTATTCTTCCAATTCTGTTGGTAATACCAGTCGTATAAGCTAACACTTCGATTAATGATGTTTTTCCCGCTCCACCGTGTGATACAACGCTTACATTTCTGATACTATCCGATGAGTAAACCTTCATATAATTTCCTCCTTCTAAAATCATTTATAGGTAATATAATATCATAGATAATCAGATGATTCTATTATGAGTTGAAATATTCTGAATTATTGGGTTGCGATTCCGTTAGGAAATAAAAAAGATGTAGAGAACTTGTGCTCCCTACATCTTATAATTCATTTTGTTGAATTTATGGTATTAGTTTGTTATTGTCGATTAAAGTTTTACTACGTCAGCAGCTTGTGGACCACGGTCACCATCAACGATTTCAAAAGTTACCTCTTGACCTTCGTCTAATGTTTTAAATCCGTCGCCTTGGATTGCTGAGAAGTGTACGAATACATCGTTTTCGCCTTCAACTTCGATAAAACCAAAACCTTTTTCTGAGTTAAACCATTTTACTTTCCCTTGCATCTAAATCCTCCTAAATAACTCTACATTACCTGTATCGTCTTTATTTATTAACCATCATTTCGACGGTCAAAAGTCATATTACACCAAATTTAGCTATCTGTCAACTTTATTTAATATATTTTATTCGTGTTAATCTATAAATCTTTGCTAATTCTTACAATTTTTTTACTAAAATATGCTAAAATTAAGCTATTACTTATTAACGTTTGAGGGTTGAAGGCGAAAGATGACAAAAGTTAAGCTAATTGCAACAGCAACATTCGGTATGGAAGCAGTGGTTGCCGACGAGGTTAAAAGGCTTGGTTATACAGATCTATCCGTGGAAAATGGAAAAGTAATTTTCGAGGCTGATATTTCTGCAATTGCTCGAGCTAATCTTTGGCTACGAGCGGCGGATCGCGTTCGACTAGTAGTTGGCGAATTCAAAGCAGTCACTTTTGATCAGTTATTTGAGCGGACAAAAACACTCCTATGGCACGAATGGATTGAACAAGATGGGGAGTTTCCGGTTGAAGGTAAATCTGTTAAATCAACTTTATTTAGTATTTCCGACTGTCAAGCGATTGTAAAAAAAGCGGTTGTTGAAAGTTTGAAAAATAGTTATAAGACAAGTTGGTTCGCTGAAACAGGCGCCTTATATCGAATTGAAGTTTCAATCTTAAAGGACCAAGTGACACTTACAATTGATACTAGTGGAACCGGTCTGCATAGAAGGGGATATCGCGATTGGATAGGGGTAGCACCGCTTAAGGAGACGATGGCTGCGGGTCTTATCTATCTTTCTCGTTGGCGTAATGATCGTCCGTTGGTCGATCCTTTTTGTGGGTCGGGTACAATTCCAATTGAGGCTGCGCTTATTGGCAAAAATATTGCGCCTGGAATGAATCGTGAATTTGCGGCTGAAGATTGGCCGGCGATACCGCGTGAGATTTGGCACAATGCCCGTGCGGAGACTCATGGTCTAGCAAATTTTGCTCAAAAAGTTGAAATTCTCGGAACGGATATTGATGGTGAAATTATTAAGATTGCTGAACGAAACGCTGAAGAAGCTGATTTGGCTGCTGATATAAAGTTTCGCAGAGTGGCAATTAAGGATTTGCACCTTGCCAGCGACTATGGTGTCTTAATTGCAAATCCGCCATATGGTGAAAGAATTAGTGAACAGAGTGAGGTTGATCAGATTTATCGTGTTTTAGGGGAGAAGTACCGTGCTTATCGGACTTGGTCATATTTTATTTTGACTGCGAATGAGCAATTTGAGAAGTTTTTTGGTGCACAGGCGAGCAAAAAACGAAAACTCTATAATGGTAATATTAAAGTTGACTATTATCAGTATTACGGGCCATTGCCGTCTTTTAAAAAGTTGGGTTCTGGTGGAGAGAACTAGGTAAATTGTTGAATTTTAAATGTAATAGAACAGTAGATAGTGTATAATTCATAGATAACAGAATTTATATAGGAGTGATTTAGGTAATGCGTGTCTTATCGGGTATACAGCCTTCTGGGCGACTGCATTTAGGTAATTATTTCGGAATGATGAAACGAATGATCGATTATCAGGAACAGCACGAATTGTATGCTTTTATTGTTAATTATCATGCGCTAACAACGGTATTTGATGCTGAACAGCTGCGTGAAGATACTTTTAATGCAGCATGTGATTTTCTTGCGTTAGGGATAAATCCAGAAAAATCTACTTTCTGGATTCAATCAGATGTACCTGAGGTAACTGAACTTACTTGGATTTTATCTAATGTTACAGGTATGGGATTACTCGAACGGGCACACTCTTATAAAGATAAAATTGCTAAAGGGATTATACCAACACACGGTCTTTTTTCTTATCCGGTGCTTATGACTGCGGATATTTTGGCGTTTGGCGGAGAAGTTGTCCCGGTTGGTAAGGATCAGAAACAACATTTAGAGATAGCTCGCGATATCGCTGAGCGATTTAACTTTACTTATGGCGAAACTTTTGTTGTGCCGAAAGAGGATATTTCGGATGATGTTGCGACTGTGCCAGGTACAGATGGGCAAAAAATGTCTAAATCTTACGGGAATTCAATTGAAATTTTTACTGATGAGAATGCACTTCGCAAACGCGTGATGTCGATTGTTACTGATAATACGCCAGTTGAAGAGCCGAAACCGATTAAAGATAATGTTTTATTTGATATTTACTCACTTTTCTTAAATGAGAAGGGTAAGGTTGAACTTAAAGAGCGCTTCTTAACACCTGGTTTAAAATATGGTGAAGTTAAACAGGAATTATTCGAAATAATCTGGGAGTATTTTTTACCGTATCGCGGTCTGCGCAATATGTACTATAATGACCGTGCCGAAACTAACCGAATTTTGCAAAAAGGTGCGGAGAAAGCGCGTATACAGGCGACACATTATTTGGAGTTAGCGCGCCGAAATGTTGGTCTAAACTATATTGATTCCAATCGAGGGTAGTGATTTTGATGGACCGTTTAATGGGTTTAATTATCAAAACAATAATTAAAAAACCTGAGCGGATGGGTAGCTTTATTTTTAAAAAATTAATGGAGCGCTTTCCCGCTAGTTTTGCTGATAAGTTTGACCCAATTACCAGTAAACGCGCAGGTTATTCGGATCCATTTGCACAGGGCATAAAACGCACTGGACTGAGTGCAAATTATTCAGGTTATATTTTAGATTTAGGCACCGGCACTGGTTTTGCTGCTTATAAAATTGCATCAGCTTTTCCCAATGCCCAGATTGTAGGAGTAGATCAAGCTGAAGAGATGCTCAAGATAGCGATAGCGAAGAAAGAGCAAAATCTCGTACAAAATGTTTCGTTTATGCTCGGTAATGCTTATAAATTGCCATTTAATGCCGCAAGCTTTGATTTAGTGACTGTTTCTAATGCGCCATTTGATTTTAAGGAAATTGTACATGTCTTAAAAAAAGACGGTTTGTTTTTATTTTCTCTTTCAATGGCCGGGAGAGCAATTGTGGCTAATGCTGATGGAATCACTGAATTGCTTGCTAGGCATGGCTTAGAATTAATTGCAATTGAGCAAGTGTTTGATGGAGCATTTGTTTTAAGTGTGTTAAAATAGCGTTATTATTATATAAAAATATCATGAGGGGGATTTTAAATGATTAGTAAACCAAGCAGAAAACCAAATAATCCAAATTTTTCGTCAGGCCCATGTTCGAAATATCCTGGCTATAGTTTAGATGTATTAAAGGATACCCCTTTGGGCAGATCACACCGTAGCAAACTCGGGAAAGCACTACTCGAAGAGTCAATTAATAGAACAAAAGCGATTCTCGGTATTCCTGAGGATTATCGAGTTGCAATCGTTCCTGCCTCAGATACTGGCGCCGTGGAGATGGCGATGTGGAATCTTCTTGGTGCGAGAGGTGTAGACGTTATCCATTTTGAGTCATTTGGTACTGGTTGGGCTAAAGAGATAAAAGGCCAGTTAAAAATTGAAGATGTTACTGAACATTTTGCAGATTATGGGAAAATTCCTGATCTTTCAAAAGTTAATTTCGACAATGATGTTGTCTTTACTTGGAATGGGACAACAAGTGGAGTTAAAGTACCTAACGGTAACTTTATTCCGGCAGATCGAAAAGGTTTAACAATTTGTGATGCCACTTCGGCTGTTTTTGCGATGGACCTTCCTTGGGATAAGCTTGATGTAACTACTTATTCTTGGCAAAAAGTGCTTGGTGGCGAAGCAGCTCACGGCATGCTAATTATTTCTCCGCGCGTAGTGGAAAGGGTTGCGAGCTACAAACCAGCTTGGCCGATCCCTAAAATTTTTACGTTTAGAAAGGGCGATGGTGTGGATGAAGCGTTGTTCGAAGGTTCAACGATTAATACGCCATCAATGCTTTGTAACCAAGATTACTTAGCAGCTCTGGATTGGGTTGATTCCATTGGTGGATTACCAGCTCTTATTGCTAGAAGCAATGCTAACTTAAAAGTCGTTGAAGAGTTTGTTAATAAGCATGATTGGATTAGTTTTCTTGCTGCAGACCCGGCAATTCGTTCAAATACCAGCGTCTGCTTAAATCTTGCTCTTGATAAGGATAAAATTAAACAATTAATCAAAATACTAGAACAAGAAGCTGTTGCTTATGATATCGGTGCCTATCGTGATGCTCCGGATGGTCTCAGAATCTGGTGCGGTGCAACTATTGAATCTGAAGACGTTCGTTTTGTGCTAGATTGGCTTGCTTGGGCATATGAAGAAGTAAAATAATATCGCATGGCTTTTATGCCCAGGTGTTCAGTAATGTTCACTTGGGCATTTTGTTTCATTACTATTAATTTACAAAGATTAGGCAGTTATATATAATAACACTAATTACCTAAAGAGAGGGAGATTGCTTGTGCAATATTGGAACAAGGCAGCAGAATGTATGCCGCTCGAAGAGAAGAAAAAAGTGCAATCAGAACGATTAATTACTACGGTAAAACATGTATACGATAACGTGCCTTTTTATCGGGCAAAAATGGACGAGTTAGGCGTTAAACCAAGTGATATCCAATCAATTGATGATATCGTGAAGCTGCCATTTACCTACAAAGAAGATTTGCGTGATAATTATCCATACGGTCTGTTTGCTACGCCGATGAATGAGATAGTGAGAATTCATGCATCATCTGGAACTACTGGAAAACAGACTGTTGTAGGTTACACTCGAAAAGACCTTGATACCTGGTCAGAAGTTATGGCGCGAGCGCTTGTTTCTGCTGGTATGACCAATGAATCATTTATTCAAGTATCGTACGGTTATGGTCTATTTACCGGTGGACTGGGCATTCACGATGGATCTGAAAAGGTCGGTGCATCAGTTATACCGAGCTCATCAGGAAACACCAAACGTCAGGTACAGATTATGAAGGATTTTGGAACAACAATGCTGGCTTGCACACCTTCCTATGCTCTATTTATTGCGGAAGTAATGGAAGAACTTGGAATTTCTAAAGATGAGCTAAAACTGGAATCAGGGATTTTCGGTGCTGAGCAATGGACTAGCGCAATGCGTGATGAGATTGAACGACGTTTGGGAATCTTAGCATTTGATATTTATGGTCTTAGTGAAATTATTGGCCCCGGTGTTTCTTGTGAGTGCATTCATAAAGCCGGTTTGCACATCGCCGATGATCACTTTTATCCGGAAATCATTGATCCGATTACTAGTGAAGTTTTACCGATCGGTGAAAAGGGCGAGATCGTCTTTACAACGATTACAAAAGAAGGCTTGCCACTACTTAGATACCGTACGCGTGATTTATCCGTGCTAAATGCCGACGTTTGCGCTTGTGGTCGTACGAGCACAAGGATGAACAAAATAATGGGTCGTACGGATGATATGTTAATTATTCGTGGTGTTAATGTCTTCCCATCACAAGTCGAAAGTGTTCTACTGGAATTTGGCGAAGCAGCACCACATTATCAATTGGTTGTTGATCGAATTAATAATCTTGATACATTAGAAGTGCTGGTGGAGATGACGGATGTATTCTTCTCAGACCAGATTAAAGATATCGTTGCGACAGAAAAAATGATTATGCGCGAAATAGAAGGGGTGTTAGGCGTCGCTGCAAAAGTTCGCCTAGTAGAACCTAAATCAATTGAGCGTAGTGAAGGCAAGGCTAAACGCGTTATCGATAAAAGAACCTATTAACTAAGGGGTGTTATGTAATGTTTGTTAAACAAATTTCCGTATTTCTCGAAAACAAATCTGGTAGATTGGCCGTTGCAACGCGTGTTTTGGCAGAAAACAATATCGACATTCGCGCGCTCTCGATTGCGGAGACAACTGATTATGGAATTCTGCGTCTGATCGTCAATAAACCTGACGAAGCGATCATCCATTTGAAGGCGGCTGATTTTGCGGTTAGTGCTACGACTGTGATTGCAATTGCGATTGAAGATAAGCCTGGTGGACTGACAATTACCTTAGAAGCTTTAGAAAAAGAAGATATTAGCGTTGAGTATATGTATGCTTTTGCTAGTAACTCTGGTAAAGAGGCACTAGTAATTATGAAGGTTAACGAAAAGGACAAGGCGTTAGAAGTTTTGTTGAAGAACAAAGTAAAGGTAATGCCGCTTGATGAGGTATATCATATCTAGTTTCTTAGTTGGTTAGCCCTTCGATCAAAATTTTAATGGCGATAGCAATCAGGATTAAACCGCCAAATAGCTCTGCTTTACTTTGTAGAATATCGCCTAATAGTTTACCGAGATAGACTGCAATAAATGATAGCACAAAAGTCACGGATGCTACAATCAGGATAGCTAGCCAAATTGAAAATGGAAATAAAGCAAAGCTAACCCCTACTGCAAATGCATCAACACTTGTTGCTAAAGCAAGTGTAAGCATAATCGTGGTAGATAGGGGGTTGGCTTTTGTTGTGCACTCAACGTTGCTCTCATCCATGCCCTTTCGCGCATCGTATATCAATTTAACACCAATTAAAGCTAGTACAATAAAAATAACCCAATGGCTAAATTG
>CAZMPM010000013.1:0-31866 GCA_964568525.1 uncultured Caryophanales bacterium
AAGAAGATGAATCCAGTTTTGTGAGCATAAGCTTGCAGAACTGGATTTTTTGTTGGCAATATTATTTGCTGATTATTTATATTGTGAATATTAATATTATCTTAACATTTCGCTAACACAAACCTAAAGATTAAGGAGTAACTTAATCTATATACGAATTACTGGGGGAAAGATGATGAATAAATCTAGTAAGATGGAAACAAAATTTTATATCGATATTATTCTGGTAGTGGTTTATCTAATTATTATGGAGCCGTTATTTACAAAATTGAAATGGCATGAATGGGTTGGGTTAGGACTTGGCATTATATTTTTAATTCATATCATCATCAATTGGAAATGGGTTACCGAATGTACTAAGAAGTTTTTTAATAAAATGACACCACGCTTGCGTTTAAGCTACATTCTGAATTTCTTATTATTAATCGCAGCGATCTTTATGCTGCTAAGTAGTTTTGCGATTGCAAAAAATATTGATTTTTCATGGTTTGGTTACATCGGGCTGTACTACACTTTTACCTGGCTGAAAATTCACGTTGCTTCAGCTTTTACAATTCTAATAATTGGGGCAATTCATCTTGGATTACATTGGAAGTGGATTGCTGTAGCTTTTCGCAAAATCTTTGCTGTCTCCTTCAAGCTTTCAGCGTATTTGACAGCTATTTTTGCGATCATCATAGTGGCTCTAGGTATCTTCGCATTTGATTATGCTAACTTATGGGTGACGTTGGAGCGGACATTTACATTTTGGGATCTAACTAATATTGGCGAGCAAAACGCTTACAAACCATCTACTGGTCATGGTCAGGGTAGTGGTTTCGGAGCAGGTCACGGAAGTGGCAGCGGTACACATTCATTAACCGAGACGACTACTTCTATCTCGATTCTTGTTTATGCTGCTGTTGCTGCGATGATTGCTGTGTTTACGCGCTATTTAGACATTTTAATTAGTAGTCTTTGGCGACAAGCGAAAAAAACTAAAAAGGGCCAACAAGCTTAATTCTTTTGCTAAGACAGGCTTTCTTCTATGATTTTTGACTAATAAGTATTACAATTAGTGTAGTTGCACGATATAGTGCGGCTACACTGTTTTTATTAATAAAAGTGGAGGATAAATTATGCTGGCTTTTACAAATGCGAGAATTAATACAGTGACGGATGGTATTATCGAGAAAGGAACGATTCTAATCGAGGATGGCCGCATTAAAGCGATTGGCGAGAAACTGGAAATCCCTGCTGATGCACAGATTATTGATTGCACTGGCAAATGGATTACGCCTGGACTGATCGATGCACATACACATCTGGGTGTTTACGAGGAGACAATTGATTGGGCAGGTGCTGACGGCAATGAGATGACAGATCCAGCGACGCCGCATGTTCGCGCTATGGATGCGATAAATCCGACTGAGCAAGGTTTCATCGATGCCTATCAAGGCGGTGTGACAACTGTTCAAGTTATGCCGGGCAGTGCGAATGTCATTGGCGGTGAAATGTCGATTGTAAAGACCCACGGTCGCATTCTTGAAGAGATGCTTGTTAAGGAACTTTCCGGCTTAAAAGTTGCTTTTGGCGAGAATCCTAAACGCGTTTATGGTGAGCGTAAGCAGATGCCTTGTACGCGCATGGGAACCGCGGCAGTTTTGCGCGATAACCTTACAAAAGCACGCAACTACATGAAAAAAATCGAAAAAGGTGCACTTGACGAGGATAAGTTGCCGGAGCTGGATCTGCGGATGGAAACCATGTTAAAAGTACTCCGCCGCGAGATACCACTAAGAGCACATGCGCATCGTGCTGACGATATTATCACTGCGATTCGTATTGCTGAAGAGTTTAAGGTCGATTTAACATTAGAACACTGCACAGAAGGACATCGAATTGCAGATATTATCTTTAATAAAGGCTACCGTGTCACGGTTGGGCCAACGCTTTCTAGCCGTTCGAAAATTGAGCTCGGTGAGCTTGGCTGGCAGACACTTGTTGAATTAGAAAAGGCCAAAGTTCCTTTTTCAATTATCACTGACCATCCGGTAATTCCTATTCAATATATCACGCTTAGCGCGGCGCTAGCAGTTCGCGAAGGGTTAAGTGAACAGACTGCTTGGGAAGCAATTACAATCAATCCGGCGCGCCATATTGGTTTAGATAAACGTGTTGGTTCACTCGAGTCTGGCAAGGATGCAGATTTAGTTGTTTGGTCGGGGAACCCAATTGAATATCTGACTGTTGTTGAACAGACAGTAATCGATGGAAAAATAGTTTATAAACGTTAAAATAAAGCCTCGTTTCGTTTGACTATTGGACTGCGTAAAGTTAAAATATATATGTAGTTATTAAGTTTAAAACAACTAAGAAGGTATTATTCCAAATGTCTCAGTTAGAAGCAGGACCGAAGGGATAAAAGCCCAGGCTGGTAGAATTCTCTCCTTTATTAGGGACCTACTTACTGGGCTTTAGATATTAAAATATAGGAGGCAAGGGAAATGGCAAAAGTTCTAATCGTAATGGGTAGTGACTCTGATTTAGACAAAATGAAGGAAGCAGGCGCAGCTCTAGAAAAACTTGGCATCGATTATGAAATGCGTATATCCTCTGCACACCGCGTTCCTGAAAGGACGGCCGCTCTTGCTCGTGATGCTGAGGCTAATGGGTTTTCAGTAATCATTGCCGGTGCTGGTCTAGCCGCTCATCTTCCCGGTGTTATTGCTTCTTTTACTACTTTACCGGTAATCGGCGTACCAATTAAATCAGGTGCACTAAAGGGTGTTGATGCACTTTATGCAATTGTCCAGATGCCACAAGGCATCCCTGTCGCGACGGTGGCGATTGATGGCGGATATAATGCCGGGCTCCTCGCAGGACAGATGATTGCACTGAATAATCTTGCTGTTGCCTCAAAACTAAAAGCTCTGCGCCTTGAGATGGCAGTAAAGGTTGAGGAGAAAGATCTTAAGTTACAAGCTAGTGCAGCCGATAACGATGGCAATGAGGTCTAATAAGACTAATTCTAATTGACGTTTGGGGGTAATTCGATGATTACGCGTTATTCTAGACCAGAGATGCAGAAAATCTGGAGTGAAGAGAATAAATATCAATCATGGCTTGAGGTCGAGCTACTTGCGGCAGAAGCATGGGCAGAACTTGGTATAATTCCAGCTCAAGATGTAAAACTCCTGCGTCATAATTCCCGAATTGATATCGACCGAATTAATGAACTCGAATTTGAGACAAAGCATGATGTAGTCGCATTTACCCGCGCGGTTGCTGAAGCGCTTGGTCAAGAGTCAAAATGGATTCACTATGGTTTAACCTCAACAGATGTGGTGGACACCGCATTATCCTACCGTATTTTGCAAGCGAACCAACTAATTGGACAAGCGCTTGATGATTTCCTACTAATCTTAAAAAATAAAGCAATTGAACATAAACACACAATCATGATTGGTCGGACGCATGGCGTACATGCGGAGCCGACTACTTTTGGTTTGAAAATGGCGCTCTGGCATCAAGAAATGCAACGCAACAAGGAGCGGTTTACTCGTGCGGCTGAGAATGTGCAGTATGGCAAAATCTCTGGCGCGGTCGGCACCTATGCTAACACGCCTCCCGCAGTTGAGGAGTATGTCTGCACTAAGTTAGGTTTAAAAACTGCGTCGATTTCAACACAGACTTTGCAACGCGATCGGCATGCCGAGTATGTGGCTACGCTGGCTTTGATTGCGACTTCACTGGAAAAATTTGCGATCGAGATTCGAAGTTTACAGCGTACAGAAATTCGGGAAGTTGAAGAGCAATTTAGCGGTGGCCAAAAGGGTTCATCTGCAATGCCGCATAAACGTAATCCAATCGGTTCTGAGAATATTTCTGGACTTTCCCGAGTGATGCGCGGCTACATGGTTTCTGCTTACGAGAATGTGCCGCTTTGGCATGAACGTGATATTTCACATTCCTCAGTAGAGCGGATAATTCTGCCTGATGCTACGATTCTCATCGATTATATGTTAAGCCGATTTAGCGGTATTGTTCGTAATCTGACTGTCTTTCCGCAGAATATGCGCCGTAACATGGACAAAACCTACGGTTTAATTCATTCGCAACAAGTTCTATTAGCGCTCATCACAAAAGGAATGACGAGGGAAGCGGCCTACGATTTGGTGCAGAGTTTAGCGATGGAAGCATGGGATAAGAACAAAGCCTTTCGCGAGCTAGTGCTTGCGGAACCACAGATAAAAGAGCTACTGACAGAGGATGATATTGAGGAGTGCTTTAACCCGATGTATCATCTGCAGCAGGTGGATTATATTTTTGAGCGTTTAGGATTAACCGTAGATGTAGATAATCAAGAGCCGATAAAAAATGGAGGAGAACCAAATGTATAAAGCAAGTATCTATGTAACAATTCGCGAAGGTGTAATCGATCCACAAGGAAAAGCTTTAAAAGAGGCTCTGGTAGCGATGGGTTATCAAGGGACAGAAGAAGTAAAGGTTGGCAAGTTTATTGAGTTAATGATTGCTGCGGCTAATGATGAAGAAGCAGCATCTAAGGTTACACAAATTTGCGATAAGCTATTAGTTAATGCTAACGTTGAGGATTATCGCTTCGAGTTGGAAGTGGTGGCAAGATGAAGGTAGGCATTATAGTTTTTCCTGGTTCAGGTGTTGAGATAGATTCTCCGCATCCCATTACCGATATTTATGGTGTGGGAAACGTCGAATATGTCTGGTACAAAGAGGAAGACCTTCTCCCTTATGATTTAATTATTCTACCAGGTGGATTTGCCTACGGAGATTATTTGCGACCAGGTGCAATTGCGAAGCAAGCTCCAATAATGCGTTCATTAAAATGTGCTGCGGAGACTGGTCGTTACGTGTTGGGAATAAGCAATGGCTTTCAGATTTTGCTTGAAGCAGGCTTATTGCCGGGGGCGCTTCTAATCAATGAGGGGATTGAGTATATCTGTGCTGATACTGATGTAACTGTTGAGAACAATCATACAGCGTTTACTAAGCAATATCAGGTCGGAGAGCAGCTGCGGTTGCCGATTGCTCATGGTCATGGGAATTATTTTTGTGAGGCGGAGGAGTTAGCGGAACTACAGAAGAATGGGCAGATTATCCTACGTTACGCTGGTACTGCTGGGAATCCGAATGGTTCACTAGATAATATTGCAGCTATAACTAATAAATCCGGCAATGTGCTTGGCATTATGCCACAGATTGACCGTGCATTAGACAAGCAGACCGGTTCCGATGCAGGTGTCCGGCTTTTTGAATCAATTCTTGAGGCTTGGAGGAATAGACGATGAACAATAATAAACAAGAACCAAACGCTCAGGAGATTAGAGAACAGAAAATTTATCGAGAGTTAGGACTCTCTGATTATGAGTATAACTTAGCAGTTAAGTTGATTGGCCGCGATCCCAATTATTTGGAAACCGGTCTATTTAGCGTGATGTGGTCAGAACATTGTAGCTATAAAACATCGAAAAATCTGCTGCGCAAATTCCCGACAAAAGGTGTGCGCGTTCTGCAAGGACCAGGTGAGGGAGCAGGTGTCGTTGATATTGGCGATAACCAAGCAGTTGTTTTCAAAATCGAAAGCCATAACCATCCATCAGCCGTTGAGCCGTATGAAGGAGCAGCGACTGGCGTTGGCGGGATTGTTCGTGATGTCTTCTCAATGGGAGCTCGACCAATTGCGATGTTGAATTCACTGCGTTTTGGCCCGTTTACTGATCCGCGTGTTAAACATCTTTTCAAATATGCGGTTAAGGGAATCGGTGACTACGGCAATCGTCTAGGTATTCCAACTGTTGGTGGCGAGGTTGTTTTTGAGGAATCTTATCTCGGTAATCCGCTTGTCAATGCAATGTGCGTTGGGTTGGTCGATCACGACAAAATGCAGAGGGGATTAGCGCGCGGGGTTGGTAATTCATTGATTTATGCTGGTGCGCCAACCGGTAAAGATGGGATTCATGGAGCGACTTTTGCTTCAGTAGAATTGACTGATGAAACGGAATCACCAGATGTGCAGGCGGGCGACCCGTTTACGGAGAAAAGATTGCTTGAAGCAACGCTAGAGTTACTCAAGCTTGATATAATTGAAGGAATTCAAGATATGGGAGCGGCTGGTCTGACCAGTTCCAGTACAGAGATGGCGAGCAAGGCGGGAACAGGCGTTGTGCTTGATCTATCGCTTGTACCACAGCGTGACCCGGACATGTCTCCATACGAAATAATGCTTAGTGAGTCGCAGGAGCGTATGTTAGTAGTGTCAAAGGCTGGAAAAGAAGCTGAGATTGCTGCTGTTTATGCGAAGTGGGATATCGATACCGTTGTTGTGGGCAAGGTTACCGATGACAAACGTTATCGCATCTTGCACGAGGGCAAAGTTGTGTGCGATATGCCGGTTGCTGCTTTAGTTGATGAGGCACCAGTGTATACGATGGAAACGAAAGAGCCGGCGTATTATCGTGAAAATCAAGCACTACATTCAGCTGTAGAGGATTTTAAAGTGCAGAATTACGCTGAAACTTTGTTACAATTATTAGCGCAGCCAAATATTGCGAGTAAGGAATGGGTCTATCGTCAATATGACCATACAGCACGTTTTAGTACAGTTGTGAAGCCTGGTGGCGACGCGGGCGTAATCAAGCTTCGCGGAACGAACAAAGCACTGGCAATGACTACTGACGGCAATGGTCGATACATCTATCTTGATCCTTATGTTGGTGGTGCAATTGCTGTTGCTGAGGCGGCGCGTAATCTTGTCTGTACTGGTGGAACGCCGATTGCCTTAACTGATGGAATTAACTTCGGTAATCCGGAAAAACCGGAAATTTATTGGAGTTTTGACAAGTCAGTTGATGGAATTGTAGCAGGTTGTAAAGCGTTAGATATACCTGTTATCGGCGGTAATGTAAGTCTTTATAATGAGTATGCTGGTGAAGCAATCTATCCGACTCCGATTATCGGGATGGTTGGATTGATTGAGAAGCCAGAATATATTACAGATATTAGTTTCAAGGAAGCCGGTGACCGGATTATTCTGCTGGGTACAACTTATGCGGAATTGACGGGAACTGAATTTCAAAAACTGGCAATTAATAAAGTTGAAGGCAAATCACCAGCAATTGATTTAGCTATTGAGCGCAACTTGCATGAGACTGTTCTGAATGCTATTCATCAAGGGTTAGTCAGATCAGCTCATGATTTAAGTGAGGGTGGTCTGGCGGTAGCACTTGTTGAATCTGCAGTGGCTGGCGGTAAGGGCGCGAAGTTGAATATATCCGCTGATTTATCGGCCGAAGCTATATTATTTAGCGAGTCACAGTCACGTGTTTTGTTAACGGCGAAGGCGGAAAATGTTGCTGCAATTTGCCAACTTGCTAAGGAAAAAGGCATCAAATGTCAGGAGATAGGCGAGGTAGCATCTAATAAATTAACGATTAGTTACAATGATAAAGAGTTGATTAATCTTGAACTTGCAAAAATTGATAAAACTTGGAGGGAAGCGATTCCATGTGCAATGAGTGCAAAGAGTGCAACGAAATAATGCCTGATAAGCCACAACATGAGTGTGGCGTTTTTGGCGTTTATAATTTAGAAGATGCACCGCTACTAATCTATTATGGTTTACACGCTTTGCAGCATCGTGGGCAAGAGAGTGCCGGAATTGTTACAACAGATGGAGAACAATTCACTACTAATCGTGCGCGCGGCTTGGTAACAGAGGTTTTTGGCAATGAGGAGTTAAACCGGTTGGCTGGCAAAAGTGGGATAGGGCATGTTCGGTATTCGATGAAGGGCAGGGGGGCTGTTACCGGCACGCAGCCATTTGTCTTTAAGTATCACCAAGGAGAGATTGCTTTAGCGATTAATGGTGCGTTAGTTAATGCTGCGCAGATTCGGGAGCGTCTAGTCCGAGAAGGTTCAATTTTTCAGACTACAAGCGATATCGAAGTAATTGCACATCTAATTGCTAAATCAGAGTATGACCATCTTGAGGATGCGATTAAAGATGCTCTTGGGCAATTAATTGGCGCTTATGCGTTAGTTATTTTAAGTAATGACAAGCTTATTGCGGCAGCTGATCCGAATGGTATACGTCCATTCGTGTTAGCACGTCTCAATGGTGGTTATGTAGTATCATCAGAAACTTGCGCATTTGAAGAGGTAGGTGCGGAATATATTCGCGATTTGGAGCCGGGTGAGTTAGTGATTTTCTCTGCGAGTGGGATGCATTCGGAGTTTTTAGGCGCAGATGGTCTTTTTTCCGAGCAGTATGCCAGTGGAGTGAAACGTGCATCTTGTGCATTTGAATATATATATTTTGCCCGGCCGGATAGTGATATCTGCGGGATAAATCTTCATCTAGCGCGCAAGCGATTGGGCAAGCGTTTAGCACAGGAGAGTCCTGTTGTTGCGGACGTTGTAACAGGCGTTCCAGATTCTTCCATCTCGGCAGCTATTGGCTATGCCGAAGAATCGGGGATACCGTTTGAGCTGGGTTTGATTAAGAATCGCTATATTGGACGTACTTTTATACAACCAAGCCAAGCGCTACGTGAAAAGGGCGTGCGAATGAAGCTTAGTGCTGTTCGTAAAGTTGTTGAAGGTAAAAGAGTTGTAATGATTGATGATTCAATTGTCCGCGGAACTACAAGTCGTAGGATCGTTCGAATATTACGTGAATCAGGCGCGGCTGAGGTGCATGTAAGAATTAGTTCGCCTGCAGTTAAGGATATCTGTTATTATGGAATCGACATTAGCTCGCGTGATGAGTTAGTTGCAGCAAATGTAGATTTAGAAGAGATGAGAATCAATATGGATGCTGATTCGTTGGCGTTTCTCAGTATTGATGGTATGGTAGATGCACTAAATATGGAACTTGATGGTGAGCCTAATAGCTATTGCCTGGCTTGCTTCGACTCAAAATATCCGACGAAGCTCCTGGATCGTTAGAGAAGGTAAGGGGGAAGACTAATGAGTGATGCTAAGAAAAGTAATGCGTATAAAGAGGCAGGCGTTGATATTGACGCTGGTAATGAGGCTGTACAATTAATGAAACAGCACGTTGCTAGGACCATGCGACCTGAGGTTAAGACGGACTTGGGTGGTTTCGGTGGGCTTTTTGCGTTAAAGGGTGATTACAAAAACCCGATTCTTGTTTCCGGAACTGATGGCGTTGGTACCAAAGTAAAAATTGCGCAAGAAGTGGATAAGCACGACACAATTGGAATTGACCTTGTAGCGATGAGTGTAAACGACATTGCTGTGCAGGGAGCGGAGCCGCTTTTTTTCCTTGATTATATTGCAACTGGCAAACTTATACCTGAGCAGGTTGAGCAGCTTGTTGCGGGGATAGCTGAGGGCTGCGTACAAGCAGGCTGTGCACTAATTGGTGGCGAAACAGCTGAGATGGCGGGGATGTACGGCAATGGTGAGTATGATTTAGCTGGTTTTGCTGTAGGGATTGTGGAAGAGGAAAAGGTTGTAACGGGTGAGAAAATTGAGGCGGGCGACGTAATCATTGGACTTGCTTCTAATGGCCTACACAGTAACGGTTTCTCTCTTGTGCGTCACCTATTATTTACGAAAAACTCCTATCATATTAATGCTTTTGTACCGAGTCTCGATAATACATTAGGTGCAGAGTTGATGAAACCAACGCGCATCTATGTAAAGACGGTACTGGCATTGCTTAAACGATACAATATTAAGGGAATGGCACACATTACCGGCGGCGGTCTGATTGAGAATATCCCGCGGATTCTACCGGATAATTTGCAGGCGAAAATTAAGTTAAGCAGCTGGGAAGCGCCAAAAATCTTTAAGTTGTTGGGCGAGCTTGGTGAGATGGATGATTATAATTTGTATCGTACCTTTAATATGGGCATAGGTTATATTTTAGTAGTCAGCAAGGAAGATGCTGCTGAAATTGTTAAACTAGCTGAAGAGCTGGGCGAAACTGCAACAGTGATTGGCAAAATCACAAAGGGTGACAAAGGGATAGTACTTAACTAAATGGGGGCGAGGATGTAGATGAAAAGGATTGCCGTTTTTGCTTCAGGCAATGGAAGTAATTTTCAAGCTTTAGCGGATGCGTGGAAGCAAAATCTTTTAAAAGGCGACCTCTATTTACTAGTCTGTGATCGGCCGGAGGCTTATGTTATTAAGCGTGCGCACTTAGCACGAATTCCCGTTTTAATCGTTGAACCGAAAAAATTCTCTTCGCGCGAGCATTATGAACAGTACATTCTCGAGCGCTTAGATGAGCTAGAGATTGAATATATTGTTTTGGCCGGTTATATGCGCTTGGTGGGTCCGACATTATTGCATGCCTTTCCTAATCGAATAATCAATCTGCATCCGTCACTGTTACCAGAATTTCCAGGGATCCGCTCAATTGAGCGCGCATTAGAAGCGGGAGTTCCCAAAACTGGTGTGACGGTTCATTTTGTTGATGAAGGGATGGATACTGGCCCAATCATATTGCAAGAAGAGTTACCAATTCTTATTGAGGATACAATAGAAACGCTTGCTATGAGAGTACATGAAATGGAACATCGCTTGTTGCTTGAGGCAGTCAACTTGGTAGTTACCGGGAAGATTTCTGTCTGCGGGCGCGAGGTACATAAAGTAAAAAAAGAGGAGGAATAACTGTGGCTGCAAAAAGAAGAGCTATACTAAGTGTTTCAGACAAAAGTGGAATTATCGAATTTGCGAAGGAGCTAATCTCCTTAGATTTCGAAATTATATCAACAGGTGGCACGAAAAAGGCCCTGGAGGATGCGGGGATGGAGGTAATTTCAACATTTGATGTTACCGGCTTTCCTGAGATTATGGATGGTCGCTTGAAAACGTTACATCCGAATATTTTTGGGGCATTATTGGGAGTCCGCGCTAATCCTGAACATATGGATCAGCTTGCAAAGCAAGACATTTCATTAATAGATATTGTTGCTGTTAACTTATATCCGTTTAAGGAAACTATCTCGAAACCGGATGTAAAATGGGCTGAGGCGATTGAGAATATCGATATTGGTGGGCCTTCAATGTTGCGGTCAGCTGCAAAAAACTATCAAGATGTTGCTGTAGTTACTGATCCTGCTGATTATGCTGTGATTGTGGCTGAGCTTAAGGCGACTGGAGATGTAAGTTTAGAAACGAAAAAAAGTTTAGCGGCGAAGGTGTTTAGATTAACTGCCGCTTATGATGCTTATATAGCTGAGTATTGGACAAAAGCTGAGGGTATCGCTTATCCAGATAAGTTAACACTTACTTATGAAAAGGTGCAGGACCTGCGTTATGGCGAAAATCCTCATCAAAGTGCTAGCTTTTACAAGCAACCTCTAATTAAACAAGGCTTGCCATTAGCTGAGCAGCTACATGGTAAGGAGCTTTCTTATAACAATATTCAGGATACTAACGCTGCTTGGCAGATGGTGCGCGAGTTTAAGGAGCAACCGGTCGTTGTTGCAGTAAAGCATATGAATCCATGTGGTATTGCTGTTGGGAAAAATCTGCTTGAGGCGTTTACCAAAGCATATGAGGCCGATCCGGTTTCAATTTTTGGCGGGATTGTGGCAACTAACCAGATTGTAGATGTGCCAACCGCTGAACTGATGAAGGAGATTTTCCTTGAAGTAATTATAGCGCCAGGCTTTACTGAAGAGGCATTTGCAATACTTTCCGCGAAGAAGAATATTCGTCTTTTATCATTAAAAGACGAACAAAAATATACCGGCGTTCCAAAGGTAGTTTCCGTTCTTGGCGGGCTACTACTACAGGATGAGGATGAACGCGAACTATCCGATGATGATTTAACCGTTGTGACAAAACGTAAACCGACAGCAGAAGAATTAGAACAACTTAAATTCGCTTGGAAAGTGGTCAAACATGTTAAGTCTAATGCGATTATTCTGGCTCGTGATAATATGACGATTGGGATTGGTGCTGGACAGATGAACCGTGTTGGTGCCGCTGGCATTGCAATTGCTCAAGCTGGCGAGAAGGCTGCCGGTTCTGTGATGGCCTCCGATGCTTTCTTTCCAATGAATGATACAGTGTTGGCGGCTGCTGAAGCTGGTATTACGGCGATTATTCAGACTGGTGGTTCAATTCGCGATGAGGATTCAATTATCGCAGCTGATGAAAAAGGCATTGCGATGGTTGTCACTGGTATACGCCATTTTAAACATTAGAAAAAAAGTGATAGACTTACACAATAAAGAATAAAGAGTTTATTTAAACTGAAGGGAAGTGGACCGATGCGGATTTTAGTGGTTGGACAGGGTGGCCGCGAGCACGCAATTGTTCGTGCATTAAATAAAAGTGATAAAGTTGAGCAGGTTTACTGTGCTCCGGGCAACGGTGGGATTGCACGCGATGCAATCTGTCTGCCGATTGCGGAGATGGATTTTGCTGGACTTGCGGCGGCGGCTAAGGAATATGCGATTGACCTAACCTTTGTTGGACCTGAGAATCCGCTTTTTGCGGGGATTGTCGATTATTTTATTGAACAGGGATTAGTGATAGTTGGACCGAATAAGTTGGCAGCGGAAATAGAGGGCAGTAAAGCTTTTGCGAAGGAGCTAATGCAGAAATATAATATTCCAACAGGCACTTATCGCAGTTTCAATTCAAGTAATGCTGCGAAAAAATATCTGCAGGAGGTTGGTGCGCCAATCGTAATAAAGGCAGATGGCCTGGCTGCAGGCAAGGGCGTTATCGTTGCTCACAAGCTAGATGAGGCATTTACGGCTGTTGACCAAATGCTGGAGGATAAGGCGTTCGGTGCTGCCGGTGAGCGAATCTTAATTGAGGAGTTTTTGACGGGTGAAGAATTGACGGTTATGGCTTTTGTTGATGGTGAAACGGTTTTACCGATGGAACCGGCGCAAGACCATAAAGCGGTCTATGATAATGATTTAGGTCCAAATACAGGTGGGATGGGTGCTTATTCACCGGTCCCGCAGATGAGCAAGGCGTTGTTGAAACAGGTTTATGATGAAATTTTGGTGCCGACAGCTAAAGGGATGGTGGCTGAAGGGCGTCCGTTTAAAGGGATTCTCTATGCTGGTCTAATGATTACAGCGGAGGGAATAAAAGTAATCGAATTTAATGCTCGATTTGGCGATCCAGAGACGCAGGTTGTTTTGCCGCGGCTTAAAACGGACCTGGTAGATATTCTGGTAGCTATGAATCAAGGAAGTTTGGCAGATATTAAATTAAGCTGGGATTCACGTGCGACTGTAGCTATTGTAATGGCTTCGGCCGGTTACCCGGGTTCTTACGAAAAAGGAAAACCAATTTCGATTGACGAGTTGCCTGAGGGAACTGAGTTATATATTGCGGGAGCTGAAGTTGCTCCAGGGAACGCTCTGGTTACTTCAGGTGGGCGTGTACTCTCGTTGACGGCACTTGGAGAGAACATTAAGGGTGCGCAGGAACTAGCTTATCAAGGAATAAGTAAGATTGATTTTGCGGGGGCGCATTACCGAACAGATATTGCCAATAAGGCGATTAAGGAAGCTGATACCTCAAATATTCATGAACTTGTTATCAATGGAAAACGGATTCTCCTGATTGGCACAGCGCATGTATCGCACAATAGCGTCGAAGAGGTAAAAAATGTGATTGAGTTTGTGCGACCTGATACGGTAGCGGTTGAGCTATGTGACTCGCGTTACCAGACGATTGAGAATAAAGCCACTTGGGAGAACATGGACATTGTTAAAGTAATTAAGACTAAACAGACGACGCTTCTGCTAGTCAATTTAATTTTATCGGCTTATCAGAAGCGAATGGCTAAGCAATTAGGTATTCAAGCGGGTCAAGAGATGATCCAGGGGATTGAATCGGCCAAAGAGATTGGCGCTAATCTGGTATTAGCCGATCGCAGAATTGATATAACTTTTAAACGCATACTTGGTAATTTAACCGCTTGGGACAAAATCAAATTTATGTTTCAGCTCATTATTAGCGTTTTCATTGATGAAGAGATAACGGCTGCTGATGTTGAGCGTCTCAAAAGCGAAGATATGTTAGACTCGGCTCTAAACGAGCTATCGACAGCTATGCCGAGTTTGAAGGTTCCGTTAGTTGATGAACGTGACACATACCTTGCACAAAAGATACGCGAGGCGCCAGGCGAAACGATTGTGGCTGTACTTGGTGCTGCCCACTTGCCAGGTGTTCTTCAACAAATTAAAGTTGACAACGACCTTGAACAGCTAGTGGCCCTGCCACCAAAGAAAAAGACTGGTAAAATTGTTGCATGGGCGATACCAGTTCTAATTATTGGAATAATAGTGGCTACCTTTATTATTAATAGAGATGCCGGGGTGCAACAGATTATCTCATGGGTGCTATGGAATGGCACACTTGCGGGGCTCGGTGGTTTAATTATGTTGGCACATCCACTCACGATCTTAACGGCCTTTGCTGTTGCGCCTATTAGTTCACTTAACCCGTTGTTTGCGGCGGGATGGGCTGCGGGGGCAGTGGAATTTTTTGTGAGGAAACCACATGTGAAGGATTTCGAAAATATTGCTCAGGACGCTAGTACGCTGAAGGGTTTCTGGAAGAATCGCGTGATTAGGGTTCTGATGGTTGCTGTTTTTGTTAATATAGGAAGCGTTGTCGGTACAATTATTGGCGGAACAGATGTAGTGCGAATTTTTATTGAAAATCTAGGCAGTTAAGAGGTAGAGACAGATGGGACGAAAAATTGGGTTGGGCATAGTGTTCATGCTGGTTCTCGCTTTGGTACTCGCTGGTTGCAATAATCCGTTCAGCAAGGAACCAGAAAACGTTGCTCCAGAACCGAACTATGATAACTTATTAAATGCCTACGAGCACATTAATGAGAAGCCTGAAGATTTTTATGCGCCGCTAACTGGGATGCCAGTGGAGAGCGAGCTTAATCAGCGCATTATTGGTGTGATGATTAGTAATATTAAAGCAGCACGGCCGCAATCAGGATTACTTGAGGCAGATATTGTATATGAGGCATTAGCAGAGAGCGAGATTACGCGTCTTGTTGCTTTCTATCAAAGCAAACAACCCGCAGTAATTGGTCCGGTGCGTAGTGCACGGCCATATTATATTGATTTAATTACTGGTTATGATGGTGTGGTTGTACATGTTGGCGCAAGCCAGGCGGCTTATGCAAAGCTCCGTAATAATAATATTGCATACATTGACGATATAACTAAGTCGGCGGGAGCGTTCTGGCGTGTTAGCTGGAGAAATTCGCCACATAGTACCTATGTAAGTTATGAAAATCTACTGAGTGCAATGAAAACTTTTGGTTATCGCACCGAAGGGAAATTTCCGGAGCTAAAATTTTATGATAACGCGCAGGTTATCACAGGCGAATCAGCGCAACATGTCAAAATTAAGTACTTTGATAGTTATGTGATCGATTATATGTATGAGCCAATTCTTCGGCAGTATCACCGTAGCATCAATGGTTTAGCGCACCTAGACCTTGATACAGGTAAACAATTAACCGCAAAGAATATTCTGGTAATTCGTTCAACGCATCGGGTTTTGGATAGTTCCGGTCGTCGCTCAATCGATGTAGTGGGCCCAGGGGATGGCTACCTTTTTCAAAATGGAGTTGCTCGCGAGATTACATGGAAGAGTGTTGATGGTGTGATTCGCGCTTTTGTTGATGGTGTAGAACAGCCGTTATACCCAGGACAGACTTGGGTGATTATAGTCCAGAATAATACTGTGGTAAACTATCAATAATAATGATTTTATGATATTCTAATGTCTGAAGAAATAAGTCGGGAGTTGAGTGAAATGTCATTGAATAGGCACAAAAATGAAGATTTCGAGCTGTTTTATGCGGCGATTATGGCAATTGATGATCGTGAGCTTGCAATAGACTTTTTCGAGGATTTGATGACATTAAATGAACTGTCTTCTCTGAGCCAGCGATTGCAAGTAACTAAAATGTTGATGCAAGGCTATACTTATCAGCGGATTGAAGAGGAGACCGGGGCGAGCACAGCGACAATTTCGCGTGTTAAACGCTTCTTAACAAGTGGCACCGGCGGTGTGCCATCTGTCATAGAACGATTAGAAGAGAAATAGATTGAGAGAATAGGAGTAGCTGGCTACTCCTTTTTAAATATTACAGAGTAGGTGATTCTGCTGTTACGCGAGCAGGTTAGGGGTTATCGCCACATCTTTAAGTTGGATCCGGAAAAGCCGATTAGTGAGTCACAACTTATGGCTTTATGTAATTCGGGCACAGACGCGATTATCGTTGGTGGAACGTTAGGGATTACACGTGCTAATGTGAGTAAGTTGCTTAGTAGATTACGTGCAGTCAATTGCCAATTACCGCTGATTCACGAGGTTTCGACAGTGGAAGCGATTGTTAATGGTTTTGATTTTTATCTGGTACCGCTCGTGCTAAATGCGCGAAATCCCGAGTGGTTGTTTGCAGCACATCATAAAGCAATAAAAGAGCTAGATGAATTGATTGATTGGAAGCGGATTTTGCTGGAAGGTTATATAGTGCTGAATCAGGATTCTTCTGTGGCTCAATTAACAGAGAGTCAAACCGAATTATCATTAGAGGACATCTGCGCATATGCAGCGATTGCTGACCAGATGCTTCAGTTACCGATCCTTTATATTGAGTATAGTGGTAGCTATGGTGATGTTGATCTGATGCGTGAACTGAAATGTGTGGTTAATAATAGTCAAATTTTCTACGGTGGGGGCATTAACACGTCTGAGCGAGCACGAATAATGAGTAGGTATGCCGATACGATTGTTGTCGGTAATATTATTTATCAAGATTTTGCGGCGGCATTAGCGACTGTGCCAAGGCAAAAACTGCTATAATATAAGAGTAAAATACGCGGAAATGAGTGAGTAAAAATTCTAAATCAAGAGCTAATCTTAAAGGGTTTAAATAAAGAGCAACGTTTAGCAGTGGAAACAATTGAGGGTCCGGTACTAATAATAGCTGGCGCTGGCAGTGGAAAAACACGAGTAATAACTCATCGAGTTGCAAATATCCTAAGTACAGGGGTACCGCCTTGGAGCGTGCTAGCAATTACCTTTACCAATAAGGCGGCGCGCGAGATGCGTGAACGGGTCGAGCAATTAATCGGCGATGTTGCTAACGATGTATGGATTTCGACATTCCACTCGCTCTGCGTACGTATTTTACGACGCGATATTGGGTTGCTTGGCTATGCACAGAGTTTTACCATTCTTGATACCAGCGACCAACTGACGGTGATAAAACAGGTGATGCGCGACTTGAATATTGATCCCAAACAATTAGAACCGAAGGCGGTTTTAGCTACAATCAGCAATGCCAAAAACGAACTAATTACTGTGAAGCAGTACCAGCGGATTGCGACAGACTTTTTTGCGCAGCAGGTAGCAACGATTTACGAGCGCTACCAGCAGCGGTTGCATTTAAACAACTCACTAGATTTTGATGACTTAATCATGTTGACGGTGCAACTTTTTGAGAAGTCGCCAGAGACACTGGAGTTCTATCAGATGCGTTTCAAATATATCCATGTCGATGAGTATCAGGATACTAACCGTGCGCAGTATCGTTTGGTTAAGCTATTAGCGGATTTACACAAAAATATCTGTGTAGTTGGTGATACTGATCAATCAATCTATATGTGGCGTGGGGCGGACATTGGCAATATTTTGTCGTTTGAGACTGATTTTAAAAACGCTAAAGTAATTAACCTAGAGCAGAATTATCGCTCGACCAAGAATATTCTAGCTGCAGCGAATGTGCTAATTAGTAATAATCAGCAGCGTAAAGACAAAAATCTCTGGACAGATAATCCTACAGGCGGGTTAATTGGAATCTATCGTGCTAATAATGAGCATGAGGAGGCTTACTTTATCGCTAATAAGATTACTGAGGGGACACGTGCTTATGCGGAGTACGCGGTCTTTTATCGGACCCATGCGCAAAGCCGGGTCATTGAGGAAATATTGATTAAGTCTAATATTCCTTATCGAATTTATGGCGGAACTAAGTTCTATGAGCGAATGGAAATCAAGGATATTCTTGCTTTTCTGCGCCTTTTTGCCAACAAAGATGATGATATATCCTTGCGTCGGATTATTAATAAACCACGACGTGGAATTGGGGATGTGACAGTTGAGCGGATTGCTGCTTACGCAGATAGCAAGGGCATCTCCATCTATGACGCATTAAAAGAGGCGGAACAGATTGGACTTGGTGCTAGTACGGTTAGCAAGGTGCAGGAGTTTACTGCGCTAATTGATGGATTAATGGAAAAGAAACCGCTTATCAGCATTACCAATCTAACTAAAGAGCTATTGGCGGCAACTGGTTATCAAACTGAGTTAGAACGAGAGCGAAGCATTGAGGCTGATGGTCGAATCGAAAATATACAAGAGTTTTTGTCGGTTACGACCGATTATGAGAAGACTAATGATGAACCGACACTTGAGGGGTTCCTCTCCGATGTTGCTCTAATGAGCGACTTGGACGATGACGGCGAGCGCGAAGATAACCTTGTTTCACTACTGACTCTGCATACTGCTAAAGGGCTAGAGTATCCTGTCGTTTTTATTGTTGGAATGGAAGAGGGAATATTTACGCATCATCGAGCGATTTTTGATACGTTAGAGATGGGAGAGGAGCGCCGTTTAGCAGATGTTGGGATTACACGAGCTCAGGAGGAACTGTATTTGTTAAATGCCTATTCGCGAATGCTATATGGACGAATGCAAGTAAATCCAGTTTCGCGATTTATTGAGGAATTGCCGGAAGAATATTTGAGTGATCAAAAGGCAGAGGAACGCAAACAGAACCGAATTAAGAAGAGCAGCCCTGTGGTTGCTAGACATCAGGATGCATCCAAAATGGAATGGCAGACTGGCGATAAGGCGCAGCACAAGACTTGGGGTATCGGAACAGTGGTAGCACTTAAGAATGAAGGCGAAGCACTGGAGTTGACGGTTGCATTCGCTGAGCCTGTTGGTCTTAAAAAACTACTAGCAAAATTTGCTCCGTTAGAAAAGGTTGAGTAAAGGGTGAGTGCAGTGGGAGTGGTAGAGAAAAGGATTGCTGAATTACGTGCGTTAATCAATGAACATGATCATCGTTATTATGTGCAGGATAAACCGATTATTACCGATGAGGAATATGACCTAATTTTACGCGAGCTGCTGCAGCTGGAAGCTGCAAATCCGGCGCTGATTAGCGCGGATTCGCCAACGCAGCGCGTTGGTGGCGAGCCGCAAGCGCAATTTGCCAAGGTGGAACATTCCATTCCGTTGATTAGTTTGGGCAATGCTTTTAATGAACAGGAAATTTATGATTTCGAACGCCGAGTACGGCAGGCACTACCTACTGCTGTTATTGAATATCTGGTTGAGTTGAAGATTGATGGTTTAGCTGTTTCTCTACGCTATGAAGCTGGCGAGCTTGTGACCGGTGCAACCCGAGGGGATGGGCTGGTCGGTGAGGATATTACGGCAAACTTGCGGACAGTTCGCACAATCCCTCTGCGCTTGCGCAGAGCGGTAAACATTGAGGTGCGAGGCGAGGTATATTTGCCGAAAGCGGAGTTCCTGCGGATTAATCAGGAACGTGAAGAGGCGGGCGAGCAAACTTTTGCGAATCCGCGGAATGCGGCTGCTGGTTCAGTGCGTCAGCTGGATCCGCGCGTGGCGGCAAGTCGTGCTTTGGCAGTTTTCATTTATGGAGTTGGTCTAGCTGAAAGCAATCAGGCGATAACGCATGCAGACACACTAAATTATTTAGAAGATCTGGGTTTTCGCGTTAATCGCGAGCGGTTAGTATGTAGTAACATTGAACAAGTGATTGAATATATCAGAAAATGGACGGAAGGGCGACACCTACTTCCCTATGATATTGACGGAATTGTGATTAAGGTGAACTCTCTAGCACAACAAACAGCACTTGGTGTGACGGCGCGCAGTCCTCGATGGGCAATTGCTTATAAGTTCCCAGCCGAGGAGGCAATAACGCAATTAGAAAGTATTGAGGTTAATGTCGGTAGGACAGGTGTTGTAACGCCGGTTGCCGAGCTAAATCCGGTTGCTCTAGCAGGCTCAACTGTACGACGGGCAACGCTGCATAACGCAGATTTTATTGCTGAAAAAGAGATCAAGCTTGGCGATTATGTTGTTGTACGTAAGGCTGGTGACATCATTCCTGAGATTGTTCGCGTTATAAAAGAACGACGCACCGGCGGTGAACAGGAATTTATGATGCCTACTAATTGCCCGACATGCGATAGCATACTTCAGCGCCTAGAGGAAGAGGTAGCTTTGCGCTGTCTAAATCCCAACTGTCCAGCACAAACTTTAGAGGGGATCATTCACTTTGCTTCACGCGGGGCGATGAATATTGACGGGCTTGGCGAGAAACTTGTTGAGCAGCTTTTTGTTGAGGGATTCATAAGCAATATCGCTGATTTATATAATTTAGACGGGAAACGCCTAGTTCAACTCGAGCGAATGGGTGAGAAGTCTGTGGAGAATCTGCTGAAGGCAATTGAGGCGAGCAAGGAGAATTCATTGGAGAAGCTACTTTTTGGACTAGGAATTCGCCACGTTGGTGCAAAGGCTGCACGAACACTCGCTGAGCGGTATCGTACGCTTGATGCGTTAATGTCTGCTGAGAAAGAAGAATTATTAATGATTAATGATATTGGGCCGAAGTTAGCAAGTAGCCTGCTGGGATTTTTCGCAAATGAGGAAGCTCAGAAGCTGATTGAGGAATTACGCGTGGCTGGTTTAAACTTTGAATATCGGGGAAGAGGGCCTGCGGATGTTGACCCAGATTCTTATTTTTATGATAAAACGATTGTTTTAACTGGTACATTAGCAAGTATGACGCGTGATGAAGCGAGCCAAATATTAGTTGATTTAGGAGCTCGTGTTACAAGTAGCGTTACGAAGAAAACTGATTTAGTTATTGCTGGTGAAAGTGCCGGCTCGAAATTAGAAAAAGCACAGGCGCTTGGCGTTACTGTGCTTTCTGAAAATGAGTTAATACAATTACTAGCTAAATCCTAAGATTACGATTGATTATCCCGATTCTTACTAATGCTAAGAATATAATTACTGCAAGTGGTCCGAGCAAGATCCCGACTGCGCCGAAGGCCTTAAATCCGACCCAGATACTAATCAAGGTGGCGATTGGGCCAATGCCGATTCGATTACCAAGAACATATGGTTCAATTGCTTTACGGACAATTAAGATTACCAGCCAGAGAACGAATATTCCGATACCAATAAGATAGTCGTCTGTTGCAATTTCGAAGATAGCCCAAGGTACTAGGGTTACACCAGTTCCAACAAAAGGCAGTATATCGACAATTGTAATTAACAAAGCGATTGCTGCGGCATAGTTTATACCGAGCAGCTTCAGACCGGCAAAAGCAATAAGAAAGGTCAATGTACTAAGAATGAGCTGTCCCTCTAAGAAACCGACTGTTGCATTCTTTATGTCAGTAGCTAAAACGGTAATTACTTCGCGCTTTCGCGGTTTAAAGATATCAAGTATACCTTCGTGAATTTTTGGTAAATACAAGCTAAAGAAGAAGACTGCAACAAAGTAAATAATCATCATGAAAAAGAAGTTTGGCAGAGACTTCGAAAGTGCAACCGCAAAGTGGCTAATTGGTGTTACAATGTCAATGTCAATTAAACTTTGTGCAAATTCATCAAAACGAATATTCATCTGATGAGCAATTTCCTGTGGTAGCATTAGAATATAGGTATGGATGTTGTTGTATATGTCAATAAACCACTGTTGAATTTCCGGTAGGCTGCGCTGAACAAATTTAGATAATGCGATAAATTCCTTCAATAACTTCGTGAAAGTCAAATAGAGTAAAAGCGTCATCACCGTCATAAAAACTACGAAGGTCACAGTAACTGATGGTAGACGTTTAACCCATTTAATTCGCATAAATAGTTTATTTAGCGGTTCAATCGCGACTGCAGTTAGGTAGGCTATCAAAAACACAAGGAAATGTGGCAAGGTAAGATACAGCACATAGCCAGTAGCTACAAATGCTGTTGCTGTAAGTAGAGCTATTAGAACTGTTAAGGCTGTCTTTTTAGCTTGCTCTTTCATTTCCATCTCCTGGTTTCACTAGAATTTTATACGTTTACTAGTTACGCATAGTATTTTATACTATAAAGAAGTATAAAAAAAGTGTTTTTACAAATAATATTTATTGGAGGAGTTAACTTGAAAGGTTATTACAAATATTTTGCGGGACTATTAATCATTGCAACACTGTTACTTGCTACCGGTTGTGGAAGTGATGCTGTTGATAATAACAATTCAAGTGCAATTATCTCTCCGAGCATTTCTGTAAATGAACAATATTACCGGGGTGTACTGCCCTATCATAAAAGTCCAATTAATGGGACACTAAAAGCGTTGCCGAATCGATTAGATGCTAGTCATTTTGAACTTACTTTATTAGAGTTTGCAAAGCAAAGTTATGACCCGGCTAAATATATTTTAACGGAAGGCCAGATTCTAACCAGTGATGCTATCCAACCATTTGTATATGCGCCTAGTGATTCAATTTATGAAGGATTTGTCTATTCAATTATTGAACATAATTATTATTTAGCTAATGGGAATCTGGAGGGGATTGTTGTTGGCGTAACGGTTTCCCCAACTTATTATGCTAAAGATGAAGATGGCAAATATAAAAGGAATGCTTATGGAGAGCGAATTAGCGAACGTTATACAAATGAAGCATTAATTGAAAAGTCGAAATCGCTGTTGGAGGAATTAACTACGGTGATTCGCCGTGAGACTTTTGTCCCGATCCAGTTCGCAGTTATGCGGGCAGAGGACAGTGATGTTAAGATACCTGGTACTTTTGTGTTAACTGGAAACGCTCTGATTGGAGAGCGTAGTGTCGTAAAATATGGAGAGATTAATGAAAAATTTTATTTTCTGCCAATTAGTGGCACACAAACATCAGCAATTGAGTCTGATATCTCACGCGGCTTTAATCAATTGAAAAAGGATGTTAATGATTTTCTGCCGAGATTTGCTGGTGTGACTGGCCTTGCTCGTTTTGTCGATGATAAACCGGTTGAGTTGAAACTAGAAATGTATACGGAGTTTGACTCCACACCGGAGGTCATTCAATTGACACAGTTGTCGATTGACCGTATTGCTAAATATTTTCCGCAAAATATGTCAATCTATTTGTATATATCGACTGTAAATAAACCAAAAGCGCTCTATATCCGGAGTGCCAATGGTGAAGACTTTATGCATATTTATCGAAATTAAAATTATTTAAATAAGCCTTTGATAACAAAAAATGCATTTGCCGGTCGTTCAGCCACGCGGCGTGAGAAGTAGGGGAACCAATCTCTGCCGTAAGGTGTGTAGATGCGAACGCGGTAGCCCTCTTTTAGTAGTTGTTTTTGTAAATCGGGGCTGATGCCATAAAGCATCTGAAATTCATAGAGCGAATGTGCGATGTTATTAGCCTTAACGAATTTTTTGATCTCATCCACAACATGGACATCATGTGTTGCAACCGCAGCATAATTGCCGTTTAGTAAATGAGTTTTAATGATGTCGATAAAGTTTTTGTCGACGTCTTTTTTATGCGGAAAAGCGATCTCCCTTGACTCTTTGTATGCACCCTTAATTAAACGTAGGTTAGTCCCAAGTTTGCCTAGATCATCGATATCTTGTGCTGTACGGTATAGGTAGGCTTGTAGTGCAAGGCCAACATGTTGATTGGTAAACTCGGCTTGGACTCTTTTGAAAAGATCGATAGTAATCTGTACAACAGCAGCGTCTTCAATATCAATTCGCACAAAATTATTATAAGTCCGCGCCCGAGCAACAATTTGTCGAACATTTTCATAACACAGTTCAGGATCAATTGATAAGCCAAGCTGCGTTAACTTAATCGATAAATTAGAGTTAAGCTGATTTGCCGCAATCAAATCGAGAATAGCAATCGCTTCATTAGTCGCTTCAATTGCCTCTTCGCGTGTCGTGATGCCCTCACCAACATGGTCTAGTGTTATAAGGAAGCCTTCTTCATTTAGTCGTTTAACCTCGACGACTGTATCTTTTAGCTCTTCAGCGCAAATAAATCGCTTTGCACCAAGCTTAAAACCATATTTACCAATAAAATTTTTAACTAATTTATTCTCGGAAATCCCAAGAATTATACCTCTGCCAATACTCATTCAAACGCCTCTTTTCTCTGTCAAAATCCATTGCCTATTATATCATAACTTTACTTTTGCAAAAGGATAAAATAGTAAGGTTTTATTTTACCCTTGAATAAGTTAGAATAGAGAAAGATACAGAAACATGATTGGGGGACTTGCAATGATCAAGAAGTACAAGCCAGAACCATTTACGGATTTTACAAAGGAGGAGAACAGTGCGGCTTTTAAGGAAGCATTAGCACTGGTTAAATCCCAGTTTAATAGGGAATATCCACTAATTATTGGTGGAGAGAAAATTTACACCGAACAAAAGATTACCTCATACAATCCAGCGAACAAGAACGAAGTTGTTGGGGTGGTTAGCAAGGCAGACACTGCACTTGCGGAACAAGCGATGCAAGCTGCTTTGGCGAAGTTTGCGGAGTGGAAGGAGTGGCCGGCTGATGCGCGCGCTCGACTTTTGTTCAAAGCAGCAGCGATTATGCGTCGGCGGAAGCACGAGTTTTCTGCGACAATGGTTTATGAGGCTGGGAAGAACTGGGCAGAGGCCGATGGTGATACGGCTGAGGCGATTGATTTCATGGAGTTTTATGCCCGTGAAATGATTAGACTTAGCGGTTCACAAGAGGTAACGCCATATAAAGGAGAAACAAATGACCTTTATTATATTCCGCTCGGTGTGGGCGTAATTATTCCGCCATGGAATTTTCCGAATGCAATTATGGTTGGGATGACGACAGCAGCGGTTGTGACTGGTAATACTGTTGTGCTGAAACCGGCCAGTATAACGCCGGTAGTAGCTGCGAAGTTCATGGAAATACTTGAGGAAGCAGGGATACCTGCTGGTGTGGTTAACTTTGTTCCCGGTAGTGGAGCCGAGGTTGGCGACTATCTGGTTGAACACCATTTAACAAGATTCATTAGTTTTACAGGCTCAAAGGATGTTGGATTGGAGCTGACAGCGAAAGCTGCTGTCGTTAAGCCGGGTCAGAAGTGGATTAAGCGGGTAGTAACTGAACTGGGTGGTAAAGATGCAATTCTTGTCGACTATGATGCAGATTTAGATGCGGCAGCAGCGGGTATTGTGGCCTCAGCGTTCGGTTTCCAAGGGCAGAAATGTTCAGCATGTTCACGCGCAATTATCCACCAGGATATTTATGATGAGTTATTAGAGAAAATTGTTGCAAAGGCGAAACAGCTTAAACAAGGTGCGCCGGAAGTATTTGAAAATAGTGTTGGTCCAGTTGCTGAAGCAAGTGCTTTTAGCAAAATTGCTGAATATATTGAAATTGGTAAAAAAGAAGGACGCTTAATTCTGGGTGGAGGCAGCGATGATAGCAAAGGCTATTATATTGAGCCAACGATTTTTGCCGATGTAAATCGGAATGCGCGAATTGCACAGGAGGAGATTTTCGGTCCAGTGCTGGCACTAATTAAGGTGAAGAATCTAGGTGAAGGTATTGAGGTATTTAATGATACAGAGTATGGCTTAACAGGTTCATTATATGCACGTAATCGAGAAACGATTGAGCGCGGCCGAAGAGAACTACATTGTGGCAATCTTTACTTCAATCGTAAATGTACTGGTGCGATTGTTGGTGTCCATCCATTTGGTGGTTTCAATTTATCTGGTACGGATTCGAAGGCTGGCGGTCGCGATTATCTGCAACTATTCATGCAATTAAAAGTAATATCAGAAAGCTTGTAGGAGGATATATAGATGCTTGTTGGCATAATTGGAGCAATGGAAGAAGAGATCGTTATCTTGCGTGAGAAGCTAGTAGGAGCAGTTGAGTTTGAACTAGGGGGTTTCGAATTCGCGGAAGGTGAATTGGCTGGAGTCGATGTTGTGCTCTTAAAAAGCGGTATCGGCAAAGTAAATGCTGCAATTGCCACGACACTCATGATTCAGATTTATCAACCGGATTATATAATCAATACTGGCTCTGCTGGTGGTTTTAATCAGGAACTCAGTGTTGGGGATATTGTTGTAGCTGATGAGCTGCGTTATCATGATGTTGATGCGACAGTCTTTGGCTATGATTTTGGACAAGTTCCAGGTATGCCGGCATCTTATCTGCCGGATTCACGTTTAGTTGATTTGGCATTAAAAAGTGGTGAGCAACTAGACGCGCATGTGGTAAAAGGGTTGATCACCTCTAGTGATTCGTTTATGGATGATTTAGAACGTGTAAACGTGGTTCGCCGCCAGTTTCCAGGCGTCAAAGCTGCGGAAATGGAATCAACTGCGATTGCGCAGACCGCTTGGCAGTTTGGTGTGCCTTTTGTGATTATTAGGTCGCTTTCGGATATTGCCGGTAGCGATTCACTCACTTCATACGAGCAATTTCTCGTGCAGGCTTCAATCAATTCGGCTGCATTGGTTGAGTTAATTATAAAGGAGATGGGCGATTTTGGTTAAGAAATTTAATGTGGAGAGTTTTAATTTAGATCATACAAAAGTTAAGGCGCCCTATATTCGGCTAGTGAGCATAACTACCGTTGAACATGGCGATGCGATTAGTAAGTTTGACCTGAGGTTTACGCAACCGAACTTGCGGTTTATGGAGATGTCGGCTGTACACGCTTTAGAACATTTACTGGCGGTCAATATTCGCGAGCATCTTGCTAATGTCCTTGATATTAGCCCAATGGGTTGTCAGACTGGTTTTTATCTGCTGGTGCTAAATTTGAAAGATGAAGAGCTGGTTTATGAAGCGGTCGAGAAGACACTTAAGGATATTCTAAAAGCGAAAGAGGTGCCCGCGGCCAATGATGTTCAATGTGGTAATGCAGCTAGTCACAGCTTAAGCGGTGCCCAAAAGTATGCCGAGGATATGTTAGCTGGAAGGGCAAAATGGAAAGAGATATTCTGATTGTGATTGAGGAGCGAAGGGGGAATAAATGGTGAGTATGAGTAAGGATGATTTGCTTAATGCCGCAAGGTTAGGTAGTTTAAAATTAACGAACGAAGAGCTAATAACCTATGGTGAGCAGTTGAATAGAATGTTTGATTTTATTGATATTATCAAAGAGGTTGATACTTCAGAGGTGCCAGAAACGAATCAAGGGTTGGATCTGGTTAATGTTTTCCGTGAGGATGAGATTATAGAGTCACTAACTAATGAAGTGGCGCTGGCGAATGCTTCAGAAGCAAGCGATGGACAGTTCAAAGTACCAACAATTATTGAATAGGGGGGGGAGAGAGAATGTCGCTACGGGATTTAACGATTAAAGAGATAAGTAGTAAGTTGCGCCAAAAGGAACTTACAGCAACGGATTTAGTTAAGCTCTCCTTCAGAAGGATTGGCGAGGTAGAACGTGATGTGCAGGCGTTTATCACTTTAGATGAGCAGAATGCACTGGCCGATGCTGCTGCACTGGATAGCCGGATTGCTGCTGGTAAATCTGTAGGTATACTGGCAGGATTACCGGTTGGTATAAAAGATAATATTTCGACAAAGGGAATTTTGACTACTTGTGGTAGTAAAATGTTAGCTAATTATTTGCCGGTATATAATGCGACCGCTTATGAGAAAATTGTTGCAGCAGATTCAATCATGATTGGCAAAACAAATATGGACGAGTTTGCGATGGGTTCTTCAACTGAGTATTCTGCATTTCAACCGACCTATAATCCATGGGATCTTGACCGCGTGCCAGGTGGTTCAAGTGGTGGTTCGGCTGTGGCAGTGGCTAGCGGTGAGGTATATTATGCGTTAGGCTCTGATACTGGCGGTTCAATTCGACAACCAGCAGCTTATGCAGGGATTGTCGGTTATAAACCAAGTTATGGTCTAGTTTCGCGTTATGGTTTGGTTGCTAATGCATCATCATTAGATCATATCGGACCGTTAACCAAAAATGTCGAGGACGCAGCCTATGTGTTGCAGGTTATTGCTGGGAAGGATCCGCTGGATTCAGTAATGATTGATGCAGAAGTGCCGGATTATGTTGGCGCTTTGACTGGCGATATCAAGGGCATACGAATTGGGATTGCGAAGGAGTACTTTATTGAGGGCATGGACCCAGCTGTTAAAGAGTCTGTTCTAGCAACTGTAAAGGTGTTCGAGAATTTAGGGGCGATTGTTGAAGAGGTGTCACTTCCGCATAGTGAATATGCGATTGCGGCTAACTATATTATTCTGGCAGCTGAGGCAAGCTCTAATCTAGGTCGCTTTGATGGTATACGTTATGGTGTTCGGGCAGTGAATCCTGCGGGGTTGACTGATATGTATCTGCGCACTCGTAGCGAGGGGTTCGGTGCTGAAGTCAAGCGGCGGATTATCGTCGGAAACTACGTGCTAGGCACTGGTCACTATGAGGATTACTTTTTGCAAGCGCAACGCGTGCGGACATTGGTGAAACGGGATTATGAGGCGGTTTTTGCGAAGTACGATTTAATCCTAGGTCCGACAGCGCCGACGACTGCTTTTAAGTTGAATGATAATACGAATGATCCTTTGACAATGTATCGTAGTGATATTCTGACGGTGGCGGCGAATCTTGCGGGATTGCCAGCAATCAGTGTGCCGTGTGGATTAATTAATGGGCTGCCGGTAGGATTACAGCTGATTGGCAAGCAGTTTGCTGATGCAAAGGTGCTTAGTGCTGCGTATGCTTATGAACAGGCGACTGAGCATCATAAGTTACGTCCGCAATTAGGTCAGATGACGGGCGAGAAAAAAGAAGGGGGGCGAGCATAATGGGTAATGGTAATTACGAAACAGTAATTGGTCTGGAGGTTCACGTTGAATTATCAACGAAGACCAAAATTTTCTGCGGTTGTTCGACGGAATTCGGTGCGCCACCCAATACGAACGTCTGCCCAGGTTGCTTAGCGATGCCAGGCTCGTTGCCGGTTCTCAATAAGCAGGCGGTAGAGTATGGAATGAGAGCGTCATTGGCGCTTAATTGCGAAATTAATTTGGAGAATAAATTCGATCGCAAGCACTATTTCTATCCGGATCTAGCTGCGGCATACCAGAAGTCGCAATTTTATATGCCGATTGGCGTCAATGGCTGGATTGATATTGATGTGGACGGTGTTAAAAAGCGAATCCGTGTTAATCGCGTTCATTTAGAGGAAGATGCAAGCAAGCTAACACACAGTGATTACGACGATGGTAGCCTGGTCGATTATAATCGGGGCGGAATGCCGCTGATTGAGATTGTCTCTGAGGCTGATATGCGTTCGCCGGCAGAGGCGCGTGCGTATCTAGAAAAGCTTAAAGCGATTATTCAATATACTGGCGTTTCTAACGTGAAGATGGAAGAAGGCTCACTTCGTTGCGATGCGAATGTAAGTTTGCGACCTATAGGACAGGAGAAATTCGGAACGAAGCGCGAGCTCAAAAACATGAACTCATTCCGTACTGCTGAGCGAGCGATGGAGTATGAGGTGGAAAAGCAAGCGGAGATGCTTAATAATGGTGAAAAGATTACGCAGCAGACTTTGCGTTGGGATGAAGCTAAGGGCGTTACAATTGCGATGAGAAGCAAAGAAGCGGCAGAAGATTATCGTTATTTTCCCGATCCTGATTTAGTTCTTGTCAAGCTGACTAATGAGTGGGTTGAGCGAGTACGTGCTGATTTGCCTGAGCTGCCAGACGCGCGGATGGCACGTTACGTCGAACAATATGGGTTATCGGGGTATGATGCCGGTATTCTGACATCGTCTAGGGAATTAGCTGACTTTTATGAAGGTTCGATTGCAGTTAGTGCTGATTATAAGTCGGTTGCCAACTGGATGATGGGAGATTTGTTGGCCTATTTGAATACGGAGAATATAGAAGTTAAAGACTTAGTGCTTAAGCCAAGTGCACTTGGTGAGATGATTGAGTTGATAAATAATGGTACAATTAGCGGCAAAATTGCCAAGACTGTTTTTGAGGAGATGCTAGTGAGTGGCAAAGACCCAGCAACAATCGTTAAAGAAAAGGGACTAGTGCAAATTAGCGACGAGAGTGAGCTGGTCGCTGTGATTGCACAAGTTGTGGCTGATAATCCACAATCGGTTGAGGATTATAAGGGTGGTAAGGCTCAAGCTTTTGGCTTCTTAGTTGGGCAGGTCATGAAGGAGACTCGTGGCAAGGCGAATCCGCAGCTGGTTAATAAGCTGTTAAAGGAGAAACTGGGATAGATGAATCGACCCAGCAAAAATCAAGAGATTATATTAAAAGTAACCGATCTCAGTCATGAGGGGCTGGGAGTTGGGAAATATGAAGGTTATGCCTTATTTGTAGCAGACGCGTTGCCTGGAGAATTAATCCGGGCGCGCGTTGTTAAAGTTAACCGGAGTTTTGGCTATGCTCGTCTGTTGGAGTTGCTGGAGCCGAGTAGTGAACGAGTGGATGCACCATGTAAAATCTATGGTCAGTGCGGTGGCTGCCAGTTGCAGCATTTGTCTTATGCAGGGCAACTGGCGTGGAAGCGGGAGCTTGTCGCGAACAATCTAAAACGTCTGGGCGGGATTGAGTCGGTTGAAATTGCGGAGACGCAGGGAATGGCTGAGCCGTGGCGTTATCGGAATAAGTTGCAGGTACCTTTTGCAGAGGCGGCGGTGCCAGAGGCGGTGCCAGACACTGTGAACGTTCAGAGGCCGTCTGGTGAAAAACGACTGATATCGGGATTTTATGCGAAAAAGACGCATCGAGTAATTGATATGCAGGAGTGCATGATTCAAGATGAGGCAGGTAATATTATTAATCAGACAGTGCGAAATATTGCCGGGGAAATAGGAATTCCGGCATATAAAGAGGAGACTGGCATGGGTGTGCTACGTCATGTAGTTACCAGAACTGCAGCGGGTACCGGCGAGACGATGTTGATACTGGTGACGAATGAGCGAGATTTTGTAGGGAAGAATGAACTGGTAGAACGGTTGCAGGTGGAGTTGCCGCATTTAACTAGTCTGGTGCAGAATCTAAATAAAAGGCGCGATAATGTGATTCTGGGGGACAAGTTTTATACTTTGGCGGGAGCCGATGTGATTTATGATGAGCTAGCGGGGTTGCGTTTTGCGATATCGCCGCGCTCTTTTTATCAGGTGAATCCGCTGCAGACGCAAGTTTTGTACGAGCAGGCTACGGAGTTTGTTGAGTTAACAGGTGAGGAGATTGTCATTGATGCATATTGCGGGATTGGGACGATCTCGCTGTTCATGGCGAAGCGGGCGAAACATGTCTATGGCGTAGAAATCGTGGAAGAGGCGATTCGTGATGCGCGGATTAATGCTGAGTTAAATGGGATAAATAATGTGGATTTTGTTGTAGGTGCGGCAGATGAGGTTATGGTGAAGTGGCTTGAAGAAGGCATTAATGCGGATGTTTTGGTGGTTGATCCGCCACGTAAAGGTTGTGAGCCAGAACTGCTTGATGCAATAATTGCAATGAGGCCGGAACGTGTGGTGTATGTGTCATGTAATCCAGCAACGCTAGCGCGGGATCTGCGAGTGCTAGAGGATGGCGGATACATAACAACAAAAGTACAGCCAGTAGACATGTTCCCGCAGACCGTGCACGTTGAGTGTCTGGTATTGATGTCAAGGGTAAAAGAATGAGAGCGCTGAAAACCCTTATATATCAAGGGTTTTAGCAGATATGGGTATGAAACCCACCA
>CAZMPM010000014.1:0-30504 GCA_964568525.1 uncultured Caryophanales bacterium
TGATTACGAAAGAGGCTATCTTAGAAGGAAAACCACCGTTGCTCTATAATCGAGCAGGAAAACCGCTTAGTAGCGACAAGGACGAAGTTAGCGCATAATTATGAAGACTTAAATACTAAAAAAGACCACAGTTTTAATAACCGTGGTCTTTAAATATGTTAAGTTTAATTACTCAATTTTCTGGTCGGCTCCGCCGGCACAAAAATCGCACGGGTCCTCACGATGGGCAGCAAAAGCTTCGTCAATCGTGCCCTCATAGAGAATACTAGATCTAGATAGAGTGTGGCAGTCAGGATCAAAGTGATAGGATTTACCCCACTGCGTCCAGTAAGCAACACCATCATTATTTAGAACTGCCGCCTCCCTCTGAGCCTCTAAGTCCTCAGCGGATACGGGATTAAAATCAATTGCCGCAACAGAAGCAACAACTAATGCCAGTATTGCCACGACCGATGCAATCTTTTTGGTTGTTTGATTTAGATTTTTATCCTTAAGTAACACAAGTACTAGTGGGAAGAACGCCAGTACAGCAGCAATTACACCCATGTTATTCCACAGATAAAATTTGACCTTATTTTTTTCAGATGCAGGGTCAATTTTATTTGCTTTCTTCCAGAAAAATGCGCCGATAACAACAAGAATTAGAATTATTGCAATACCAATGATGATAGAAATTAATGGGTCAATCGGAAGATAGAGAATACCATTAATTAAGAGAATTACTACAACTTCTACAGCGATAGCTATTAACCAGAGGACAAGTGCGCCAATTCGTAGCCCTAAAGCATTACCACTTGGAGCAGCACCGCCTTTTACATCTTCACCAGTACTAGCTTTAACAATTTTACGCTCGACCGGTTTCTTTTCATTTGCCATTTCATCACCTCATATTATATAGTATTTCACAATCTGATAATATCACACACTGGCGGTGCATACAAATAAAACCTAAGAAAAGCCAAATAATATATATATTACAATATTTTGACAATTTCCATAAATAGTGCTAATATTTATACATCTTTAAACTGTTGTGGCAAATAGACAAATACAATTAAGTAGGTTAATATTTTGTCAATGGGGGTGTTATTATGAACAACAATTCAGAAGAGAAACGCATAGCCCTTTTACCACTAAGAGGCCTGCTTATTTTTCCGCGAATGTCAATTCATCTTGATGTTGGCCGTGAGAAATCGCTGCATGCGGTTGATAATTCAGTAACAAAATATGGTTCGTTGATTTTTTTGTCGGCTCAGAAGGAATTTAATATTGAGGAACCGACTCCGGAGGATATTTATCAAGTAGGAACAGTAGCTAAAATTAAACAGACGCTCAACCTGCCGAATGGTCGCATTCGGATTATGATTGAGGGTTTATATCGTGCTCGGATTGTCGAATATCTTGAAAACGCTGAGCATTTTGAGGTTCGCTATGAGCAACTTTACGAAAAGAATATGGATAGTATTGAGACTGTCGCGATGGGAAGAATGGTCTTGCGGATGTTTAACAGCTATTTGACTAATGCAAATGTGCCCATACCCGAGGCTGCAACAGCGATGTTGAGTGCTGAAGACCCGGATGAGATTAGTGATTTAGTTGCGTCTTTTCTTCAATTGAAACTTTCAGAACGACAGGAGCTTCTGGAAATGCTTTCTGTTCACGAACGTCTAGAAAGGTTGTTTGTTCTCCTTAATGACGAGACAGAGATACAAGAGATTGAGCGAGTTATTCACGAACGTGTTAAAGGGCAGATGGACAAAACACAGAAGGAATACTACTTGCGTGAGCAGATAAAAGCGATTCATAAAGAGCTTGGCGAACAGGATGAGATGTTTAGCGACGTAATCCAGATGCGTGAGCGCTTAGAAAAGCTTGACGCTCCAGCTGAGATAAAAGAGAAAATGGCCAAGGAGATAAGTCGTTTAGAGCGAACGCCTAGCAATGCAGCCGAGAGCTCAGTAATTTTTAACTATTTAGATTGGTTATTCAATCTACCGTGGAAAACTGCAACTGAGGACTTAATTGATATTAATAATGTTAAAGCGATACTTGATTCTGAGCATTATGGTTTAGAGAAGGCGAAGGAGCGCGTACTGGAATACCTTTCAGTGCAGAAGCTAATAGGTAGCATGAGGGGTCCAATACTCTGCTTAGTCGGTCCGCCGGGGGTAGGTAAAACCTCACTCGCAAAATCAGTTGCTACTTCAATTGGTCGTAAATTGGTGAGAATTTCACTTGGTGGAGTGCGTGATGAATCTGAAGTTCGTGGTCACCGCCGTACCTATGTCGGTGCTATGCCTGGTCGAATTATCCAGGGGATGCGAACTGCAGGAACAATTAATCCAGTTTTCGTGCTTGATGAAATCGATAAGCTTAATTCAGACTTCCGTGGGGATCCGTCATCAGCACTGCTTGAGGTACTAGACCCCGAGCAGAATAACACCTTTAGCGATCACTATATTGAGCTGCCTTACGACCTTTCAAAAGTTATGTTTATCACAACTGCTAACTCGACACATTCGATTCCAAAGGCATTGCTTGATCGGATGGAGGTTATCAACATTTCGGGATATACAGAGCTCGAGAAACTACAGATTGCAAAAGATTTCCTATTGCTGAAAAATATTGCATCACACGGGCTAACAAAAACAAAACTAAAAGTGCAAGATGAGGCGCTGCGAAGAATAATAAGCGAATATACGCGTGAGGCCGGCGTGCGCAACCTTGAACGCGAAATTGCGAAAATTTGTCGAAAAGCGGCGAAAGTGATTGTTACTGGTGAACAGAAGAGTGTGAGCGTAACAGCTGGTAATCTGAAACGATATCTTGGCAAGCCGCGTTATCGTTATGGCTTGATGGAGAAAGAGGATCAGATTGGTACGGCGACCGGGCTGGCTTGGACAGCGGTTGGCGGCGACACCTTAACTGTGGAGGCATCAATTTTTCCGGGAACCGGCAAGTTGATATTGACCGGACAGCTTGGGGATGTAATGAAGGAGTCGGCAACGGCGGCCTTCAGCTATATTCGCGTGCGTGCTGGGGAGCTAAATATTGACCCTGCTTTTAATGAGAAAAATGATATTCACATTCATGTTCCTGAAGGAGCAATTCCCAAGGATGGCCCATCAGCTGGCATTACAATGGCAATCGCATTAATTTCAGCCTTAACTGGCACACCAGTTTTAAGGACAGTTGGGATGACTGGCGAAATAACGCTTCGTGGCCGCGTCCTGCCAATTGGTGGGCTGAAAGAGAAAGTGCTAGCAGCGCATCGTGCATGCTTAACAACCGTGATTCTGCCGAAAGATAATGAGAAAGATTTAGAAGATATTCCTGAGGAAGTAAAAAATATAATGAATTTTGTACTAGTTGAAACTCTAGACGAAGTAATCGCTAAAGCGATGGTGAAATAACATGAAAGTAAATCAAGCTGAGCTGGTAATTAGTGCGGTCCGAGTAGATCAGTATCCAACGGATAATCTCCCGGAGATTGCTTTAGTCGGCCGCTCTAATGTTGGCAAATCTTCGCTTATCAATCGACTGATTCAGCGGAAATCGTTGGTCCGCACCAGCTCAAGCCCGGGAAAAACTCAGACATTAAACTTTTATCTGATTAATGGGCAGTTCTTTTTTGTTGATTTGCCAGGGTATGGTTATGCGAAAGTATCTAAAGCAGAACGGACGCGCTGGGGTGCTTTTATTGGAGAATATTTAATGGTTCGTGAGCAGTTGGGGGTTGTCGTGATGTTGACAGATTTGCGCCATCCACCAACCAAAGACGACATCGCGATGTATCAGTGGCTTAAATATTATGATTTACCGGTAATTGTTGTCGGTACTAAGTCAGACAAACTTCCCCGTGGCAGATGGGCACAGCATAAGAAACAGATAAAAGAGACGCTGGGGCTCAATCCCGATGATAAGCTATTAACCTTTTCTTCGGAGAAGGGCTATGGTTTTGACGAGTTATGGCAAGAGCTAATGCCGTATATTTAAGTTTGCCTTCGTTTTTTTGGCAAAAACTTGTTAAAGATCTCTGGTGGAATCTCCGCTAATATCATACCAAGAAAGATTAGCAAACCCCCAAGTGCTACGTTCCAACTAATTAATTGCCACAGTACAACCATTGAAGTCAGAGCTGCAAAGACCGGCTCAGTTGCAAAGATGATCGCTGTCTTCGTAGGTGAAGAGTAGCGTTGGAAATTGGCCTGGATTATGAAGGCGATTGATGTTGCGAAGAGAGCAGTAATAGTAATCGCAATCAGAACATCGAATGAGAGCAGCACATCAAGCGATGTTAGTGCTGTTGTATCCTCGAAAATAATTGCCGCCCCTAGGCTCAGCAGTCCACACACTGCTATCTGTAAAAGTGCTAGGATAAACGCTGAATATTTAGGCGCATATTTGCTAGTAAAAACAATCTGCAATGCGAAGAATACTGCTCCAATAAATATCAGAAAGTCACCTAAGTTGATTTTCATGCCGCCAATCATTGTCATTATATAAAGACCAATAGCAGCCAGGCTCACACCGATAATTGACGTGAACTTGAGCTTTTCCCTGAGAATGAAATAGGAGAGTATAGGCACTAAAACGACACTAAGACCAGTGATAAAGCCAGCATTAGCAGCAGTTGTGTATAGTAGTCCAACTGTTTGGGCGCCGTAGCCGAAGAATAATAAAACACCCAGAAAGGTTCCGGCGATCCAGAGCTCTTTCGGAATAGCAAATAGATTTTTACGGTCCCAGATTAGTGCGAAAATTAACAAGAAAAAAGTGGCTACCAAAAAACGCACCGCATTAAAACTGTGCGGTGGTAAAAAAGCGATTGCATTCTGGACAATAATAAAAGTCGTTCCCCAGATAAATGAAACAGAAAGCAATATTAAGTCGGATTTTAAGCTTTTTTTCATCAAGTTAAATTACTCCTACTTTATTGACAGCATTCGTTCTAAGGAGAGAATCGCTTCAAGTGCAGTCGCTTCATCTACTGTAATTTGCTGTTCATAATTATTATTATTAATCTTCTCTAATGCTAGATAAAGTGATTCCAAGGTAATTTTATTCATCGTATTGCAGTAACTCTCATACTTACTTAGCGAGCGAATCTCTTTGTCAGGATTTTGCTTAGCAAGCCGATTAACCAAGTTTGATTCGGTGCCGATCACCCACTTACTACCGACTGGTGATTCATCAACAAGCTGAATAATTCGACTCGTCGAGCCATTATAATCGGACGCCCTCACAACCTCAAAAGCTGACTCCGGATGTACAACCACTTTAACCTCCGGATTTCGGCGTGCCGCTTCAATGTCAGCAACTGTAAAACGCTGATGCACAGCACAGAATCCTTTCCAGAGAATTACTCGGATATCGCTTAACTCACCTGTATATTCTAGCAGTTCACGATGTGGGTTCCGCAGCGCCATCTGATTTTCGGAAATCCCGAGGTCATAAGCAGTGTTTTTGCCGAGGTGACGGTCAGGTAAGAAGAACACTATCTCTTTCTGGGTAAACGCCCATTCAAGGACTTTTTTTGCGTTAGAAGAGGTAACAGTTGCACCACCATTGCGCCCGACAAAAGCTTTGATTGCCGCAGAAGAGTTGATATAGGTGATCGGAATAATGCGCTCACCAAAAACGCGAGTTAATTGTTCCCAACTAGTTTCAGCTTGTTCAATTGTTGCCATATCAGCCATTGGACAGCCAGCATCGGATTCTGGTAGAAACACTTTCTGACTAGATTCAGTTAGCATGTCGGCAGTCTCTGCCATAAAGTGAACGCCACAGAAAAGAATAAATTCGGCATCTTTATTAGCTGCTGCCAACTCTGCAAGTCTGAGCGAATCACCGATATCATCAGCGAATTGAATCACTTCATCCTTCTGATAGTGATGCGCAGGGATGTAAAGTTTGCGCCCGAACTTCTCTTTAAGTTTCCAAATATTTTCTTCCATCAATTTATTCTGCTCCATATTTAACCCCTCCTGCAAGATTAAATGAGATATCTAGGGCGGTAACAGAGTGTGTCAGCATTCCTAGGGAAATATAATCTACACCAGTGCCGCGGTACTTGGCAATATTATTGCGATTGATTCCACCAGAAAGTTCTGACTTAATTTCCGGGGGAATAATTGCTGTATAGAGCTTGGCAGCCTCGGGTGTGCAATTATCTAACATTATAACATCAACGCCGGATTTTATCGCCTCTTGAACTTCTGCCATATTTTCTGTCTCAACTTCAACTCTTAATGTATAGCCATATTTGGCGCGAACTCGCTTGACTGCTTCTGTAATTGAACCAGCATGAGCAATGTGATTATCTTTAATCAGCACAGCATCGTATAGACCGAATCGGTGGTTATAACCTCCGCCGACACGAACTGCATATTTTTCTAACATTCGTAAGCCGGGTGTTGTTTTTCTTGTATCACAAACACGAATCGTCGGGTCAGCAAGAATTTCCACAATCTCCGCTGTAGTCGTCGCTATAGCTGATAGCCGCTGCAACAGATTCAGTATTACCCGCTCGCCACTTAGCAGTGGGATAACGGGACCGCGAACTTCAGCGATTACTTGACCATAGACAACCTGTTCACCATTTTTAGCTAACAGTTCAACTTCAATCGTCTGATCGAGTAGGTGATAGGCAAGCTCAATAATTTCAGTGCCGGCAAGGATACCATCAGCCTTCATCAGAAATTGACCACTGGCATGGTCGGTTTCGGTAAAAATCGCTCCCGACGTCACATCCTGCTCGCCAATATCTTCGTCTAATGCGCGTTTAATCAATGCCGTCAGTTCCAGCTTATTCATCCAACTTTCTCCTCCTGATAATATAGCGTTTCAGCCATTCTTGATCATTGGCAGTAGGGTAATCTGCACGATAATGACCGCCGCGACTTTCTGTGCGCATCAATGCAGAAGTTGCAATCAAATACCCAACAGTTAGCATGTTGGTAATAATTTTCTGTTCATTTGTCAGGTCTAATAATATTTTATCTGAATTGATTATTTTTGTATATTGTTCGAACCACTCAACAGCTTTCGTCAGTCCAGCACCGTCGCGAACAATACCAACATATTCAGACATTGTCTGTTTAATTTCATTTCTAGTTGGTAGCTCCTGTTCCAGTCTGCCAATCGCTGGCAAAATAATCGTATCAGCAAGTTCCGGTTCCGGCTGCGCTAACAGCAAGCTTCCCAAGTTTCCTGCAAAGATTAATCCCTCCAGCAGTGAATTGCTGGCTAAACGATTGGCACCGTGCACACCGCTGCAGGAAACCTCGCCTACGGCGTATAAGCCGGGAATCGAAGTCTCACCTGCGAGATTAGTCTTGATGCCGCCCATAATAAAGTGCGCACCAGGTGTAATCGGAATTAAACCATCATCAACACTTAAATTGTTTGCCTCAGCGAGTGATGTTATCTGTGGGAAACGTTCGCGAAAATTCGGGATATTAGAAATATCAAGAGAAATTTTATGTCCCGACTGCTGCTCTTTAAAGACTTGACGTGAAACAATGTCACGCGGAGCCAGATCAGTAAGCGGATGAATATCACGCATAATCAGACGGCCACTCTCATCAATTAAGCGTGCACCTTCGCCGCGAACTGCTTCTGAGACAAGAACAGAGGCGCCTGTGTTAGTGGCCAGCATTGTGGGATGAAATTGAATAAATTCTAAATCGACAAGGTCAGCACCCGCACGATAAGCCATCGCAATTCCGTCACCGGTTATCGTTGAATCGTTTGAAGTCACTTGGTAGATGCCGCCTATTCCGCCGGTTGCCAGCACAATGTAGGGGGCACGATATAGAATCGTATCGCCAACATTGTTTTTTGCAAGTAGGCCAACGCAACGACCATCCTCAATTAATAAATCGTAAGCCATTACATGTGAATGAATTTGAATATCATTAATAATCGCTGCGAGTAAGCGTTCAGTTACGGAGCGACCAGTGAAGTCGCCGCCGGCGTGGACGATGCGATTAGCCTGATGACCTCCCTCGCGCGCTAAACGCAGGTTGTTATCACGATCGCGGTCGAATGGGACTCCGAGCTTAACCAGCTGGCTAATCGCTTTTGGCGCGTTTTTAACCAACTCTAAGGTTGTTTTTTCAACATTGTGCATGTTCCCGGCTTCAATTGTATCGAAAAAATGTTTCATCCAGCTGTCATCTTTATCGATTGATGCAGCAATTCCACCTTGTGCGAGGTAAGAATTACTTTTCTCAATCTCTTCTTTTGCGATTAGAATAACGTTTTTGCTATGGGAGAGCATTTCAGCCACAACAAGGCCTGCAATTCCGCCGCCAACTATTATTACATCAGCCTTTTCTAAAAACATAAAAAGCCCTCCTAAATAAGCCTTATTTCACTGCTGTAACCATAATATCACACTTCAAATAAGATAAAACCATAGAAAAACAGCCAGAATTTACTATTTTTCACAAATAATTTTCGAATTTTTGAAAATAGGTATTCACAAGAAGCCAATTGAATGATAATATAAGGCTACCAAATGAATTTAAGTTTGGTGAGAGTTTATTTTTTGGCCGCAAATCATTTGGCGATTTGCGGTTTTTTTTATCGGCATAGACCATTCGTGTAATTTTATATTTAAAAAGAGCTGTAATAATTATTACAGCTCTTTTAATTAAAAATAGTCTGACCCATTAATATGCTCTTGCAAGGATTACAGTTGTTGCGCTCTCCTTACCACAGCAAATGCATTTGCCTTTACCCTCACGCTGTTCAAAAGGAATCACTCGAGCCGTTGCACCTGTTTCCGCCTTAACCTCGTCTAAACAGCTAATCTCGCCGCACCACCAGCTTTTATAAAAGCCACGGTCAGCCAATAATTTACCTTTGAGTTCTTCAATCGTGTCAGCAGTAAAAGTATGCTCTTCCATGAAGCGCCGAGCTTTATTTAGCATATTTTCCTGAATCTCAACAAGCGTTGCAGGAATAATAGTTGCAATTTCAGCAATCGGAAGAAACTCTTTCTCGCCGGTGTCTCGTCTAGCTAACACAAATTGCTCTTTTTCCAAATCCTTTGGTCCAAGTTCGATTCGAATCGGTACTCCGCGTAGTTCGTATTCATTAAACTTCCAACCAGGGCTCATGCCATCACGTAAGTCTGACTTAACACGGATTCCAAGTTTCTTAAGCGCTTGTTCAATCTCTGCAACTTTATCAAGAACTGGCGCCGCATCACCGCGCAAAATTGGTACAATGACAACTTGAATAGGTGCAATCGACGGAGGTAGTGCCAACCCACGGTCATCGCCATGTGTCATTATTAAGCCGCCGATTGTGCGTGTCGATACACCCCACGAAGTTTGATAAACATACTGTAACTGATTATTCTGATCGGAAAATTGAATATCGAACACTTTAGAAAAGTTCTGACCAAGGTTATGCGCAGTTCCGGCTTGTAACGCTTTACCGTCGCTCATCAGCGCCTCTATACTGTACGTATGTACTGCGCCAGCGAACTTCTCGTTTTCAGTTTTGCGGCCGGTAATTACAGGCATTGCTAAAAACTCTTCAGCGAATTCTTTATACACATTAAGCATCAACAATGTCTCTTCCTCGGCTTCTTCATAAGTAGCATGTGCAGTATGTCCTTCCTGCCAGAGAAATTCTGATGTTCGAAGAAATGGCTTAGTTGAACGCTCCCAGCGCATGACATTAGCCCATTGGTTAAGTTTCATTGGTAGGTCACGATAGGATTGGATCCAATCACTCATCGCTGCGCCAATCACGGTTTCTGAGGTAGGTCGAATAACTAGACGTTCTTCCAGTTCTTCGTTGCCAGCATGAGTGACCCAAGCAACCTCCGGTGCAAAGCCTTCAACATGGTTCATTTCCTTTTGCAGATAAGATTCAGGAATTAAGAGGGGGAAATAGACGTTTTCATGACCTGTCTCTTTAAAACGACGGTCTAAATCTTTCTGAATATTCTCCCACAATGCATAGCCATATGGCTTAAAAATTATTGTACCCTTAACTGGACCGTAATCCATTAATTCTGCTTTTCTGACAATATCAAGATACCAGCGGGAGTAATTCTCCTCCATGCTTTCAATCTCTTTTACAAACTTTTTTTCTTCCCTTTTTTCTTGTGTCAACGAGTTCACTCCCCTATACAACTGTTTACATATTATTAACTCAATTGTTAATCTGTTTCAATAATGATATCATATACTTAATAAATAATGAATAATAAAAGGAGGAACCGATATGCAAGAAAAAAATGTCTGGCGCACAAACGGGTTTATCGGAATAATTATGTCGTTAATTCTAATCGTTGGTGGATTCATGTTGGTATCGTCTGAAATTTCGTCAATGGTTATCGGCGGTGTTATTCTTATCATTCTTGGTAGCTTACTCTTTAGTGGTTTGGTAATTGTGTTGCCAAACCAATCAGTTGTAGTGACATTTTTCGGTAAATACATTGGTGTCATTCGCGAGAGTGGTTTTCATATGACTGTACCATTAACTTTACGCCGCAAAATTTCAATGCGTGTACGCAACTTTAACTCTTCTAAACTGAAAGTTAACGATGTTGCCGGGAACCCGATTGAGATTGCTGCAGTTGTCGTATTCAAGGTTATTGATTCTGCAAAAGCAGTTTTTGATGTTGATAATTATGAAGGATTTGTTGAAATTCAGAGTGAGACAGCACTACGCCATGTAGCAACCAAATACCCATATGATAACTATGCCGATGATGGAATCTCACTGCGTGGTGATGTTTCTGTCGTTTCCACCGAACTGACAAAAGAGCTGCAGGAACGATTAAATTTGGCCGGTGTTCAAGTTTTAGAAGCGCGTTTGACACATCTTGCCTACTCAACTGAGATTGCTAGTGCGATGTTACAACGCCAACAGGCGAACGCCATTATTGCTGCGCGTGCGATGATTGTTGATGGCGCTGTCGGTATGACGCAGATGGCAATTGAGCGGATTGAGAAAGAGGGACTAGTGAAGTTTGATGAAGATCGGAAGATTGATTTAGTCAATAACTTAATGGTTGCGATTGTATCTGATCGAGGTGCACAACCAATAATTAATACAGGAAGCAAGGAATCGTAGAGTAGATGAGCGTTTTTGTAGCAGTACTAATCTGGATAGCAATAATTCTTTTATTTTTGGCGAGTTTTGTCGGTATTTTTGTTCCGGTAATTCCTGGAGCTCCATTAATTTGGGGTGGGGTCATTCTCTATTATTTTGCAATTGCGCCGATTGCAGATTCTACCTTCTGGATAGCGCTGGTTATTCTGACAATATTGTCATTTGTGGTGGATTATTTAGCCAGTGTCACTTTTGTTAAGAAGTGGGGCGGTTCGAAGAAGACGCAGTATGCTGTTATTTTCGGAATGATTATCGGACCACTATTGATGGGGCCAATCGGGATCGTTGTAGGACCATTTCTAATGGCGGTAATTGTAGAACTTTTAGTCGGTTCCAATGTTAGTGATTCACTGAAAGTTGGTGTCGCTTCATTTCTTGGTTTGCTGGGTGGCGGTCTAGCTAAAGGTCTGATTTTTATTGCAATGATCGTTTACTTCTTTATCGTAATCTAGATCATCGTTTAGCACATCGTTTGTGGAATCGAGAAATCGAAATTCTACTCTTACTCCTGATACTGTAGCTGATACAGATTATGGTATAATCCTTCATTTGCCAGTAACTCTTGGTGGTTACCCATCTCGCGAATTTCGCCCTTATGAAGAACAATGATTTTATCCGCGTGTTGAATTGTGGAGAGACGATGAGCAATAACGATTGTCGTACGGCCCTTAATCAGCTTATTTAAAGCATCTTGGATCAACAATTCGGTTTCTGTATCTATATTTGCTGTAGCCTCGTCCAAAACAAGAATAGAAGGCTTAAATGCAAGAGTTCGTGCAAAGGATAAGAGCTGACGTTGGCCCTGTGACAGCGTTGAACCACGCTCCTTAACTTCTTCGTTATACATTTGTGGCAGTTTCTCAATAAAAGTACTCGCATTAACGTGATGTGCAATATCACGCATCTCTTGTTCGGTAATATTTTGGTTATTAAGCGTAATATTAGAGCGAATATCACCAGAAAATAGGAAGACATCTTGCAACACAATCCCAACGTTGCGGCGCAGTGTGTCTAGCGGAATATCGCGAATATCAACACCGTCGATGAGGATTGCTCCCTTTTGGATATCGTAGAAGCGGCCGAGCAGGTTGATGATTGATGTTTTGCCGGCGCCAGTCGCACCAACAAAAGCCACCATCTCACCCGGTTCAATTGTGAAACTAATATCCTTTAAAACCCAATTTTCATTATTATAAGCGAACCAGACATGGTCGAATTCAATCTCGCCACGGAAGTTTTCAATCTCTGCCGGATCTTCAGGAGCGGCAATAATTGAATCCTCATCTAGCAGTTGGAAGATTCTTTCCGCTGAAGCCATCGCCTGTTGCAAAACAGTAAATTGCTCAGTAAGGTCGTTAATCGGTTGGAAGAAACGACGCAAATACTCGATAAAGGCAAACAGCAACCCGAACTCAATCCAGCCGGCAAGCACTTCTTGCGCACCGAACCATAACAACGATGCCAACGCAAACGAGTAGATTAAATCCATTGCCGGTCGGAAGATTGCAATCGTTTTTAACTCACGCATACTTGCATCATAATGAGCTGAATTAATCTCATCGAAGCGTTTAAACTGCTGTTTTTCCCGCTTAAAAACATGAATCATCCTCATTCCGGAAATATTTTCATTTAAAGTTGTATTAATCCGCGCTAAACGAACACGCACCTCCCGGAAAGCCGGTCGCGCATATTTTCGATAGAGAAAAGTAGAAAGCAACACGAATGGTATCGAAATAAAACAGATTAGAGCCAATTTTACATTTAATGAAAGCATCACAATGATAATTCCTACCAGCACAATCATATCTTTGAATAGACTGACGAGAACTTGCGTATACATTGTGTTCAGTGTCTCAATATCATTTGTTACACGCGTTAGAATCCGGCCGACGGGATTACGGTCGAAGAAACTAAGTGATAACTTCTGGATGTGGCTAAATAAATCTTGCCTGATGCTGAAAATAATCCGCTGACCAGAATACTGCAGGATATATTGCTGAATATAGGTAACTACAAAAAGCAACAGCAATAACACCAGAAAGATTAAGGCGATCAGATAAAGTGCGTTCACATCGTATGTGCGGAAACTTTTTATGTTGTCAGCAGTCAATTCGGTCGCCGTCAGTTGAGCACCGTCAACATTAACTGTCGGAGTAGAACCCTGCCACATAACCGTAAACTGCTGATTCGCAGCAACCTTGCCTGTGACAAGGTAATAGCGGTTATCCTTTTCTACAATCTGGTAATGTTGTAGAGCGCTAATTTCAGCTGAGTCAACGATGTCTTTGCCAGTTAAGGTGGTTAGCCGTTTGACCCGCAGATATTCATACTGATTATAAATTGTACCCTCAAGTGGTGCCTCGCCCGGCTCGTATCGAACCATTGGTGTATATAGGCCGTTAATATGGTCGTCAATCGCAATTTTGATCAAATAAGGCTGTGCCAGCTCAAGACCGGTAATGACTAACATCAGAATAATTGCAAGCAGAATTAACCACTTCTGTGGTTTGGTATATTTTAATAGGCGTTTCAAGATACGCCGATCATAGACCTTCTTTAAGGCTGCTTCCTCGTGATAATCTTTGTACTCTTCGCTCATCTGCTCACATCCTTACTGATTGGCAATCATATCTTCAAGTAGTTGTTTTTCATATAATTCAAAGTAGCTACCCCTTAATCTTAATAGCTCCTCATGTGTACCGCGTTCAATAATCGTCCCTTCATCAAGAACGATAATTTCATCAGCTTCTTTAATTGTGGAAACGCGGTGGGAAATATTAATTGTTGTAAGATTTCCGCGTAGTTTAAGCAGATTGTCTAGAATCTCTTCTTCAGTCTTCGTATCAACAGCGGATAGGCTGTCATCAAGAATCAGAATACTTGGCTTCTTAATCAGCGCCCGTGCGATTGAGATTCTCTGCTTTTGTCCGCCGGAAATTGAGACACCGCGCTCGCCAACCATTGTTTCAAACTGTTCAGGAAACTCACTAATATCATCATAAATATTGGCAGCCTTCGCAGCTTGTACAATCATTTCATCATCAAATTCATCAATACCAAAAGCAATATTCTCTCTGATTGTTGTTGAGAAAAGGAAATTATCTTGCGGCACATAGCCAATATTGTCGCGCAGCACTTCCAGCGGAATCGTCTTGAGCTCGTGACCATCAATTTGAATAACGCCTTGCTCGTTATTGTAAAGTCGCAGTAGCAGGTTAGTCAGCGTCGTTTTGCCGGAACCAGTTTTGCCGATAATTGCAAGCGTATTACCTTGTGGCAGATTAATATTAATGTTGTTTAAGACCTCTATCGAGGTGCCAGGATAAGTGAAGCTTAAATCCTTAACAATAATTTCGCCCTTAATCTCTGTTATACCCTCATTCATTAACTTAGGGTAATCGTAGATTTCCGGTTCAGTTTCAAAAATCTCATTCAACCGACCCATTGAAGCAGCGCCACGTTGTAGAATATTCACAACACGTCCAATTGCCATCATTGGCCAGGTTAATAAAGCAACATAGCTGTTAAACGCCACAAAATCACCAAGTGTGATTTCGCGATTAATTACCAGCATACCGCCGTAAAATAAAACGATGAGCAAACTCAACCCTGCAAGAAAGACGACCAGCGAATGAAACAGCACATGCACGCGCTCGAAATCCATATTTTTGTTAACATAGTCCTGATTAGCATCTTCGAATTTATTAATCTCTTCTCGTTCTTGTACAAAGGATTTAATCACGCGCATGCCAGAAAGGTTCTCTTGTACACGTTCAGAGACGCGAGAGAAGGATTCTTGAATTAAACGCGAACGGACATGCATCATTGAACCGAATTTATATGTGGCAAATGTTATGAAAGGCAGGGGAATTAGCGCTACCAGTGTCAGTTTAAACGAAATCGTCTGTGCCATCAGCACAACAGCAATCGCAATTATCACGATTGCGTCAACAATCATAATAATACCTGGGCCTGCAGCCATCCGCACAGCGTTGATATCGTTAGTTGCATGAGCCATTAGGTCGCCAGTTTTTTTGTTATTAAAATAGTTTGTCGACATTTTTTGCAAATGCGAATAGAGCTTATTACGCAGCTTAAACTCCAACAGCCGCGCCGCACCCATTATGTAAATCCGCCAGAGATAGCGGAAAATAAACATAAAAATAGCTAAGCCGGCTATTACTAATGAATAGAGAAGTAGCCGTTTAGCCTCAAAAGCACCTGCACTTAATTCATCTGTGTAGGCGCCTAAAATTTTTGGTACTAATAATTGGAGAAGATCGACAGAAATCAGCCAGAAAATTCCTAGTATGTAAGTCCATTTATGTTTTATGAAGAATTCTTTTAATGTTGCGAAATTACGCATTTTACACCTCTAGTAAGTTATAAAAACAGCTGCGAACATACTCAACGATTTCGCTGATTTGTTCATTGGTTGCCTGGTCAATGTGAATTCCACAGATGACAGTACAGGTTGTTTCAAGTTTAGTTGCAGCAAGCAGGGCTGATTCTCGAGTTAATTCGCTTTCTTTATGACCAGGTAGCCCCATCGTGTCCGCCTTAAGCTCCCCCTTGTCCCTATATGCAACCGCTACCGCGCCAATATGCGGTCCGCCATCAAGCTCGCCGCCGCTAATTACAAATAGGTAATCGTGACCGATTCGTTGAACGGTAAATGCGATATTGTATGGATTTGTGCTCGATTTTGCGTACATAGCTGGGGCTCCAATCGGGAAGTTTTGTGCAGATTAGAAAAATTAACCTAAGAATGATTATAATATACTTTCTTTAGAAAAGACATTTTTCTATGCATTTTCACTAAAAGGGGGTATAATCAGTTTTAATCTATGGAAAAGAAGGTGAAGGCGATGGATGAGAAAAATTTAGAAAAGCTACGACGAGAGGTTGATGAGGTAAACTTCGAATTACTGCGATTAATTAATTGGCGTGGAGAGTTAGTTCAAGAAATAGCAAGTGTTAAATTGAAGCAAGGACAACCGAAGTTTGATCCGATGCGTGAGCGGGCGATGTTGAACCGGTTGATCGAGGAGAATGAAGGGCCATTTGACGATAAGACGGTGAGCTATTTATTTAAGCAGATTTTTAAGGCATCGCTCAGCCTGCAACAGGAGGATAATAGTAGAAACCTCCTGGTTAGTCGTGAACGACATTCAGAAAATACGGTTATTAATGTCGGTGGCCAATTAATTGGTGGCGCTAAGCCTGTCGTAATTGCTGGTCCTTGCTCGGTGGAAAGTGAAGAGCAGATTGAGATAGTTGCGCAGGAACTGGTTGCACAGGGTTTAGCTTTTATCCGCGCTGGTGCTTTTAAACCGCGAACCTCGCCTTATGATTTCCAAGGGCTGGGTCTGGAGGGGCTTAAAATTCTTCGCCGAGTGACCGACAAATACAATTTGAAGGTCGTCAGTGAAATTGTAAGTTCTAACGATATGGAAAAGGCTTCAGAGTATGTGGATGTAATTCAAATCGGTGCGCGCAATATGCAGAACTACGATTTATTAAAGGCAGCTGGACAGGTCAAAACACCGATTCTACTTAAACGTGGGATTGCTGCAACGATTGAGGAACTGATTTTTGCAGCTGAATACATTGTTTCCAAGGGCAATTCTCAGGTAATGCTGATTGAACGCGGGATCCGTACTTACGAGCGTTGGACGCGGAATACGCTAGATATTTTAGCGGTACCAATCCTTAAGCAGGAGACTCATTTGCCAGTTTTAGTTGATATCAGCCACTCTTCTGGTCGCAAGGATATTGCGATTCCAACTGCAAAAGCGGCTCTTGCCGCAGGCGCAGACGGCATCATGGTCGAGTTCCATCCCGATCCAGAGGTCGCACTTTCAGATGCCAGCCAGCAGCTTAATCATGAACAGTTCCGTCTATTGTTGGCAAGCCTGCGTGAAGGCAAATTTATTTAAAATATTAGTAGAATTAAAAGGTGGGAGCACTCGCTCCCACCTTTATCTTTTATAACTATAAATACTAATTATTTATATACCACTGGTGTTATCGGCATCATCGCCAAAAGGATTTGGCATATTTCCAATAATCTTCGAACGCATTGACTCTGCACCGCCAACATCAACAGCTATTACATAATAGAGTGCTCTACCGCCAGCTCCATCTTCAAATGACATTCGTTCAGGAGTTAAGTCTTTTTGCAGAACTGTACCAACTTGTCTAAAGCTGCCACCTCCGAAGCCGAGCGCATCAGTGTATTTATAAATACGATAGCCGACAATATTCGGATTTGCAATCTTGTCCCAAGAGACATTATTTTTATGGTCCACATCCTTAATACTTAGACCGGAAGGTTGCTCTGGTGTCAGATACGTAATCTGTCTTGGATCTGGATAGTGTGGTAACTCACGGTCAAAATCGACTGGGTAACCTTTATTGCCGCTCCAATCAGGATTAGTAGGGTCTGGTAATTCATACTCTTCACGTTTGAAGAATATTCCGGTCTGAACCATATCATTTGGTGTCTCTGCTTTAGCATAATAGCGTTTGCCATCATAGTAAACTACACGTGCATATACGAGCGAGTCATCAACTTCAGTCGGAATATATTTTTTATTAAATATATCAGTTGTAAGATAACCGCTCTCTATTGACAACTCGGAAGGCAATAAGCCTGAAGTACTGGAAACTGTCATTGACACAATATCACTTGGTACTTTAAATTTAGCATCACTTGGCGCAAGTATAGGATCGGTCTTAAGAACTTGTGCAAATAAACGCCCCCAAGTTTGCGGGCCGATTCGACCAAAATCAGGTAGTGTAGTGGGGTAAGAGTAGCCAACCCAGACTCCAAGTGTAACTGTTGGGGAGTAGCCAACGAACCAAGTGTCTTTATTGTCGTTAGTGGTTCCAGTTTTACCGGCAATATCAACGTTGGACGGTACGTGATTACGCACTCCGCCGCCGGTTCCGTTAGAGATAACTGTTCTAAGCATATCTGTCATTAGATATGCAGTTTGTTCGCTGAAAACTAGTGTAGGCGTCTGTACCTGCTGGTAAACAACCTCACCATGACGGTTCACAATTTTTTCAATCATATATGGTTCAAGATAGATTCCGCCGTTAGCAAAAGTTGAGAAAGCGCCAGCCATCTCTTCAGGTGAACTTTCAACTACACCAAGAGCCGCCGATAGTTCAGCATCTTTGAAGTAGGTCTGACTTGCTTTTAGACCCATCGCTGAGTAGTATTTGTAGCCTTGTTCCCAACCAACTGCGTCGTAAACTTTTACTGCAGGAATATTATACGACTGGTTCAAAGCTTGACGTGCTGTTATTAACCCGTTATATCTTAAGTTCCAGTTAGCTGGTTCCCAGTTATCATCATAGTTCAGTGGAATGTCATCAATTGGTGTTGCCGGCTGTATCAGTCCAAGCTCAAGTGCTGGTCCATACTGTAGGATTGGCTTGATTGCTGAACCGGTCTGTCTTTTGCTAGTGGAACGGAAATTAGAATGGTTAACTTGTGAGACTGAAAAATCACGTCCGCCAACAAAACTTAAGATTGCGCCAGTTTTATTTTCAATTAACGTAGCTCCAACTTGCTCAATTGCATTCTCAATTCTTAGGATGGAACCATCTCTCTGTTTAAAGTCGTAACTAATTGGTTTATTGAAGTTAGCTGGATTCGCAACAACATCTTTCATCGCATCATAAAGTGGTTTATCGATCGTTGTATAAATATGATAACCGCCACTTTGTAATTCGAAGACCATTTGGCCCAGAAGAACATTATAATCAGGTGTTGCGCGAGTTATTCCATCTTTTTTAAGCATCACTTCAGCTGCACGTAATTCAGCCTCAGTAATTAAATATGGAGTCTCTACAATCGGTTTACTTTCTGCGAGCGAATAATCGAAAGACTCAGCGATATCAAATGCCATCGCTTCATTGTATTCATCCTTTGTAATGTATCTTTCTTTCAACATTCTTGAAAGAACAAGTTCTTGTCTAGCTTTAGCTTTTAAGTAACCAGCTTCGTTGAAACCTTCATTGGTAAAAGCAGAAAACTCAGTAGGTCGGTTCGGAATACCCGCAAGATAGGCTGCTTGTGCAATGTTAATTTCACCAACTTCCCGGTTAAAGTAACCTTGAGCAGCTGCTTGGATTCCGTAAACATTATTTAAATTAGCTGCTTTTCCATAGTAGATTTTGTTTGCATAAGCCGCAAAAATATCTTCCTTCTCCATAATGCGTTCGATCCGCAGAGCGAGGAAAATTTCTCGCGTTTTTCGTTCGTTCGACTTTACAGAACTTAGAAAAGTGTTTTTAGCGAGCTGCTGAGTAATTGTGCTGCCGCCAGTTTGTACGGGCATATTAAAGGCTCTCTGAAAGAAAGCGCGAGCAGTTGCTGATAGACTAACGCCTTTGTGTTTCCAGAAAGTATCATCTTCAATTGCAATAACTGCATCTACATAGTATTTAGGCATCTCTTCATAAGTGATCAAACGTCGATCTTCATCAGCACGCAGTGGCCCAATCAGTTCGTTACTGCCATTCTCATCGCGACTTGAGTAGTAAGCGAAACCAGTAAGGCTATCAGTAGAAATACGATCGGAAATCTCTGTTGCCGAACGCACCGGTTCATCCTCAATATAGGACATTACTAAGCCGGTTAGTACTCCAATCGCTAAAACTACAACAATTACAGCCGCTAAAATAATTTTGCGAAAGTATTTGCGTAAGGTTTTGACGATTGATCCTTCGTTCTTTTCTTTTTTAGTTTTTTGCGACTTGTTTGGCAGTGCCATTAGTTACCCTCCTAAGTGGCTATTGTATATTGGCTATTATATCATTTTTAACAGAATAACAAATATTCTAGAATTCATTATAATTTATACGCGCTAAGAATGCCACAATGAAACTGGCGCAATATTGACTTTTGCTTGTGCTTATGGTTAAAATTAGACATTCTAATTAACGATTTATGAACTATTTGGAGGGAATTTGATGGTTGACAGTCTTAAATTAAATGCCACACAACAACAGGAATTTAATAAACAATGGGAGATTCTTAGCCGCGGCACAGTAGAAATTATACCTGAGGATGAGTTTAAGTTTAAACTTGCCCGTTCAATCGTTACCGGGAAGCCATTGAAAGTGAAGCTGGGACTTGATCCATCGGCTCCGGATATTCATATTGGTCATACAGTGCCATTGCAAAAGTTGAAACAGTTTCAACAATTAGGACATATTGTGCAGTTAGTAATTGGCGATTTTACAGGGCAAGTTGGCGACCCATCCGGTAAATCCGAGACACGCAAACAGTTGACTCCTGAGCAAGTTAAAGCTAATGCACAGACTTACGTTGATCAGTTATTCAAGGTGCTTGACTATAAAAAAACAGAGGTTTTCTATAATAGTGAATGGTTGGCGCCGTTAAATTTTAGTGAGATTATCTATCTCGCATCAACGATCACAGTTGCGCGGATGCTGGAGCGTGATGATTTTGAAAAGAGATACAATGCACAGGAACCAATTAGTGTTCACGAATTTTTCTATCCATTGATGCAGGGTTACGACTCGGTCGCATTACATACCGATATTGAGATTGGTGGCACTGATCAGAAATTTAACTTATTGATGGGACGCAATTTACAAAAAGAATTTGGACAAGAGCAACAGGCGATTCTGATGCTTCCACTTATTGAGGGACTTGATGGCGTTCAAAAGATGAGCAAAAGCCTCAATAATTACATCGGCATCGATGAAAAGCCGAATCAAATTTATGGCAAAGCAATGTCGATTCCTGATGAGCTAATGGTTAAATATTATCAGTTAGTGACCGATTTACCGCACGATGAGATAAATAAGATTATTGCTGGTTTAGAGAGTGGTAAGTATCACCCGCGCGATGCCAAAATGAAGATGGCCTATACGCTAGTGCGAATGTACCATGGCGAAAAGGCTGCGATTGCCGCAGAAGAGCATTTCCGCACAGTTTTTCAGCAGGGAGCACTGCCAGATGATATTGAGGTGGTCGAACTGGACACTAAAGAACTTGATGCAGGAGAGATCTGGATTGTTAAGTTGCTAGTTGTCTTAAGACTTGTCTCATCGAACGGCGAAGCGCGTCGGATGATCGAGCAAGGAGCGGTGAAAATTAACGAAGCGAAACAAAGTGATGTTGATGCCAACATTAAAGTGAAAGATGGCATGATCGTCCAGGTTGGGAAACGTAAATTCGCTGAAATCAAACTCAGATAATAAAAAAGCATCCAAGGTAATTGGATGCTTTTATTTTTATATTGTGTAACGATTATCTTGAGTAGAACTCAACAACTAATTTTTCGTTAACTTCTTGCGGAAGTTCAGCGCGTTCAGGCAATCTTTTGTAAGTACCTGCAAACTTTTTGACATCATAAGTAAGAAATTCTGGTAGGTAGCTACGATTTTCTAAAGATTCCTTAACAATATCAAGTTTTTTGCTTTTGTCTCTTAACGCGATAACATCACCAGGTTTACAAATATAGGATGGGATATCCACTTTGCTATCATTTACAAGGATGTGACCGTGATTAACAAGTTGTCTTGCTCCTTGACGCGTAGTTGAGAAACCAAGGCGATAAGTAAGGTTATCTAAGCGGCTTTCCAAAAGAATCATAAAGTTCTCACCAGAAACACCATGCATTTTTGATGCTTTTACAAAAAGATTGACGAACTGCTTTTCACTTAGACCGTACATATGGCGTAGTTTTTGTTTTTCATTTAATTGAAGACCGTACTCGCTAACTTTGCGGCGTTGACTCTGTCCGTGTTGTCCAGGAGGAAAAGGACGTTTCATATCCTTACCAGTTCCATCAAGGGAGACGCCAACTCGACGAGCAAGTTTGTGTTTAGGTCCAGTATAACGTGACATGTGGTAAAACCCCTCTCATTAATATAAAATAGTATCGGTTGGTAGATGTGCTCGTCCGTGTCGTTTAGCCAATATTGTTGGCCGCTATTAGAATAAATCAGCCGCTCTAATAGGTAACAGGCAGAGTGAGGGTGCTCACATCTGTAAAGCTTGTCCGATAATCACTTTATATATGATAAGGCTTTGTTTTACTGGTGTCAAGCGAATTTTATATTTTTCGGGTTTTAGTTGGCGATGATAAATGTTTGGTATAGAATGTATGTAATATAGAATATCCTGCGTGGAGGTGTTTACCTGTGAACTGGTTGCGATATCTAATAATAGCAATTGTCATTCTGGTATTGCTAGCGTTATTAATTGTTTTGATTATCCAATTTACAGGTGAATCTAATCCAGAACATAGTTGGAATCGCAAAGAAGATTCTAATCCTTATGATACTGATTCGCTGTATAACCGCGATAATATGCCAACACTAGCACAGGTACTAACTAACGCGAATTTTATTGAGCAGGTTAAAGTCAATAATTTGACATATATTTATGGATACAGTCAGGATAATGAGTATCTCGCATCAATTCATTATGTAAATGAGGAGATAGCTGGCTATCAACTTCGGATTACGCGCCTGGCAACTGATGAGCTGGAATTCTCTTTATTCATGCCAGATACAGCGGATATTATGAATACAAAGGAAGCGGAGTTAGCAATCGAACTACTGAGAGATGGCTATCAGATTGAACGTCAGGCTCGGAAGCTTGATTGGGAGGATGCTGCTTTTAATTACCACAACGCCGGTGCAGACTGGTCTTTTGTTGAAACTGGTGTCGATGAACAGATCAGTCTACAGGTCAAGAATCTCTCAACAAATGCAACATGGATTATCAGATTAGATGATTTATCTAACTACTTACTCTTTGCCGAGGTTTTTGCGAACCCTGAACGACTAGAGCTTTTAACCTTTTTATTCTATTTTGAAAATAAGGAGAGCGGTGATAAATTCAGTCGCAAGATTTCGCTCGATTTAACTAAACTCAGTGAACGTAATAGCGAGAGTGGAATAGATGATTCGGCAGATCTCTGGTTGTATGGCGATTTCAATTTTATCTATAATCAGTGGTCTCAAAATAATAAGCGCGGCTTTGTCGCCATTGTTGGGGAAGATACAATAGCGAATGATGGTTACTATCAGAATGTTGAGCAATGGGTTTATCTTGACAATACCGGTCGTATGCAGTGGTACGGTAACTCTGTTGGGATTTTCGATGCCACCGGTGTTCCGCTTGATACCGCACAAAACAGCTACAGTTACGAGCTTAATTTAATAGTTAACGAGCGAAATATGTTACAACAATTAGTCCTAGAAATATATGACAACGCGCTTAATAAACAGATTAAAACGACGGAATTTATTTGGGAACGCACTGCTTCAATGATTATGCCAGTGGTTGCCCAATAACCGTTGTCAAAGGACATGCTATAAACTATCTCCCTTTTGTTTACAATCTAACGCTAATGCTTCCATAAACTGTGATATAATTTAATAATATACTATCAGAATGGATGTGAAGAGTGTGAGCAAACGCGGCAACATGGTTAAAATGATTACACTACTTCAAAGTCGCGGCAGAATGAAAGCAAGTGAAATAGCGCAAGAATTAGAGGTAAGTGAGCGTCAAGTGCGGACTTATCGCAATGATTTGGAAATGGGCGGTATTTTTGTTAAGTACATAAGCGGAAGATATGGTGGTTATGAACTTGTAACTCCCTACCTGTGCGCAGTTGATTTAACACAAAATGAGCTGGCAGTACTCAATATGGTTAAGGAACAACTTATATTTGACGGTAATTTGTATGCTAAAGATTATAATGCCATTTATGATAAGATATCTGCGAAATATAAGAAGCATAATTACGATATCAACTTGACTAAATACTATACCATTTCGCAAAAGGCGAATTTTGCGGATCACGAAATTACTAAGCGTTTCTATGCAATAAACTACGCAATTATTACTAAACGTAAAACATTTATGGAGTATGATTCGTTAACTTCCGGTAAACAAGAGCGCATTGTTCATCCATACAGTGTTTATACATACAAAAATGATTTATATATGATTGGATACTGCGAGACTCGCAAGGAAGTACTTGATTTTAAGATGGTCCGGATTGTTAAATTAGAAACGCTTGAGGAGCATTTTGAGCAGCTTCCTCATTTTAAACTAGGCAAATACTATGCGAATACAATCGGTAATTTTAAAGATGATGCAATTGCTATCAAGTTGAAGATTAGCCATCCGTTCTCAACAGTTGTTAGCGAAAAAATCTGGGCAGAAAATCAGAATATCAAGTGGATCGACAAGGAAACGATTATCTTTACAGCCAGTTTGCGTGGCTATACAGAGATTAAATCGTGGATTTTAAGTATGGGGCGTTATGTCGAGGTACTTGAACCAGCGGAGTTGGTTGAGGACGTGTGTGAAGAGCTTGACATAATGATGAAACATTATTTGTGTAAAGCCAAATGTCAATAGTGTAAGTAACAGAGGGGTCTGACGGTACAGGAAGGAAATGATGATTAGAGTTGTAAGTATCGCTATTCTAATCCTATTTACAATGACCTTACGCCTACCGATTGTGCATAATCTACCCGTGTTTGATTATATAAACTACGGGATTATTTATGCATTTATTTATCTTGGATTATTTGTGCTGTGGGGAGTATCAATTAACCGTCGAATTATTCAGAAGCAGACATTGAAATTCCTCATGACTATAATGGCGTTGATGGTTTTCTAATTCCTCGCTTGTACAATAAAATATATTTTTGCAGACGGTTTGCTTGATTTACAACGCTGGCTTTGGTATTCCTTCTACATTCCGATGCTATTAATCCCGCTATTAATTGTTTTTGTCTCCTTATCCCTTGGTAGAAGCGAAGACCATACATTGCCGAAATGGACAATGATATTATACATACCTATTGTTGCGTTAATTCTAGTTGTTTTAACCAACGATATTCATCAATTAGTATTTCAATTCCCTGAGGGAGTGGTTTGGTCGAGTGGTGATTATCAGTACGGAATTCTCTATTGGCCGGTATTTCTTTTTATGACACTGCCAATACTTATTTCAATTGTAATAACTGTAATAAAAAGCCGTGTTCCCGATAGTAAGAAGATTATTTTCCTTCCTTTTATCCCCTATTTGATCGGACTATTGTATGGCGTTTTATATGTGTTAAAAGTTCCTTTTATCAGGGGTTTTGCTGGCGATATGACGGTCGTGTTCTGTTTGTGTTTAATGTCAATTTATGAGAGTCTCATTCGGAGTGGATTTATACGCTCTAATGATAATTATGATTTGATGTTTCTTAATTCCGATTTACGAGCGATAATTTATAATCGAGATTTAGAGGTCTGCTGTCAGACTAGCAGTGTACCGTTACCAACAAGTAATAATTTGCGTACTTCGGCTTTTTCGATTTCTGGAGGAACGATTATCTGGCAAGAAGATGTAACTGAAATTAACTCTCTGATCAAAGAGTTAGAGGAGATAAACGATAGACTGACTGAAGAAAATAATTTGCTCAATGCTGAATTAGAATTACGTGAAAGAACAATCAAAATTGACGAAAAAGCGCGGTTATTCGACACAATCACACTAACAGTTGCACCTCAATTAGAGCGGCTAAACAACATTATTAATATGAAAAGTAATCTATTTGAGATTCTTGTTCTTGGAACATACATTAAACGCATGAGTAATCTCCTTATATTACGAGAAGATAGTCAATATTTAGAGTCCAAAGAATTAGAGTATTCTCTGCAGGAATCGCTCGAAGTACTTGCAATAGGCAAAATTGATGCGGCGCTTATATCTAACTGCACTGGCCGAGTTTTTGCTGATAATCTGTTACTAAGTTATGCCTTGTTCGAAGGGATAATTGAAATGCACATGAATTCAATTAACTCTCTATTTATAAATTTGCAGATTGCAAATGGAAGTTTAAGAGTAAAAATCCGGCTAGGAACAATCAAGGATGACGCCCGAATAGAACTTGATAAGGCTGTGAATTTGCAATATATAGAGCAGCTAACTAGCGCTGGTGGTAAGATTGCGATTGGTGCAGACTGCGATGAACAGGGCAGTATTATGTATGAAATAGAACTGCCGAGAGTTGGTGAAAGCTTATGAGTTTAACCGCCGCGTTGTTTCTATTCTTATCCGTCTTTAACTTCTATCTGCTAATTTTGACTTTTACGCAGACTAGACATTATTCAGTTGACTTAATTGCTTTTTTGCATATTCTTGTGGCGTTAGCGAGTCTTAACTCGTTGGAACAGAATCTAAATTTATTGCCGTTGTATTTAAGCATCTTCGTAGTGATAGCAATAATTACAGGAGCTCTATTATACAAGGAGAGAGTGAATTTGAGCGGAATTCAATTACTAAGACTTCAATAAAAGAAAGTATCGACAATCTTCCGATGGGGGTCCTGTTTTCGAAGAAGAATGGAATGATTCTCCTCGCCAACAGGCAAATGAATAGGTTATACTTTGAAATAACGGGTCATGAGTTGCAGAATGCTGAGTCCCTCTGGGAATTGATTACCGCAAGTAATTCAACAATTTATCAACTAGAGAAGGGCGAAACGTGGTCTTTTTCTCGAAAGTTGTTAAACATTGATAAGAAAGAAAGGATTCAGATGACAGCGATTAATATTACGGAGCTGGCAACACTTAGTACTAAATTGAGTGAAAGCAACTCGCGATTTACTAGAATGAACAGTCGCTTGCGTCTATATAGTAGCAACTTAGCACTGATAAAAACACGTGAAGAGCGATTAGCGATAAAAATGCAGATTCACAAGGAGCTCGGTCATGTTTTATTAGCTACACGCAAAGCGCTGTCCGAAAAACATGTTGCGGGCGAAGAAGAAATTGTATTGAGTTTGTGGGAACAGTATATTGCCGTCCTTCTCAGTGGCTCAAGTCTTTTAGAGAAGAATGAATTTGAAGAATTACGAGAATCTGCAGCTGATATCGGAATTACGCTCAAATTGACAGGATATATTCCAGAGAATAGAATAGTCCGAGAGATTGTTATTATGGCAACGATTGAGGCGCTCAATAATGCGGCTCGCTATGGCTCTGCAACTGAATCAGATTTAATAATAAGTGAAACAGAGTCGGAGCTATATATTGAAATAGTGAATAATGGTCGATTTCCAAAGACCACTATAAAAGAGGGTGGCGGTCTAACCAGTATTAGGGAGAGCGTCGAAAAACGTGGTGGGTTTATGGCGATTGAAACAGATAATAAGTTTAAACTGATGTTAAAATTGCCAAAACCAAAAATAGAGGGGATTGAGGTGATGAGCGGGTATGATCAAAGTTTTGATAGTTGAGGATGACCCCATGGCACAGAAATTGTTGGAAACTTTTGTCGAAAAAAATGAGAGGTATGAACTTGTTGGCTCAATTGCAAGCGCTGGCATAGCTGAAACTTATTGTATGAAGCATCAAGTTGACTTAATATTGATGGATGTATGTCCGCAAAGAGGCTTTACTTTCATCTCAGATTGAGGGAACACAGGCGACGATGGATGATATTCTCGATCCAAAGGTTGAGAGCAATGCTAATCAGCATGTTGCCGATGTTGTCAATTATATAAAAGCGACCCAGTATGCACGAGAACGGCTTAAGGAGTTACCTCTCTGCAATCGACTAATCAAAGAGACTTACAGAATTTTAATGGATGGGACACGTGGCGATGAACGAGAGGCCGGTGAATTTAAACAAAACCAGAACTGGCTAGGTCCAAGTGGGAGCACATTGCGCAACGCACGTTATATACCGCCAAATATGGAGGATATGAATCAGCTATGTCTGATTTAGAAATATTTATCAACGAAGAGGACGCGATCGACCCTTTCGTTAAGATTGCTCTTATTCATTATCAGTTTGAAACTATCCATCCGTTTCTCGATGGGAACGGGCGGATTGGTAGATTGATGGTGAATTTGTTTTTGCTAGAGCAGCGCATTCTGACCCATGAGACGCTGTATATTTCTTATTTTCTCAAACGCAATCGCATTGAGTATTATGAGCGCTTAACTGAGGTGCGAACAAAAGGTGACTATGAGCAGTGGATTAAATTTTTCCTACGCGGGGTAATTGAATCGGCTGAGGATGCTAGCGTGACTATCGAGCAACTAAGTGAGCTTCATAAGCGGAATTTGAACAAAATAACTGAAGACGGACGAGCTTCTGAGAATTTAGTTAAGCTTCTTACTTACTTGGAAGCGAGCCCGATTATCGAGATTTCTAAAACTAGCGAAGACCTTGACGTTGTTTACAATACTGTGGCAAAAGCGGTAGAAAAGCTTGTTGACCTTGGCATTTTGAAGCAGACGGATGAAACGAAGAGAAATCGAGTTTTTGCCTATGAGGAATATTTAGCAATTCTGCGCAAGGACACTTAATTATGCTAGCGCTTAGCGCTGTGAACCAAAAGAAGGTAGTTACCGACTACCTTCTTTTTTGTTACATCCACACTTCCCTATTATAGTAATATTATAAATATTCGCTATTATTAGGATAATTTTCAATCTTTACAATTTTACTTCCACGTTAAATGTTACATTAGAGATGTATATATTTTTTTTAGTTCCATCACAGATGCAGAAATACATGATGAAATACGCAGTATACATAGCTTTTAAGACAATAAGTCAATTCACAAAATAATATATAAAAGGAGAGATGTAAATTGAGACTTAAAAAGATCTTAATCATCGTTGTTGCCTTAGTTATGCTGGTTGGTATGACACCAATCGGTGTTTTGGCAACTGCTGACACATCGGAGTCAAGAGGCTTTTCTGACATGCCGAAGGACTGGTCGACTGCAGCATTGCAGCATGCGGTAGATAATGGTTTACTGCAAGGTGCCAATGGCAAACTAAATCCGAAAGGTAATCTGACAAGAGCTGAGATGGCGGCAATAATCGCTCGCGCGTTTAATGCCTATCAAGAAGCCGATATTTCTGCTTTCAAAGATGTTGGTGCTAAACAATGGTATGCGCCATACATTGCTAAAGCAAATCAGATGCTGATTATGCAAGGTAGCAATGGCTTAATGAAACCGACACAGCAGATTACTAGACAGGAAGCTTTTGTAATTATTGCGAGGGCAATAAAGTTAGCGCCTGCAGCAACAATGGATAAAAGTTTTACTGACGCAAATAAAATAGCGAGTTGGGCAAAGGGCGAGGTTGCCGCACTAGTTAATGCTGGCTATGTTAGTGGATCAGCTGGCAAACTTAACCCTACAGGATACATCACTCGTGCTGAATTTGCGCAAATAATGAAAAATATTATCGAGAACTACATTACCGAAGCCGGAACTTATACAGACAATTATACTGGTAACGTAATTATCAATGTACCAAACGTAACACTAAAGGGCTCTACCATTAATGGTGATCTAATCATTGGCGACGGTGTTGGCGATGGTAGGGTTACTTTAGAAGATGTTGTCGTTAAGGGAAGAACCATTATCCGTGGTGGAGGAGAACACTCCATCGTCATCACAGGTAACTCGAACATTCCAAACATCATCATAGCAAGAGTAGACGGAGTAGTAAGAGTCCTTGCTGAAGATGGCACACAAATTGGAGAAGTTATCGCAGATGGTAAAGATGACATTATTGTAGAAGGAAAGTTTGCAACAGTAACGGTAGTAGCTGAAGGCGTAGTACTATCAGCTAAAAATGCGACTATTGAGAATATCAATGTTTCCGGTGCTAACGCTAACTTAGTTGTGGGCGCTGGCTCAACAGTACAAAAAGTAACATTAGATGCTAGCCAAGGCAAAATAGAAGTGTTAGGTAAGGTTGATAACATCGCAACAACTACAAATGCTACAGAAACAGTAATTGAAGTTGGCGAGAAAGGTACTGTAGATAAGGTTGAAGCTCATGGACAAGGTACTGAAATCAAAGGCGAGGGCAAGGTTAACAGCGTAGTTGCTAATGCCGATGATATTAAAGTTGACACACCTAATACAAAAGTTACTGCAGGAGCTGGAACTTCTGGAGTAACTGTTGGTGGTAAAGAAGTAGAGGCAGGTTCTACTACTGAAGGAGCGATACCTCCAGCACCACCAGCACCTCCAGCGCCACCGGTAGATCCGCCTGTAACGCCGACAGTAAGTGCTATTAGTATAACAACTGACCCTACTGATGTTAGTGGTGTTGCCAATGGTGCTGAAGTTACCGTAACACTGGCAACAGAAACTACTGGTGCAGATATTTATTACACTTTGGATGCAAGTGATCCAACAGCAACATCAGGGTCAACAAAATATACAGAACCATTTAAAGTAAAAGCAAATGATACAAATGGCAAAACGGTAGTAGTTAAAGCTATCGGAATTAAGTCAGGATATACAAATTCTGAT
>CAZMPM010000015.1:0-15781 GCA_964568525.1 uncultured Caryophanales bacterium
AGCGAGAGATAGCGATTAAACGATTGACACGCATTGAGAAGGAAGAGTTGGTTAGGGGTGAGTAAGCGATGAAAATTCAGAAAAGCTATAAAGGCGCCGGAGGAACACTTTACTTAGTTGCGACGCCGATTGGCAATTTAAAAGATATAACATTGCGTGCGTTGGAAGTGTTACGCGAGGTTGATATCGTTGCTTGTGAGGATACGCGGCAGACGATTAAGCTACTTAATCATTATGAGATTTCTAAGCCACTAATCAGCTATTACCAGCATAATGAGTTAATAAGCGCAGAAAGCTTGCTATCTGAGTTAGCTAGCGGTAAAAGTATCGCTCTAGTTAGTGACGCAGGTACGCCGGCAATTTCTGATCCCGGCTACGAGCTGGTGACACGTGCGATAGCCACGGATATAGCGGTTGTGCCGATTCCTGGGGCAAACGCCGCAATCAATGGGTTAATCGCATCTGGCCTGGCTACAGATCGTTTTACTTTTGTTGGGTTTTTACCGCGTGAGAAGAAGGAGATCAATGCGGAGTTGAGCGAGTTGCGTGGATACCGCGGGACACTAATTTTTTATGAAGCACCGCACAGAATTAAACGCACACTAACAATAATATTGGAGATGCTGGGTGATCGCGAGGCGGTATTGGTGCGTGAGTTAAGCAAGCTCCATGAAGAGTTTTTGCGCGGGCATTTATCGGAAATCGCTGAACATTTCAAGGAGTACGAGCCGCGAGGAGAGATTATGATAGTTGTTGAGGGCGCTAGTAAGGAGATACTTGCTGCGATTGAAGCTTCTGCAGCTGAGAGTGCCTGGTGGCACGAGTTAACATTGAACGAACATGTTGATCATTATGTACGAGCTGGTTTAACGTCGAAGGATGCGATTAAGCAGGTCGCTCTGGAGCGAGATTTGGCGAAAAATCAAGTTTATAACGACTATCATAAATAGGAACGAATCATATAAAAAAGCTCCATTGGTCTACGAAGTGGTTCGCCATAAAGTCCAATGAAGCCTAATTAGCTCTAAAGAAATCGTTGTTGCTAGATTTTTGGAAGGATTTCAATGCAATCTCTGCAGATGATTTTATCCTTGTAATAGGTAGTGCGTTCTGCATTTCCGCAGAAGATGCAAGCAGGTTGATATTTTTTAAGAATAATGCGTTCGCTATCGACGTAAATTTCTAGTGCATCTTTTTCGCCAATATCAAGCGTTCTTCTTAACTCGATTGGGATTACAATTCTGCCTAACTCGTCTACTTTGCGCACAATACCAGTTGATTTTAACATTACAGTACCTCCTTTTTACTTCTTTTGTCGCTCAATATATACAAATAACGACAATTACCTGTGGACACATAATACCAAACATACCATAAATAGTCAATAAATAAATAGTAATGACAAAGGATTAAACTTTATTCCGTTCACATTTTATACATAATTAATTCCGGGTTAGAAAATTAATTGAGATTTCTTGCTAGTACTATATAATTAAAGCATTAATATAAAAAGGAGTTAAAGAAATGAGCAAGCAGAAAACTTTTTACATTACAACGCCAATTTATTATCCAAGCAACAAATTACATATTGGTAATGCATATACGACGATTGCTGCCGATGTGATGGCTCGTTACAAAAGAATTCGCGGCTACGATGTTTTCTATCTAACTGGTACGGATGAACATGGCCAGAAATTACAAAAGCGTGCAGCGATGGAAGGGCTACAACCGAAGGAGTTTATTGACCCAATTGTTGACTGGATTAAGGATCTTTGGGAGCGTCTCGATATTTCCTATGATGGTTTTATCCGGACAACGGATGAGGAGCATATCAAGCGAGTTCAGCGCATTTTTGAAAAATTGCAAGAGAATGGCGATATCTATTTAGACGATTATGAGGGATATTATTGTGAGCCTGATGAGGCATTTTGGACACTCCGCCAAGTAGAGGATAATGAAAAAGGTGCATTGCTCTGCCCGGACTGCGGTCGTGGAGTTCAACTGATTAAAGAAAAGAGTTATTTTTTCCGCCTTTCAAAATATCAGGATCGTTTGATTAAACATATTGAGGAGCATCCGGAGTTTATTCAACCTGAATCACGCAAAAATGAGATGATTAACAACTTCTTGAAGCCGGGGCTTGATGATTTATCTGTGTCGCGGAGCACTTTTGACTGGGGAGTTCCGATTAAGAGTGATCCAGACCATGTTATTTATGTATGGATTGATGCACTCTCTAACTATATTACTGCGCTTGGTTACGGCGCCAATACTGAAGAGGAGCAAGAGTTATTTTATCGTTATTGGCCGGCAGATGTTCATCTGATTGGTAAAGATATACTGCGTTTTCACACAATCTATTGGCCAATCACACTGATGGCTCTAGGGCTACCTTTGCCTAAGCAAGTTTATGGACATGGCTGGTTGTTAATGCCTGATGGCAAAATGTCCAAGTCTAAAGGCAATGTAATCGATCCGAAGTTTCTAATCGAGCGCTATGGAAGCGACAGTATCCGCTACTTTTTGCTTAGAGAGATACCGTTTGGTAGTGATGGAATTTTCACGCCTGAGGTGTTTATTCAGCGTTTAAATGTTGATTTAGCAAATGACCTAGGTAACCTAGTAAGTAGAACGACGGCGATGATTGAGAAATATTTCGACGGAGTGTTGCCGGTTCCTAGCGATGTGACAGAGCTTGATCAGGAGCTGGTGACATTGGCTCTTGATACGACAAAGAAAGTCGAGGAAGCGTTAGATCAGATGGTTTTCAACCAAGCTTTAACGAACATCTGGAAGTTAGTAAGCCGTCTCAACAAATATATTGATGAGACAACACCTTGGATTTTAGCCCGCGAAGAGAAGGACCGCGAGCGTTTAGGGACAGTAATTTATAATTTAGCGGAAGGAATCCGTTATATTTCAGTATTAATTCAACCGTTCATGACAGAAACACCAGCAAAAATTTGGGATCAATTCGGACTTGATAAGACAGAAAGTAATTGGGAGCAGCTATATAAATGGGGTGTAAGCAAACCGGGGAATACTGTAAAGAAAAAAGATGCTCTTTTCCCTCGTTTAGATTTAGAAGCGGAGCTTGCAGTAATTGATGAGGCAACATTAGGAAAGCAGGAAGGGAAGTAAGTTCATGTTAATCGATACACATGCGCATTTAGATGATCGAAATTTTGATAATGATCGAATAAAAGTAATTGAGAATGCTCGTAAGGCAGGGTTAGTGGCGATTATCAATGTTGGTTACGATTACCGCACGATTAAATCAACGCTTGAACTTGCGGAGGAGCACGATTTTATTTTTGCTGTAATTGGTTGGCATCCGAATGAGGCACATCGTATTGAGGAAAAGCATTACGGCTGGATTGAAGAGGGGGCGCTTAACAATCCAAAGGTCGTTGGGATTGGCGAGATTGGTTTAGATTATTATCGTGATCGAGCGTCGAAGGAGAAGCAACAGGAGGTCTTTCGGCGGCAGATTAAGTTAGCCAAAAGAGTGGGGCTACCGATTATTATTCATGATCGTGATGCACATAAAGATATAATAGATATTCTTCGTGAGGAAGGGGCATCAGAGGTTGGCGGCATTATGCACTCCTTTTCAGGTAGTTTAGAGTCGGCGTTAGAGGTGATTAAGCTAGGTTTTGATATCTCATTTAGCGGACCAATCACTTTTAAAAACGCCAAAATGCCGAAACATGTTGCGGAAAACATACCCCTGGAGAATATTCTGATTGAGACGGATTGTCCTTACTTAACGCCGGAACCGTTTCGTGGAAAGCGCAATGAGCCGGCTTATGTCAGTTATGTGGCTGAAGAGATTGCTAGGTTGCGTGGGTTAAGTGGGGCGGAGATCGGAAGAATTACAGCAAAAAATGCTTTACGTAAATTCGGACTTGAGTTTAGCGAAGAATAGAGAAGAATTGAGCTGAGTAAAGTGTCGACAGAGAAGAAAGCAGAGGAACGTGTAATTAAAGAGATTATCGTTGTTGAAGGTCGCGATGATACAGCTGCTATTAAGCGAGCTGTGCGTGCGGAGACAATTGAGACTCGCGGTTCAGCTTTAAGTGATGAAACGATTGAAATGATACGTCAGGCGCAAGCGTTGCGTGGTGTGATAGTTTTTACTGATCCGGATTATGCTGGTGAAAAACTACGAAAACAGATTAGCAGCGAAGTACCTGGCGTTAAGCATGCCTTTATTACACAGGCTGCGGCTAAGGGGAAAAATGACATTGGGGTTGAGAATGCATCGGCTCGTACGATTCGTGAGGCATTAACAGCGGCAAAGGTTGAATGGACCGAGGAGTCAGATGAGATTATTTCCTGGGAAATGCTTGTTGATGCTGGACTAATTGGTGAAGCTCGTTCTCGTGTGAGAAGAGAACAACTGTGTACTAAATTAGGTATAGGCTACTGCAATGGTAAGCAATTATATAAAAGATTACTCATATTTCAGGTGAGCGAGGAGAGTTTTATAAAGGCACTAAAGGAGATTGAACAATCATGAAAGATGATACAGCCAATGTTAATAGGGCTCAGGAACTACTTCGAAGTAGTAACTTAAAGCCACGAAAAAGTCTTGGGCAAAATTTCTTGGTCGATGCCAACATCCTTGACAAAATTGTGCAGGTTGCCGAGCTCGACAGTGAGACTGGCGTGGTTGAGATTGGGCCAGGTTTGGGTGCGCTTACGGAAAGACTGGTGGAGCGAGCTGGCCGCGTGGTAGCGGTTGAGATTGATCGCGAGTTAGTAACGCTTTTGGAGCGGAAGTTTGCAGAGGAAGAGCGCCTGATAATTTATAATCAGGATATTTTGCAAGTGGCTCTTGCAAGAATTATTGAGCAAGAATTAGGTGAGTTTAAGAAGATTAAGGTGGTTGCGAACCTACCATACTATATTACGAGCCCGATTATTATTAAGTTGCTTAGCGAGGAGCTGGCATTAGAATCGATTACAATCATGGTTCAGAAAGAGGTTGCCGAGCGTTTGAGTGCTAAGCCTGGTGGGAAGGAGTATGGCAGCCTGACCGTTTATGTGAATTACTACGCTAAGGTAGAGACGTCCTTTCAAGTATCACGTCATGTTTTCTTGCCGAAACCTGAAGTTGATTCAGCTGTTGTCCAGATTTTTCCTCGTACGGAAAGAGAATTGGAGCCAGTTGATGAGAAGCTATTCTTTACTGTTCTGCGGGCAAGTTTTAAGCACCGTCGTAAGACGCTCAATAATAATTTGCAGATGGAGCTTGCGGGTCAGGTAACACGCGAAGATATTATACAAGCGCTTGACGCTGCTAAGATTGATGGTATTAGACGAGCGGAAACGTTAAGTTTAACTGAATTTATTGTTTTATCTAATGAAATTAAGCAAATATTATAGATTTTAATTTATTTTGCAGAAACTTATTGACAGCTATGATGAGGATTGCTATTATAATAGTTTTGTTTGACAAAATCGGCTTTTTATGCTATATTTAGGCTCTGTAAGGGAGGTAGGCAGATGGAGCCAAAGGATTCATTAGGGACAATTAAGGAAAATTTAGATCGTTTCATTGGCGAGAAAATCGTTCTTAAAGCAAATGCCGGTCGCAAACGTATTATCGAGCGAGTCGGTGTACTGGAAGAGACATATCCTTCGGTTTTTATCATCAAGTTGGATGAAGAAAATCATGCTTTTGAAAGAGTCTCCTATAGTTATGCTGATATACTTACATCTACTGTTGAGGTAACGGTTTATACTGCTGATGAGGAAGTTTTGATTAATAGTAATTGTGTTTAAAAATAGGACTTTTATGGTTCTATTTTTTTTGTTTCCCAAAACAGTCTTTTAATGGTAAAATGTATCCAAGACAGTATAGATAGACGCTAAATTGAAGCAGGTGGGAAGAGTGAAAATATGGGAGAAAGCTCCTGCAAAGATTAATTTAACACTTGATGTGTTAAATAAACGTGACGATGGATTCCATGAGGTCGAGATGATAATGACGATGATTGACCTAGTCGACCGTATCTCATTTGAAGAGCGCGAAGATGGCGCAATTGTTGTCGAAACAACATCATCAATAATTCCAACTGATGAACGGAATATAATATACAAGGCAGCTAAGCTTTTACAAGATGAATTCGCAATTCAAAAGGGCATGCATATTTATTTAGACAAAAAAATACCAATTGCCGCGGGGCTTGGCGGTGGCAGTAGTGATGCCGCGGCGACCTTGCGTGGTTTAAATAGGCTATGGCAGTTGAACTTGTCGAATGAGCAATTAGAAAGTTATGGCGCCAGACTTGGATCAGATGTTCCTTTCTGTGTCAGCGGTAAAACGGCTGTCGCACGTGGGCGTGGTGAGCTACTCGAGCAACTTTCGCCAATGCCGGCAGGGTGGATACTTTTGGCTAAGCCAGCTGTTAGTGTATCTACAAAGGTAATATATAATAAGTTGGATTATAGGAGTATTGCTCAACATCCAGAAACGGGACGGATGATTGAGGCAATTGCTGCCAAAGATCTAAATGCGATATTGTCTTTGTTATATAATGTTTTGCAACCGCTAACCTTTAGTTTATATCCGGAGGTGGAGGGGTTAGCGAATCAGATGCGTGATTATGGCGTTAGCAATGTGGTAATGTCAGGCAGTGGGCCGACACTATATACGCTAAGTAGTAAGGAATCATCTCTAAGTAAGATTTATAATGCTTTGCGGGGTTTCTGTGGGGATGTTTATGTAACTAGGCTTTTGCGATAGTATAGTCGATTTGCCGATAGGCAAAGTTAATATTAATTTTTAAGATAAAATAAAGGAAAGTGAAGTACGGAGTGGAAAGTATTACAGTGTAAAGCTAATAACTGGATAGAATTACTGGTTCGAGCAAGAATTTCACAACAAAGGTGGTGATATCTAATGGAAATTACTGACGTAAGACTTCGTAAGGTTAATACGGAGGGCCGCATGCGTGCTATCGCGTCAATTACGATTGATGATGAATTCGTGGTTCATGATATCAGGGTGATTGATGGTAATAATGGTATGTTTGTGGCGATGCCAAGTAAGAGGACTCCAGATGGTGAGTTTCGCGATATAGCTCATCCAATTTCTTCGGCAACAAGGGAAAAAATTCAGGACGCTGTACTTGCAGAATATGCAAAAACTGGTGACGACGAAGCGGTAGCTAATGACGCTGTAGCTGAGTAACCTGAGTAATAAGTTAAAGAGAAGTAAATTTATAAGTTAGATGTAATGCATTAATATATTTTATCCAGATATTATTCAGAAGTGGCTTTTATCCATGTAGAGAGGAAGAGCGGAGGATACTATAAAAGCAGATTTATAAATAACTAGCTAATAGGCAACCGAGATGGCGGATGCCTATTTTTATGTTATAATATGAGATAAAGTTAAGCATAATGGGGGTAAACCAATTGAAGATATATTCAATAGTTCTAGCAGCAGGTCAAGGCGTAAGGATGAAATCAAAAACGCCAAAGGTTCTGCATCAGGTTGCTGGTATCCCAATGATAAGTCATGTTTTGGCGCGCCTAGCTGAGCTTGAAGTCGATCGCACAATCGTGGTTGTCGGTAACGGTGTGGGGGAAGTACGCGCTAAACTGGGCGAACAGGTAGAATATGTTGAGCAGGATAAACAACTGGGAACGGCACATGCTTTGTTGCAGGCAAAAGCATTACTGAATGATATTGATGGTGCCACACTAGTAATCTGCGGTGATACGCCTCTAATAACCAGTGAAAGTTTGCGGGAGTTAGTTCAACAGCATTTGAAGCAAGCTGCTGCGGCAACGATTTTGACAGCCTCTGTGCAGGAGCCAACCGGCTATGGAAGAATTATTCACGACGTGGTTGGCGAGGTCAGCCGCATAGTTGAAGAAGCTGATGCAACAGCCGAAGAACGGAAGATTAAAGAGATTAACTCCGGAGTTTACTGCTTTGATAATAGGTTGCTTTTTGCTGGATTAGCGGAAGTAAAAAATGAAAACAGTAAAGGTGAATACTATTTAACTGATATCATCAGTATCTTAAGGGGCAAGGGTAAGAAGGTTGTCGCCTATCAGACTTGTAACGTTCGAGAGATTCTGGGCGTCAATGATCGAGTTGCTTTAGCTCGTGCTAATCGGATTATGCGTTGGAAGATTAATCGCGAACACCTATTAAATGGTGTAACACTACTCGACCCACTCAATACATACATTGATGCAAATGTGCAGATTAGGCGAGATACGACAATCTATCCGGGAAGCTACATTTCAGCGGGAACAATTATCGGTGAAGATTGCTCAATTGGACCGCATGCCTATATCCGCCCCGGATCAGTGATTGGTGACCGTGTGAAGATTGGTGATTTTGTCGAAATCAAAAATTCTACAATTGGCAACGATACTAAAATTCCGCATCACGCTTACATTGGCGACTCTGACCTTGGTAAGAGCATTAATATTGGGAGCGGGACTATCACGGTCAACTATGATGGCTGCAAGAAGTCACGTGTGGAAATTGGAGATGGAGCTTTTATCGGTTGCAATACAAACTTAATTGCACCTGTTAAAATTGGTAATGGCGCTTATATTGCCGCAGGTTCAACGATTACGAATGATGTTGAGGCGGACGCTTTTGCGATTGCAAGAGTGAAGCAGGAGAATAAAGCGGGTTATGCGAAAAAGCTAAAAGAAAAGCATGGAGGAAAAGAAAATGTCGAATAGCAATCTGAATTTTAAGGTTTTTACCTGTAATGCTAATCCTAGGCTGGCCGAGGAGATAGTAGAGATTCTTAACATTCCAATGGGTGATGCTGAAGTATCGCGTTTTAGTGATGGTGAAATTCGAGTTAAAGTAAATGAGAGTGTTCGGGGCGCGGATATTTTTGTTGTCCAACCGACTTGTGAACCGGCGAATGATAATTTAATGGAGCTTTTAATTATGGTAGATGCGCTTAAGCGTGCCTCTGCTGCGAGTATTAATGTTGTTATGCCATACTATGGTTATGGACGGCAAGATCGCAAGGCCGGTGCACGTGACCCGATTACAGCGAAGCTAGTTGCCAACTTAATCGAAACAGCGGGTGTAGATAGAATGATTACAATGGATTTACATGCGACACAGATTCAAGGGTTTTTCGATATACCGGTTGACCACTTACTAGGAGTACCAATCCTTGCTGAGTACTTTCAGTCTAAAAATATTGAAGATCTAGTGGTTGTTTCGCCTGACCATGGTGGCGCAACACGTGCAAGAAGGTTAGCGGAACGACTTAAGGCTCCAATTGCTATTATTGATAAACGTAGACCAGATGCAAACGTAGTAGAAATAATGAATATCGTCGGTGATGTTAAGGGGCGCAATGTGATTATTATTGATGATATTATTGATACTGCAGGGACACTAGTACTTGCGGCGGATGCATTGGTAGCTGCGGGTGCTAAGGATATCTATGCTACCTGTACACATCCAGTTTTATCAGGACCGGCAATTCAGCGTTTAGAAAAATCAAGAATTAAAAAGCTTGTGGTAACGAATTCCATTCCGTTACCGGAAGAGAAGCAAATAGATAAGATTGAAGTGCTTTCGATTGCGCCATTAATCAGTGAGGCGATTCTACGAATTCACAATCAGCTTTCAGTCAGCAAGTTATTTGATTAGAGGTTCCGAGAGGTGATGTTTAGTGAGCTGGCAAAAGCTTAAATCAAGACATGCTGCTAAAAGAAATGAACAAGTGAGTGAAGGTATGAAGCTGGTGGTTGGACTGGGGAACCCGGGTTCGCGCTATGAGAATACTCGGCATAATGTCGGCTTTCAGGTGATTGATTCCTTAAGAGAGTTGCTTGAAAAAGAATATACAATCACGCCACGCAGTCGTTTCGGTGCGATGATTTATGAGATTAGAGGAATTGATGGCTCAGCTCTACTTGTGAAACCACTAAACTATATGAATCGTTCAGGGCAATCTGTAGTAAAGATTGCTCAATGGTATAAGCTGGAGCTTGATGATATTATTGTTATCCAAGATGATGTTGACCTGCCGACAGGTAAGGTCCGTTTTCGTGAGAAAGGTGGAGCAGGGGGCCATAACGGTATAGCTTCTGTTATTAGTCATCTTGGAAGTGAGCAGTTTAAACGTGCAAAAATAGGTATCGCACGGCCGTATAGTGCGGATATGACTGGACATGTCTTGACGGCTTTTGGCAAGGATGAGCAGAAGGATATTGATATTGCTGTCAGACAGGTTAGTGAAGGGATTGCCGCTTGGCTTAAAGGCGAAGAGTTCCTAATGTTAATGAATAAGTATAATTAAGATATAATTTGTAAAATGTTGTAGTTGCAGCTTTGCCACTTTGTGGTTTAAAGCTTATTTGCATGAAAGGAGTCCTGTAACTAACAATGGAGAATATTCTAAAGCGTTTCGCCGAGAGCGAGCAGTATCAAGAGATTACCAGCGGATTAGAGCAAAACTTAAACGAGTTATTAGTAACTGGTCTAACTGGTTCTGCCAAAAACACATTAATAGCAGCACTCTATAAAAACGAACTAATTAAGAGTGAGCGGTCGGTTGTGTTGCTTACACATAATCTCGTGCAAGCAGAGCGCATACAGGATGATATAGCTGAAATACTTGGTGAGGAGTCTGTGCTGATTTTTCCGGATGATGATTTGGTACATCGTGAGGTTCTTGCTGCAAGCACAGAGCTACTGGAACAACGGATGCGGGCTATGGTCAGCATGGCGACAGGACGGAAAGGTATCTATGTTATTCCTTTTGCTGCCGCTAGAAGACATTTAGTGACGCGCACAGAGTTTATTAGTAGCCTAACTGAGTTACGCGTCGGTGAAGAGATCGATTTAGAAAAGCTACTATTTCGCTTGGTGGAGCAAGGTTATGAACGTACCGATATGGTTGGTCGGAAGGGCGAGTTTAGTCTGCGGGGTGGGATTCTAGATATTTATCCGTTAACCGAGGAGCAACCAGTGAGGGTAGAGCTTTATGATGTTGAAATAGAATCCATTCGCTCTTTTGCAATAGAGAATCAGCGGTCAATTACTAATATGCAACAGGTATTAATTACGCCTGTGGCGGAAGCTGAGGTTATTGACAGCGAGGCATCGATTCTTGATTATGTTTCTGATGATACTCTCTTGATTCTTGATGAACCGAAACGGATACAAGACAGCGCAAGGCAGCTGCATGAGATAGAGGATGGCAAACGCAGTTATGTTAGCTATGAGCATTTAGTTAGGCAAAATCGTAAGCAGATGATCAGTTTTACGCTTTTTGTTAGTAAGCTGGCTTATAGCAATCCAAATAAAATTATTAATTTCATTGCACATGAGGTGCAGAATTATTATGGGCAGACTCAACTGGTTGCAGATGAACTGTTCCGTTGGCAGAAGGCTGGGTTTGATGTGTTTTTTCTTGCGTCGGATCCTGAGCGAGCGAAAAGAATCGAACGTTTATTAACGGAAGTAGTGGGAGAAGAAGAAAAGATTCCCGGGATTGTCAAAGGAAATTTACAGAATGGTTTTATTATTTCAGAAATCAATTTAGTTGTTGTAACTGAAGGAGAGCTATTCTCAAGACAGTTACGCAAGCTGCGTCGATCGGATAAAACAGCGGTAACTGACCAGATGCGCAGTTATAGTGAACTAAAACCGGACGACTATGTAGTCCATGTCAGCCATGGAATTGGTATATATAAAGGAGTTGTGACACGTGAATTTGCGGGCACACATAAAGATTATCTTCATCTCAAGTATGCAAAAGATGATGCATTGTTTGTGCCGACGGATCAGCTAGGGTTAGTGCAGAAATATGAGGGTGGAGAGGGTAATCGTCCGAAGATCTATACGCTTAGCGGTGGTGACTGGAAACGAGTAAAAAGTCGGGTAAAGGCGTCGGTTATGGATATTGCGGAAGATCTGATTAAACTCTACGCATTGAGAGAAGCGACGGAGGGGTTCGCCTTTCCTGCGGATACGGAATATCATCGCGAGTTTGCAGCGATGTTCCCTTATCAAGAGACACCAGATCAGCAGCGTGTGATTGCCGAGATTGCCGAAGATATGGAACGGAAGCGCCCGATGGACCGTTTGCTCTGTGGAGATGTCGGCTATGGCAAGACCGAAGTAGCGATTCGTGCGGCGTTTAAGGCAGTTTATGGCGGGAAGCAGGTTGCATTTTTAGTGCCGACTACAATTCTCGCGCAGCAGCAGTATAATACTTTTATTGAGAGATTTCAGGATTATCCAATTAAGATAGCTGTGATTAGTCGTTTTACTAAGCGTGGCGAACAAACAAGAATTCTTAAACAATTAGCTGACGGAACAGTCGATATTATCATCGGCACGCACCGACTGTTATCAAAAGATATTAAATTTAATGATATTGGTTTAATCATAGTGGATGAGGAGCAGAAATTTGGCGTTAAACATAAAGAGGCGATTAAGGCATTACGAGCAAACATTGATGTGTTAACACTAACAGCAACGCCAATACCACGGACTTTGCACATGTCAATGGTTGGTATTCGTGATTTGTCGATAATTGATACGCCGCCAGAAAATCGCTACCCTGTACAAACTTATGTGATGGAATACAGTGAGGCGCTTGTAAAGGAAGCGATTGAACGGGAGCTAGCACGTGGTGGGCAGGTATATTTTCTACATAATCGCGTTCACTCAATTGAACGATTTGCAATGCGAATACGCAGTCTTTTGCCGGAAGCACGCGTAGCTGTTGCGCATGGCCAGCTTGATGAAAATGAATTAGAAGCGATAATGCTTAACTTTCTTGCCGGCGATTATGATGTACTTGTTACAACAACGATTATCGAATCAGGCGTAGATATTCCAAATGTAAACACCTTAATCGTCAGTGATGCCGACAAAATGGGTCTATCCCAACTTTATCAATTGCGTGGACGGGTTGGTCGTTCCAATCGCATTGCTTATGCTTACTTTACTTATCAACGCGATAAGGTGCTAACTGAAATTGCAGAAAAACGGTTGGTAACGATTAAGGAATTTACCGAACTCGGTTCTGGCTTCAAAATCGCGATGCGTGACTTAGCGATTCGTGGAGCGGGCAATCTTCTGGGGGCAGAGCAGAGTGGATACATCAATACTGTTGGTTTTGAGCTGTATAACCAGCTATTGCAGGAAGCGGTGTCTGAAATTAAGGAAGGAAGCGCTCCGAAGGCCGAGGTTGAACCATTAATTGACCTGCCAATTGACGCTTATTTACCTGAAACATTTATTGGCGACCAGATGCAGAAGATTGAGATGTACAAAAAGTTTGCTAATCTACGCGAGTTAGAGGCTGCTAACGAGCTTGAGGCTGAACTGATTGACCGTTTCGGCAGACTACCGGAGGCGGTACAGAATTTACTTGCAATTGCACGCATAAAAACATATCTTTATAGGTATGAAGTTGAGAGTATGACACAGCAAGAGAAAGAAGTTATAATTAAAGTAAGCGCAAATCAAAATTCTTTTATTGATGGAGCTAAGTTATTTATAGTAGCAAATAATTTCGAGCGTCCCGTTAAGTTATCATCACACGGACAACTGCGGATTAGACTCAACAACAATGGTCTGAAAGCGAAGGAAACGTTAAGGATGCTTGAAAATTTTCTAGAAAAGTATGATGGAATCTTAAATAAGAAGGGACTTTAGTCAATGAAAAAACTGGGTAAGTTAGGCTTATTATTACTGGCGGTAGTTTTAATTTTTGGTCTTACGGCTTGTGGCGAAGAAAGTGATACAAATCAAGTTGGCGATGATGAGGTTATCGCTAAATTTGATGGTGGTGAAATTACAAAAAAAGAATTTGATACCTATATGGGTGTAGCTTACTTTTTTGATCCGGCTTTGAAGGAATATTTAACTAATACTAATGATGAAAACCGGTTGCCAATATTTGATGCTTACCTCGGAACATATATAGGCGAGAGATATTTAGCAAATCAGATTGCAGACAATAATGATTTAAAGGAAAAGGCAGAAAATACTATGGCGGTTTTCGAGGAGGGTATGATTAAGGAGTTCGGCGACACCAAAGCGTACAATGCTGAGTTGAAAGCGAATAAGATCACAGATGACGATCTGTTTGAATATATGTATCGTTATTATAAGGCTGAAGAATATTTAATTAACAAAGCATATCAAGAAAATAAAGAAATATTTACGGTTGCAACTGTTAGTCATATCTTGATTTCATTTGATAAGAAAACCGAAGCTGTAGCAAAAGCACGTGCACTTAATGTGCTCGAGCAGTTAAAGGCAGGGGCGGATTTTGCTGAGATGGCATTTAAATATTCTGATGATGAAGGTAGCGCAGAAACTGGTGGAACATATGAAGCTACGCCTGTAGCGGTTTGGGTTCCAGAATTTATGGAAGCGGCGATTAATCTGCCGATTAACGAGCTAAGTGATTTAGTTGCAACAGATTATGGTTACCATATTATCAAGGTACTTGATCGAAAATTGCCAGAATTAAAGGATGTAACTGATGAAGGAAGAAACATTGTATTTTCTAATCTTTATTCTGAGTTCATGATTAATGAGCTTGAGACGATAATAAGATAGATAGGAAAAGCAGGGTAGCCTGCTTTTTTTTATACTTAATTATTGGTATAATGTGTAAAGCGTTTAAATATGAGCGGAAGAGGGTTAGGCATGGGTGTACGAAGCAAATCTTTTGTTAAGGGTGCCGCTATCCTGGCAGCTGCGTCATTAATATCTAAGCTGCTTGGAGCAATTTACCGTATCCCATATCAGAACATTGTTGGTGATGTGGGGTTAGCTGCCTATAATATGGTCTATCCCTTGTACAGCATATTATTGATAATAGCTACCGCCGGTTTTCCGTTAGCAATTTCGAAGATTGTTGCGGAACGTTTAACTTTAGGCGATAAAAACGGTGCAAAACGAGTCCTTTCGACTTCAGTTTCTGTGCTTACGATAACCGGTATCTTATTTTTCCTACTATTATTTTTTGGTGCGGACTTTATCGCTCGTCTAATGGGTAATATTGAACTGGGAATTGTAATAAAAGGTGTCTCCTTTGCCCTGTTAATCGTTCCGGTTATGGCTGGTATCAGAGGTTATTATCAAGGACATCAATATATGATTCCGACTGCTTATTCACAGGTTGTTGAACAGATAGTTCGTGTTATAACAATTCTTGTTCTTTCCTATTATGCTGTTTCAGAAGGACTTGGAGTTTATTATGCGGCTGCTGGTGCAACCTTCGGAGCGTTTACAGGTGGTATTTTTGGCATATTGATATTATTACTATTCTGGCGTGGCACGCGCAAGCTTACAGATGAGATTGCGGCTGAGGCTGATGAGCCTTATATTGGCGGGTTGACCAGTCGCTCACATATAATCGAGAAATTATTTTATTACTCAATACCGATTGCTCTGGGCTCAATTTTCTTGCCGTTATTGGGGCTAGTTGATTCTTTCACAGTAACAAATATCTTAAAACAGACAATATTGAATGCTGAAAATATTTTTGGCAGCTACATAAAAATGAACTCGCTCACCACTTTCGCGGAGTACTGGTTTGGAATCTATTCACGTGGACAGGCGGTGGTGCAGTTTGCAGCGTTTTTTGCGACGGCACTTGCGATTGCGCTGGTTCCCTCAATCACGGAAAGTAAGATTAAGGATGATATAGCCAACTTAAATCGACGCTCGGAGTTGGCGCTAAGAATTACTCTGTTACTTGGTTTACCGGCGGCAGCTGGTATTATTGCTTTAGCTGAG
>CAZMPM010000015.1:15791-27857 GCA_964568525.1 uncultured Caryophanales bacterium
CCTATCAATATCTTACTCTATAAGGATGGCACCGGCTCAGTCACATTGGCAATCTATGCTTTGGTAGTGATTTTTTCAACGCTGTTTGTTACTTCGTCGGGGATATTGCAGGGGATTGGCAAGGTCATGTTGCCTGCTCAGCACCTTTTTGTCGGTATTACGATTAAGATTATTTTTAATATTATATTAGTCTATTATATTGGCATCAACGGTGCAGTTATTGCTACGATACTTGCTTACCTAGTGGCCTCGTACTTGAACTTAAGGGCGCTTACCAAGCACACGAGTTTACAGGTGAACTGGGAAAATTTCTTTTTTAAACCGATTGCAGCTACGCTGATTATGGGGATTGTAGTGTATTTGACACGGATTGGTATAGTCTATCTATTTGAACCATATATCTCTTCAGCTCGTTTATTAATGTTGATTGTAGCGCTTGTCTGTATAACTGTCGGCATGGTCGTATATGGGGTCAGCCTATTTACTACGGGCTCATTAACAAGGAGTGACTTAGCAGAAATCCCGATATATGGGAAGAAGCTAATTAGAATAACTGAAAAATTCAGAATCCTGAAAGACTAGGTGTTAAACTATGGAGAAGAAAATTATAATAGTTGGTTTAGGTTCGGGCGATGAGAATCGCCTGAGTTTAGGAGCACTTAAGGAACTACGGTCTGGGAGACACGTCTTTTTAAGGACGAAACTGCATCCGGTAGTTAATTTTCTGCGGGAGGAAGGAATAGCTTACAGAAGTTTCGATAGATTATATGAGAGCGCAGATAGTTTTGAGGAGGTCTATCAAAAACTTGTGGAGGAGTTGCTAACTGAGGTTGATTCGCTTGGAGAGATTGTCTATGCGGTGCCAGGGAATCCACTGGTGGCAGAGCGGACAGTGCAAGTGCTTATTTCTTTGGAGAGAGCGACTGGCGTTAAAGTGCAGGTAATTGGCGGCGAGAGTTTTATTGATACATTTTTTGAAAGTTTACGAATTGACCCAGTGGATGGGTTTATGCTCCTAAATGGCGAGGAGTTTAGCGCTAAGCAGCTTAACTCGGAGATAAATACGCTAATTGCTCAGGTTTATAATCAGGCAGTAGCATCACTCGTTAAACTTGAATTAATGGAATATAATCCAGATGACTATATCAGTTATGATGTGGAAAATCTGGGGATAGCTGAGACTGAACGAATTGCTGGGTTACCATTGTTTGAGCTAGACCGTGAACCGACGCGTTTTCACAATTTAAGTTCAGTTTTTGTTCCGCAAAATCATGAGCCGCTAATTATTAAACGAGATTTGGCTCAGTTGCTTGAAATGATTCGAGTGCTACGTGGCCCCAATGGCTGTCCATGGGACCGTGTGCAGACGCATCAGTCAATTCGCAAAAATTTGATTGAAGAGACTTATGAACTTGTTGAAACAATTGATCAGCTTGATTACGATTCCATGGCTGAGGAGTTGGGTGATGTTTTTTTACAGGTGATTCTTCATAGTTTAATGGCTGAAGAAGAGGGGTATTTCAATCTTTATGATGTTATTGAGGAGCTGATGAGCAAGCTAATTCGTCGTCACCCGCATGTCTTTGGCGATGCGATTGCCAGCAAAGAGGATGAGGCGCGTGCTGAGTGGGAACGGATTAAAGCCGAGGAGAACGCTGATAGTCCTATTAGGCGTGAATCTGTGTTAGACGGGATACCGATTGACCTCCCTGAAACTTACAAAGCACTGAAACTACAGAAAAAAGCGGCTAAGGTCGGTTTTGACTGGAGCGAAGTTGCAGATGTTTATGATAAAATAGAAGAAGAGCTAGCGGAGGTTAATTCAGCAACTGGTGATGAGCTAGTCGGTGAGATTGGTGATGTTTTGTTCGCGGTGATAAACTTAGCGCGTTTCAAAAAGGTTGACCCTGAAGAGGCGCTGGCGATTACTAACCGAAAATTTACGAAGCGTTTTAAATATATTGAAGAGCAGCTGAAGGAACAGGGAGTAGCCATCGATGATGCTGGCCTCGAATTGATGGATAAACTCTGGAATGAAGCTAAGAAAGTCGAATAGCGGGGTTAAAATAATGAGAATAGACAAATTTCTTAAGGTTTCGCGAATTATAAAAAGAAGAACTGTTGCCAAGGAATTAACGGATAATGGGCGGGCACACATTAATGGCAGGGTAGCTAAAGCTGGCAGTACCGTAAAAGTTGGAGACGTAATTACGCTACATTTCGGTGGAAAGGATCATAATTTTCGTGTCAAAGATTTAAAAGAGACGACGAAAAAGGAAGAAGCGTTAGAGATGTATGAGATTATTGGAGAGGAAGAAGATGGCAAGTAGTAAAGAGAGTGTTTTTAAGAGAAAACGAGTAAAGTTATTGATTGTGATTCTGCTTGTTTTTGTAATATGGGCGGGTTGGACTCTGTACGGGCAATGGGTGGATCTCAACAAAACGAAGGCTGAAATGGCGGAGCTGAAGCTTTTGGAAGAACGGATTTTTAGTGAAAGAGCCAAATTAGAACGTGAGAAGATTTTATTAAACAACTATGATTACATTGCTGAGATTGCGCGTGAATATTATTTTATGTCAAAACCGGGGGAAATTATCATTATCTCACCTGGCGAATAATAATTCATATTGACTTTAATTGATTTTATTAGGTATAATCGCTTTAATCTCTAGTATTATCTAATTATATAAGGAGGAAGTTTTTATTTATGTCAATTGAGGTTGGCAGTACACATGAGGGCAAGGTAACGGGTATTACTGAATTTGGTGCTTTTATTGAGTTGACAACGGGAGAGACTGGCTTAGTACATATTTCGGAGATTGCCGATACATATGTCAAAGACATTAAGGATCATCTAAAAATAGATCAAGTCGTCAATGTGCGCGTTATTAATATTGAAAAGAATGGAAAGATTGGTCTATCTTTAAAGGCGTATAAAAAAGAATCTGAAGGTCCAGCTAAACAAGTAAGAAAATCGCCAAAACCTGGCGGAGAACGGACAACAGGAAGACCGCCACAACGCGAAGTGTCACAGTCGTTTGATGATAAGCTAAATATATTTTTGCGTGACAGCGAAGAGCGACTATCAAATCTTAAAAAGAGCACGGATTCCAAAAGAGGCGGACGCGGAGCGAAACGCAATTAAGACAGTTGACAGAGATTTATTGATATATTATACTTACTTCCATTGACTAAGCTAGGGTGATTAGTAAGTAACATGGCGGTGTAGCTCAACTGGCTAGAGCGTGCGGTTCATACCCGCAAGGTTGGGGGTTCAATTCCCTCCGCCGCTACCAATTTTAAAATAACACGTCGTAAGGGCGTGTTTTTTGTTATTATAATAGATAGAATTTAATATAATACTGGGTACAAGAGAAATTTTTAGTGGAGTGGTCATAATGTTAAAAACGATTGCACAGACAATTAGAAGTGAGCAGCTGACTGTAAACGACAAACCAATTATTGTCGCTGTTTCTGGTGGGGCGGATTCGATGGTATTACTTGACGCACTGACCCAGCTGGTAAGGAATCGCTTAATCGTCGCACACCTCAATCATCAATTTCGTGGCGAGGTTGCGATTAGCGATGCGGATTTTGTGCGCGCAGAATGTGACAAAAGGGGCATCATCTGCGTAGTTCGCGAAATTGACGTACCAGCCGAGATGGAGCGCGCGGGAACTGGTGCACAGGAAACAGCGCGTAGTGTTCGCTATCAATTTTTGTATGAGATGGCACGCGAGTATGGTGCGGGTGCAGTGGCATTCGGGCATAATGCAGATGATCAGGCGGAAACAGTGCTTATGCGCATCATTCGTGGAACAGGGATGTATGGTTTGAGCGGTATCCCTTATAAACGAGAACATGAGGGGATTATGCTTGTTCGGCCTTTACTTGATGTAACTCGTCAGCAGATTGAGCAGTATGCGGAGGAACGAGGCCTAGAATATATAACTGATCAGAGCAATTTTGCTGTGAAATATTTTCGCAATTTGACGAGGATTGAGATAATGCCTTATCTCGAAAAGCATAATCCGCAATTAAGCAATAGTTTACGACAGTTGGCAGAGATAGCCCGTGACGAGAATCACTATATGGATGCTGTCGCAAGTGCTTATATTAAAGAGGCAGTAAGGCGTGACAATAAGAGATTGGAATTGGATGTTAGGGAACTTGTTAAGTTAGATGTGGCAATTAAGCGTCGGGTAGTTCATCTGTTATTGAAGGAGTTCCGCATGCGCCAAGAAACAACTTATCGAAACATTGAAGACATCATTCAACTTGCAGCCAATCCATCTCCATCAAAAAGTCTTGATCTTGCAGGTGTCAAAGTTTATCGCCAATATCACAACCTTGTTTTTAAACAAGCGTCTAAAGATATACAGAGAGAGTATTCGTATTCTGTGGCAATTCCTTCTGAAATGTATATCGCTGAGCTGGATCAGACTGTAAAAGTAACACTGACCGATAAAAGAAAGAGCCATACTGGTGAGTTTGAATCAGCATTAATAGAGGTTTTCGATCGAGCGAAACTGGTTACAGATGTCTTAATCGTACGATCTCGCGCCGACGGAGACCGGATTGAACTAATTGGCGTTGATGGAAGGACCAAGCTTAAAGATTTATTTATTAATATGAAGGTACCTCAGGATAGGAGAGAATTTCAACCGATTGTTTCTGATGGAGAACGTATTTTGTGGCTGCCGGGTTTAAGGCGTTCACAACATGCTTTGGTGGATGAGCTGACGCAAGAATTTATCTACGTACAATTTAAGTAGAAATTCAGATTTTGGACAAAAAGGATTGCATTTTCCAAGAAAAAGTCTATTGTTATAAGTTTTTCTTTTTGATACAATACAATAGTATTGCAAGAGGAGGCATAGAATGAAATTTTCAAATAGAAGTGTATGGTTTTATTTAGTTCTGTTGCTAATAATAATTGGGCTTGTAAGTGTTCTTGCAACTCCAACTGCTAGCTTAGAACAAATACCATATACACAATTCCAAAAAGAATTAGATGAAGGTAAATATAGCTCTGTTCAGGTGAGCCCGACTGGCTTAACTTATACTGTTGAGGCAACCTATCGAGATGGTACCGGAAAGAAAGTAAGCAGTATCGCTCCATTTAGCGAAGCATCGCTTGTTGAATTAACGAAAAAAGCTGGAGTAACTGTAAATTTTGTGGAGCAGGCAGAACCTTCTGTTTGGGCTACGCTTTTAATGACAATGGTTCCGTTTCTACTGATATTTTTGCTGTTTTTCTTCCTAATTAATCAGTCGCAAGGTGGCGGCAACAAAGTGATGAGCTTTGGTAAAAGCCGTGCGAAGCTTTACAATGAGGAGAAGAAGAAGGTTACATTCGAGGATGTTGCCGGCGTTGATGAAGAGAAAGAAGAATTAGAGGAGATTGTTGATTTTCTACAAGATCCGCGTAAATATGTTACATTAGGTGCGAAAATACCTAAGGGGGTCCTTTTAGTTGGTCCTCCGGGAACAGGTAAAACTTTACTAGCACGAGCGGTTGCAGGCGAAGCTGGAGTGCCGTTCTATAGCATTAGCGGCTCTGACTTTGTTGAGATGTTCGTTGGTGTGGGTGCTTCAAGGGTTCGTGACTTATTCGATACTGCGAAGAAGAATGCGCCTTGTATCATTTTTATTGATGAGATTGACGCAGTTGGTCGTCAACGTGGTGCAGGTCTTGGTGGCGGACATGATGAGCGTGAACAGACATTAAACCAGTTATTAGTTGAGATGGATGGTTTCGGCGATAACGAGGGTGTTATTATTATTGCTGCTACTAACCGTGCTGACATACTTGATCCGGCGTTATTACGTCCAGGACGTTTCGACCGACATATTTATGTAGATCGACCTGATGTAAGAGGTCGCGAGGCAATCCTCAAAGTACATGCTCGGAATAAACCGCTGGCTGGCGATATTGATTTTAACGTTATTGCTCGACGTACTCCTGGGTTTACTGGTGCGGACTTAGAAAATCTACTAAACGAGGCTGCGTTATTGGCTGCCCGTCTTAACAAAACTGAGATTACTATGGTCGAGATTGATAATGCAATCGACCGCGTAATTGCAGGACCAGAGAAGAAAAGTAGAATTATTAGTGAAAAAGAGAAAAACATCGTTGCTTATCATGAGAGTGGACATGCAATTGTCGGCTATCATTTAGAGAGTGCGGACGAGATTCATAAGGTTACAGTAATTCCGCGCGGGAATGCTGGCGGTTATACAGTAATTTTACCGAAAGAAGATCGCTCATTTATGACCAAGCCTGAGCTACTACATAAGATTATGGGATTATTGGCTGGACGCGTAGCTGAGGAGGAAGTACTTCACGAAATTAGCACCGGTGCATATAATGACTTTCAACGTGCAACGGAAATTGCTAGAAGGATGGTTACTGAATTTGGGATGAGTGAGAAGTTGGGACCAATGCAATTTGGAAAACAACAGAGCGAAGTTTTCCTGGGTCGTGACTATTCTAGTGAGCCAAGCTACAGTGATAAAACTGCCTATGCGATAGACGTTGAAGTTAAGGACATAATTGATAAGTGCTATGCGCAGACTAAAGAGATTGTCGAGAAATATCGTGATGAACTTGATTTAATTGCACAGGCATTGATGATTAAAGAAACGCTAGATGCCGCAGATATTAAAAAGCTGATGGACGATGGTAAGTTTGGTGACGAAGAGCTTGATAATCAGGTGCAAGCAAGAATAAGGGAGTTTCGCACAGCGACATCTTAATGAGAAATAGTATTGAAAAGATATCTGCGAAGATATCTTTTTTTTATCAAAAAGGTTAAGATTATCATATAAACATAAGATTAATAAAGAGGGTGGATAATATGATACTTGCAATTGATGTCGGTAACACAAATGTTGTTATAGGTATTTATGAACAAGAGAGGTTAAAAGTATCCTGGCGCATATCAACTGACAAAAATCGGACCGCAGATGAGTTAGCAATGATGTTTAGTCAGTTATTTTCCCGCGAGCAGATTAGTTTTGAAGATATAGATGGTGTAATTATCTCCTCAGTAGTACCGCCACTCATCTCACCTCTTGAGGATATGGTTGAAAAATATTTTAAATTGACGCCAGTAGTTGTTGGACCTGGGATTAAGACCGGCATCAAAATTGGCCTAGAGAATCCTAAAGAGCTTGGTGCAGACAGGATTGTCAACGCTATAGCGGCAATTGAAAAATATGGTGCGCCTTTAATAATTGTTGACTTCGGAACGGCAACAACATTTGATTATATAGATGAAGAGGGTACTTATCAGGGTGGTGCGATTGCTCCTGGTATTAGTATTTCGACAGAGGCACTTTTTCAGAGAGCTGCTAAATTACCAAGGATTGAGCTCGTCAAACCCCGCTCAGTGATTGGCAAAAATACTGTTAATGCTATGCAATCAGGGATTATCTTTGGTTTTGTTGGGCAGGTAGATGCGATTGTAGAGCGCATTATTTCGGAAAGTGGTTCTAAGCCGAAGGTAATCGCGACCGGCGGGTTGGCGGAGTTAATTGCTTCTGAGTCGAACACGATTGATGAGGTAAATAACCTTTTGACGATTGATGGATTAATAAAGATTTACAATAAAAATAATTAGATGGGTGTGTTGCTTTAGTGGCGGAGAAAAGCTATTCAATACGCGTTGTTAAAATTTTAGTGATTATTATAATTGCTCTGGCAGTCGTGATTGCTGGTGGAGTAACCTACTTGATTATTAGCAATCAGAACGATTCCGGAGAAGTTGTGGCGATAGTTAATAAAACGAAAATTCGCGAAGATGCTTTTTATCGAGAGTTAAAGGATCGTTATGGTGTTAAAACACTAAATGAAATGATTGAACTCTATATAATTCGCGATGCTGGTGTAAAATATAATCTTTCAGTTAACAAACTGGAAACGAAACGCGAGCTTGATAAGTTTCGCAGCGAATTCTCTACAGAAGAGGACTTCCTTAATTATCTTGAACATGAACTTGGCATGACATTAACTCAGTTTACGAGAGAAATTGAGCATTATCTGCTGTGGGAGTTGCTTGCAACTAAGGATGTGAACATTTCTGAGGAGGCTGTAAACCTTTATTATCAGAAAAATATCGAAAAATATCGAGTGCCCGAAAGTTTTCATTTGCGACAAATTGTTGTGGCAACAGAAGAAGTAGCTAATGAGTTGATAGCAGAGATTAAAAATGGTGCTAATTTTAATCAGATTGCAAGGACGATGTCCTTAGATTATACATCGATAAGCACCGGTGGCGATTTAGGCTATGTTTATGCTGATAGTATGATGGTTAATCCAGCAATTATTAAACAGGCGCGTGTATTGGAAAATCAGGGTCTAGCAGCTGTTAAGGTCGGTGATCGTTATCATATTATTCAGTTACTTGATCATCAGAAGGCCTATCAGTATTCTTATACAGAGGTTAAGGATCAGATAAAACGCGAGCTTGCACTAAGCTATGCTGAACCGCTTGGGGTTGTGCTAGAACAGCTTAAAGAGGAGTTAGGAGTAGAAATTAAAGATAAGTCGCTAGAAATTAGGTGATTAATTTGAAACATAATGCCCATATGTTAGCCATTGATGATGTGAAACGTCTTAATTCTGAAATGCTAAGGGTTGGAGCAGACCCTGTTGGAATCAGTTTAATGCTACCGAAAGGGATTCTGCTTGCGATTAAGGTTGAACAAGTTGGTCTAAAAGCAGTGCTTATCCTGAAGCAGGAGATGCTATCGCGTGGTGGTGAAGCGGTCGTTAGCCGAAATGTCGCGACGTTAGAGCAAGAGCATTCGGATATCTTGCTAATCGGAACATTTAAGCAATTTACAGAATTGATTGCGAAGTTGAAACTTCAGCCTTTTGGTTTGAAAAAGATTGCCGCTGAAATCACTGAGGTAATTACTGGTTGGGAAGCTCGCAATGAAAAATATACAATCGACTGTAACGGTAAAGCGTTGAGCTTTAGTGATAAGACACTAGTAATGGGAATCTTAAATTTAACACCTGATTCTTTTAGCGACGGTGGTAAATATACGGATGTAGAAAGTGCTGTACAAAGAGCGCTGGAAATGGAACGGGACGGTGCGGATATAATTGATATTGGAGGCGAATCAACGCGACCTGGTCACACACCAATCTCTGCTGCTGAGGAGTTAAGCAGGATTCTGCCGGTTCTTGAGCGACTTACTGGGAGGTTAAGGATTCCAATCTCCGTGGATACATCTAAGAGTGAGGTTGCTGAAGGTGCTTTAGCTGCAGGTGCAAATATGATTAATGACATCTGGGGGTTAAAGCGTGATCCGCGAATGGCAGAGATAGTAGCACGTTATAATGTGCCGGTGATTCTGATGCATAATCGTGAGATTGCGAACTATAATTCGTTAATATCTGATATAATTTCTGACTTACGGGAGAGCATTGAAATTGCGTTTTCGGCAGGAATTACAGCGGATAAAATCATACTTGATCCCGGCATTGGTTTTGCAAAATCGTATCGAGAGGAACTGCTGGTGATGAACCGGCTAACGGAGATTGTTAATCTTGGCTACTCAGTTTTGTTAGCGGCATCGCGCAAGTCAATGATTGGCAGCACGCTAAACTTGGATAAAGGAGAGCGACTGGAGGGGACGATTGCGACAGTTTGCCAGGCGATTGCTAAGGGTTGTCAACTGGTGCGCGTGCATGATGTATTAGAGGTAAAACGAGCGGTAACGATGATGGATGCAATCGTTAACGCTGAGGAAGGAGAGTAAGTGGTGGACCGAATAGTGTTTGAAAAGATCCAGTTTTATGCTTATCATGGGGTTTTAGAGGAAGAAAATCGACTTGGGCAGAAGTTCGAGGTTGATTTAGAGATGTATCTTGACCTACAGAAGGCCGGCGAAAGCGACAGTATTAGTGACACTATCAATTACGCGAAGGTGTATGATGTTGTTAATGAGATTCTGATGGGAACGAAACGTCAACTGTTAGAGGCAATTGCGGAAAATATTGCCCAAGAGATCCTTAAGCAATTCGCAATCAATGAGATTGTTGTCCGTGTTCGCAAGCTTAACCCGCCGATTCATGGCTATCTGAAAAGTGTATCGGTTGAAATCAAAAGAGGTAGAAAATGATGACGAAGGTTTTCCTTGGATTAGGTTCTAACATGGGCGACCGTTATAATAATTTAGAGAAGGCTTTTTATGGGCTTGCCGACCATCCGCAGATTGAGCTGATTGACCAGTCCTCGGTTTACGAAACTAAGCCAATCGGCTACCTTGATCAGGATAATTTTCTGAACATGGTTGTTGCGATTCGAACAACCTTAAGCCCATATGAGTTATTGGATTACATACAAGAGGTTGAGCTACGATTAGGGCGGAAACGTGATCAACACTGGGGCCCGCGCACAATCGATATTGATATCCTGATATTTGGCGAAGAGATTATTGAGGATGAATGTTTAACTGTTCCACATAGAATGATGCGAGAGAGAGTATTTGTTTTACTTCCGCTATATGAAATTTATCAGGGACCAATTCCTGGTCTAGAGCGCTCAATCCCTAACCTGATTATTGATCATAAAGAGCAACTTTCAGGTATTACGGTTTATCACTTAGTTTAGAGAGGTATTTAAAAGATAGATGAGAATAGGTAATGTAAAATTAGATAATAATGTAATTTTGGCGCCAATGGCGGGTGTTAATAATCAGGCTTTTAGAATTATTGCACGTCGTTTCGGAACAGGCCTTGTCACAACTGAAATGGTTAGTGATAAGGCGCTTTTGTTGAATAACGCATATACATTGCGTATGTTGGAAATTGATCCTGAGGAGCACCCGGTAAGCATGCAGATTTTTGGTGGAGAGCTAGCAAGCTTGGTTGCTGCAGCTAAAGTGATTGATACACAATCCGCTGCGGATATAATTGATATTAACATGGGTTGCCCAGTGCCGAAAGTTACAAAAAGCGGCGGTGGTTCCGCGTGGCTTACATCGCCGCACAAAATTGAGCAGACTGTCGCAGCGGGGGTTGCCGCGGTAAAGAAGCCAGTTACAGTGAAAATCCGCAGCGGTTGGGATGAGCGAACTATTTTGGCGGTGGAAAATGCGAAGGCGATTGAAAGTGCTGGTGCAAGCGCGATTGCGATACATGGCAGGACTAAAACACAGATGTATCGAGGTGATGCTGATTGGGAGATTATCGGTAAGGTTAAGGCCGCTGTTAAGATACCGGTAATCGGTAATGGTGATATAAAAAGTCCGGAAGACGCTAAGAGAATGATTGATGAGACAGGCGTTGATGGCGTGATGATTGGGCGAGCTGCACTTGGGAATCCGTGGTTGCTCTATCGTACAGTAAGATTTTTGCAAGATGGCGTGCTGGTTAATGAACCCGAGCCGGCAGAAAAACTGAAAATAGCGGCGGAACATCTTGAACGCTTAGTTCATTTAAAAGGTGAAACCGTTGGTGTCAAAGAGATGCGCAAGCATGCAGGCTGGTATTTTAAGGGAATGCCACAGTCAGCACATGTTCGTGGAGCAATTAATAAAGCGACGGAGACAATAGAGATTGCCACTATAATGAAGGACTATATTGATGAAGTACAGTTGACATTGAAAAGTGAATGATTTATAATCAACGCAACAAATCAAGATAGTATAGGAAAAAGCTTTTTAGCCTTTTGCGGTTAAAATAAGCTTTTTATTATTATACTAGATTACGGTTAATAATGAGGATTTAAAAAAGGAGTAAGGACATGGTTAATAAAGAGATAATTGTTACAGCATCTGGTTATAAGAAGTTAGAAGAAGAGCTGGAACAATTAAAAACAGTAAAAAGACATGATGTAACTGAGAAAATAAAAAATGCAGTCAGCTATGGTGATATAACGGAGAACTCAGAATATGAGGATGCGAAAAATGAGCAAGCCTTTGTTGAAGGTAGAATTCTCACGATTGAGAACATGCTTCGTAATGCAAAGGTGATTAAAGATGATGAAGTATATACGGACAAAGTTAGTGTAGGGTCAACTGTGGAGTTAAAGGACATTGAGTTTGAT
>CAZMPM010000015.1:27867-29718 GCA_964568525.1 uncultured Caryophanales bacterium
AAACGGTTGAGTACACAATTGTTGGCTCCACTGAAGCAGATCCGTCTGCTAATCTTATTTCTAATGAATCGCCGCTTGGCTCAGCAATTCTTGGTCGTAAGAAGAACGATATTGTTGACGTTAATGCGCCATCGGGCGTTGTGAAATATAAAATATTATCAATTAAGAAAAAATAGTCAGAGAAATTACTCGCGTTACATTAAATTGATATGGGGTTGATTTATATGAGCGAAGAGAGAGTAGATTTGAATGATCTACTTCTTTTACGTCGTCAGAAGCTAGAGAAGTTAGAAGAACTTGGCTTTGATCCGTTTGGACATAGATTTATGCGGACAACGACTGCTGGGGAGCTGCTGGATAAGTATGAGCAGTACGATAAGGAAGAGCTACATGAAAAAGATGTAGAAGTTCGTATTGCCGGCAGAATAATGACAAAGCGGATACAAGGTAAAGCTGGCTTTGCTCATATTCAAGATGGAAGCAAAAGGATTCAGCTTTACATACGACAAGATCAGGTTAGTGAGAACGAGTTTGCGGCTTTCGATTTACTCGATTTGGGCGATATAGTAGGAGTTGCGGGGAAGCTATTTAAAACTAATTTAGGCGAGTTAAGCGTGCGTGTAGGGGAATTTTTTGTGCTGACGAAGTCACTACATCCGCTGCCAGATAAATATCATGGGTTAAAAGATGTTGAGCTACGGTATCGCGAACGCTATGTGGATTTAATCGTGAATCCGGAAGTTAAGGAAACGTTTATCAAACGTAGTAAGATAATAAGTGCTCTACGTGAATATTTAGATGGTCTAGGTTATCTTGAGGTTGAGACGCCTACACTGCACAGTATTGCTGGTGGCGCGACGGCACGTCCGTTTATAACGCACCACAATACATTGGATATGGAACTCTATCTGCGGATTGCTCTAGAGCTACATTTGAAGCGCCTAATTGTCGGTGGCATTGACAAGGTTTATGAGATTGGTCGTGTTTTTCGCAATGAGGGAGTGTCAACAAAACATAATCCCGAATTTACGATGCTCGAACTATATGAGGCATACGCCGATTTAGAAACGATGATGGATATAACAGAGGGCTCACTGGCTTATGTGGCGCAGAAAGTTCTGGGTACAACTACTATTGACTATCAAGGTGTAGAGATTAATCTTGCGCCGGGATGGGAAAGAATCTCAATGGTTGATGCTATCAAAAAATATTCAGGTATTGACCTGATTAGTGTTACAACTGATGAGGAAACACACAAGCTAGCTAAGAAGCACGGGCTCAAGGTTGAGCCGCATATGACTTATGGTCATATCGTGAATGAGTTTTTTGAAGAGTATGTTGAGGAGAAGTTAATTCAACCAACATTTATCTATGGGCATCCGATTGAAATTTCTCCGCTTGCTAAAAAGAATAAGCAAGATCCAAGATTTACGGAGCGTTTCGAATTTTTCATTGTTGGACGTGAGCATGGTAACGCATTTTCTGAGCTAAACGACCCAATAGATCAACGTGAGCGTTTCGAGGCACAGATGATGCAGAAAGAGTTAGGCAACGAAGAGGCACATGAGATGGATGAGGATTTCATTCATGCGTTAGAGATTGGTATGCCACCAACGGGTGGATTAGGTATAGGCATTGACCGCTTAGTAATGCTCCTAACTGATCAAGCATCAATTCGTGATGTCTTGTTATTCCCCTTAATGCGTGATCGATAATAAACTTTAAATTTATAAAAGAATTTATATTTAGCGCTTTACAAAGTAAACTTTGTTGTGCTATTATATAAAAGTTGTTTAAATTGTTCTTTGAAAACTAAACAGTGTAATAAAAAGCCAAGCGAGCCCTGTCGCA
>CAZMPM010000016.1:0-8220 GCA_964568525.1 uncultured Caryophanales bacterium
TGGAAGAAGAACGTCAGCTTAATAACAATTCTTCTATTCGTATGGGCGCTCGTCTCATTCGGGTTTGGAATCCTATTTGCTGACATTCTGAGCAAGGTGCCATTTTTTGGCGTCAACCTATCCTTCTGGTTCGCCCAGCAAGGATCAATCTTCACATTTATTATTTTGCTGATAATCTACGCATTTCGCATGGATTATCTGGACAAAAAATTCAATGTTGAAGAGATTAAAGTAACTGATGTTAAGGAGGAGTAGACGATGTCAGCGGAAATATTAACAATAGCCTTAATTTTACTTACTTTCGTAATCTACATAGTTGTTGGTTGGCTGGCACGCGCGGTTGACACCAAAAACTTCTATGTAGCAGGAGGTAACATCCCAGCTGTAGCCAACGGTGCAGCAATTGCTGCCGATTGGATGTCTGCTGCCTCATTCTTATCAATGGCGGGACTCATTTCCTTCCTGGGTTATGATGGTGCTATTTATCTGATGGGTTGGACAGGCGGCTATGTATTATTAACGATGTTACTTGCTCCGTATCTACGAAAATTTGGTCGTTTTACAGTTCCCGATTTTATCGGCGACCGCTACTATTCCAACACGGCACGTGCTGTTGCGGCAATAGCGACCATCTTGATCTCTTTAACTTATGTATCCGGTCAGATGCGCGGTGTAGGTATTGTTTTTAGCAGGTATTTACAGGTCGATATTGTTTTAGGTGTTATTATTGGCGTTGGTATTGTTGGCGCATTTGCTATCCTTGGCGGCATGAAAAGTATTACATGGACGCAAGTAGCACAATACTTTATTCTAATTATTGCTTATTTAATACCTGCAATCGCTATATCAGCACAGCTAACCGGCAACCCGTTTCCACAATTCTCTTTTGCAGTATCGGACATAGCAGGTCGTTTAGCCGATATTCAAGTGGAACTTGGCATGAAAAACTATTTAGAGCCATTCCAAAACCTGTCTAAGCTAAATGTCTTTCTAATTGTTGCAGCGTTAATGTTTGGAACAGCCGGTTTGCCGCACGTTATCACTCGTTTTTACACGGCAAAAAGTGTACGTGCTGCCCGCTGGTCTGGCGTCTGGGCTATCATCTTTATCGCACTACTTTATACTTCAGCTCCGGCAATCGGCATGTTTGCAAAATACAATTTAATCGATAGTCTGAATGATCAACCACTTGAGCAGGTAATGCAGGTGGACTGGGTTGAAAAATGGGAGAATACCGGATTATTAAAGTTTAATGATAAAAATGGAGATGGTATTTTACAGTTTTCGGGTGATTCAGCAATCAATGAGGTTATTATTGATCCCGATATAATCGTACTGTCAACACCAGAGGTAGCTAGTCTTGCGCCAATTGTTGTAGCGTTAGTTGCCGCTGGCGGAATTGCAGCAGCATTATCAACAGCATCAGGACTTGTACTATCGATGTCCAGTGCAGTATCACACGATTTGTATTATCGAATATTTAGGAGAGATGCAACAGAGCGGCAACGCTTACGAGTGGCACGGTTTATGATTCTTATTTCAATCATTATTGCCGGTTACTTTGGGATTAAACCGCCAGGGTTTGTTGCAGAGGTCGTCGCAATCGCCTTCGGCTTAGCGGCTTCGAGTCTATTCCCTGTTATCTTCCTCGGTATTTTCTATAAACGGATGAATAAACAGGGAGCAATCGCCGGGATGTTAACGGGGCTAACCTTTACCTTAGTAAACATTGTCTTGATTCGTTCAGTACCAATCCTCGGAACGGCTGAGCCGATTATTGAAAGTTTCTTCGGAGTTAAAGCAATGGGTGTGGGTGCAATCGGAATGTTACTAAACTTTGCGGTTTCAGTGGTTGTCTCGCGCTTTACACCACCGCCACCGCAAGAAATTCAGGAACTCGTAGAGAATATTCGAATTCCGAGAGAACTTGATGTTGAGAAAGAATCGTAAAAAAATAAAATTTAGTATAATTGGCGGGAAGAGATTCTCTTCCCGACCGATTATATTGTAGAATAATAATATAAGGAAAAGGAGGGCAATCTAATGCTACAATTATCAATTCTTGCTGCAATTACATTGTCAATCTATGTCTTTGTTCGTTTTATCGACTTACGCGTAGTAAAAAGAGCGTTAGGTCTTACCCTAATCTTACAACTATTTTATGTGATTGGTCATTACGTCGCTGATTGGCCATTTCCAAACTGGATGGTTCTTTTACAGCTTGCCGTTATCGTATTCATCGGCACCGCTCTTGGAGTAGTTTTCGCTAGACTTTGGCCGCTTCCGCCGAAAAAGGGATTCGAACGAATTTGGCGCACGCTATTAATTGTTATACCGGCGCTGGGACTAGGTGTTTTGCTGCAGTTTATTTTGCAGGGTGGCGTTGCTACTCAGGCGCTTTATATCGTATTTGCGCTCGCAAGCTGGCTTGGATCAGGTCATTTTGTTCGACGGGAAGAGGAGAGTAAAAAGGAGGTAACTGCATGAAAGCGCAAGAATTCTTAAAAAGGGTTGACCCCTTCTCATCCTTACCAGAGCAGATGCTGGATTTGTTGGCGACAAAAATTGAGCGCCATACCTTTCCTCCCGAAAGTTACATCTTTCACCATGGCGAAGAGGCAAAAAACCAGCTCTTTATCATAGTTTCTGGCCTTGCGGAAATCTCCGTGAAAAATAGTAAGGATGAGAGTTTTGTGCTTGATTATCGCAGTGCAAATAGTTTTTTTGGTGAAACAGTAATTCTGTCCAAGAAGCCTTATGTCGCAACGATAAAAGCGATAACTCCGCTTGATTGTTTTATCCTTAAAGGTGAAGATATCGAATTTCTAATTGAAAATAATGGTTTGTTTGCGATTCAATTTAGTCAAATGGTTGCTGACCATTTTTATTCTTTAATTAACCGGATTCCGATGGATGAAGGTGTAATGAGTAGTATTGTAACAGAGGAAAATAAAGGCGCACAAAAACGGGCGAGTGAGTTGATGCATTCTCCGGTTGTCACAGCAAAAGCTGATGATAACATCGCCGACATCGCAAAGAAAATGAGCCTTAATCATATTAGCAGCATCGTTATTGTTGATGACAAAAATCACGTCATTGGTTCAATTACAGAGAATGATCTTGTAAGCAATGTACTGGCTGTGGGAATGTCGCCTGAGAAGCATTTAGCTTCCGAGATCGCGATTAAAGAGCCGCTCTTAATTAGTCCTGATGCCTTTTACTACCAGATTCTACTGGCAATGACCAAGGCAAAAGTTAAACACGCAGTTGTGATTGAACAGGAGCAACCGATCGGGATTATTACGGTTCGCGATTTGATTCGATCACGCAGCAGCGGTGTTATTAGTGTCATTGACCGACTAGAGACACAATCTAACCTTGCTGATCTCGCGGAAGTTGGCCAAGAAATTGAGCAAGTACTAAATGGTCTAATGATTGAGAACGCCCCAGTTCCGGAAATATTAGATATTATTACTGAGTTCTATGATCGCTTAACCTGTCGGGTAATAGATCTCTCCATTGAAGAATTGAAACCTGAATTAGGACCACCCCCTGTTAAATTCTGCTGGTTAACTATGGGAAGTAGTGGCCGACGTGAACAATATCTACGCACAGACCAAGACAATGCCATAATTTATGAAACTGTTACCGAACCAGCTTTAATTAAAAGTGTTGATACATACTTTAAACGACTATCGGAAATCATCAACGATGGTCTAATAACCTGTGGCTTTGCACATTGCCCAGGAAATGTTATGGCGCGTTATCCTAACTGGCGGGGCAATACAACCTATTGGCATAAAGAGGTAGCCAACTGGGTGAATGTTTTAAATGCCGAGAATATCCGGTTGCTCTCAATCTTTTTAGATTTCCGGCCAGTTTATGGCTTTTACCCATTAGCTGAGGAGTTGCGATACTTTACTAACAAAAACTTTCGCGCTCTACCTATCGCGCTTAGCTTCCTAGCACATGACGCTACGTCAGGTCGGCTGCCGGTAAATATGTTTGGCAATTTGACTGGTGCAAATATTAAAGACCAGCGTAATGTCATTAACTTGAAAGGTTCGCTTTCTGTCTTTCTGATAGATTGCATTCGTTTGCTAGCAATTAACAAAAGTATCACCGCAACCAATACGTTAGAGCGAATTGCATTTTTACAAGAACAAAAGGCGTTGTCTATAGATCTTGCTGATTCCTTAAATGCTGCTTTTAATACAATTATGCGGCTTAGGATTTCTTCAAGTCTTGTCAAGCAGAAGGAAGGCAAGGAAATTGATAATTATCTGTCACTTTCCAACCTAACGCAACTGGAGCGGCTGGAATTGCGCGATGCGGTTAAAGCTCTGGAAATGCTAATTTCTACCGTACGCGAAGACTTTATCCATGTAAACTAATTATGTTTAGAGATAAAACCGCTAAAGATGTAAAACCACAAAATTGGTGGTTTTTTGATGTTGACAAAGATATTTTTTTGGATAATAATGAATAGTAAGTGAACAGTTGTTTAATATATGTTCAATCAAGGGAGTCGTTATTATGTCTGAAGATAAACTTGCGCGGATCAGCCGTGTAGCAAAGACAATTTTTAGCGAAAAAGGTTATACAGAAACTACCGTCTCTGAGATTGCCAAAGCTGCTAATCTCTCAGTTGGAACAATTTATAATTACTTCCCAAACAAAAGAGAGTTATTTGCCAGTCTGGATATTTCTGAAATGGAAACATATCGACCTGAATACGAACGGAGAAGAGCCGGGATTGTCAAAGCTGCACTAAGACTCTTTGGCGAAAAAGGATTCGACCGAACAACAATGGAGGATATTGCTCAAGAGGTTGGACTAACGAAAGCGGCTCTCTATCAGTATTTTGACAACAAAGAGGGATTGCTGCTCGCACTTGCTAAAGAAAGCGAAATGTATGCTCTATTTAGTGAGTTTCCGGCGAATAATACAAATGGCGGAGCTAATCGGTCAATTGATGAAGTTGGTCAGCAGTATCTTGCCATGTACAATCAGCCGGAGAGAATTAATCTTTTACGAACAATAATTTCTGAGTCAAAATATTACCCTGAAATAGGTCAGCTGGTGTATCAAGAAACGATCGGGCAAGCTTTTAAGAAAATTGCAATGTATCTTGAGAAAAACAATCTCGCCAATGGTAAAGAGGCTAAATTTGCAGCCAGAGCTTTTCTAGGAATGTTTCTTTCTTTTGTCGTAGTAGATAAGTTAATTGCTAACTCTGAGGGGGAATTTACTGACGAAGAAATTGTATCAGGTGTAGTAGAAATATTTCTTAATGGCATAGGAAAACATAATATTTAATGAGGAGGAATAAAATTGATTAACGAAACAACGAGTAAAGGCAGATTAGTCTCAGCGGTAACAGCAGCTATTGCTGGTGTATTAATGCTAACTGTAGTGCCTATTTTTGGACAAGAGATCGTAAACACAATTATACAATCTTTATGGGGAATGTTTGAGCTGAGTGGTGACCCTACTCCTAGAGCAGCTATCGACATAGCAAGTGTCTTTATGCCAATGTGGATTGGTATTACTGCGTTTGCAGGAGGAATCCTACTGTTAATGGTAAAACCAATTTTTGACGGAAAATACTGGGGCCGTCCGCTAGCCCTCGGATTGGTTGCAACAGCTGCAATTACGGGCGCTTATATGTTTGGACCGATAATGAATTCATCAAGTCATCTAGCACCTAAGGACATCACAATTATGCTTATTGGGTTAGTTCCATTCGTCATCTTTTTCTTAGCTGAAAAATCCAGCGCAATTGAAAAGACGAAAAACATTACCTTGTTTTTGTTACTTGGAATATTATGTGCATTTAGTTTTACAAACGGTTTTTCCGGATTGCACAACCTCGCAAGCAGAGTAGAACCACGGTTTTATGAGGATTCAACATTTTTCTTCGCTTACGGTTTCCCAATGATTTGGCTAGGAGTATTCCTTGTAATTGCTGGAATTCCGTTGCTAGCCGGCAGATCAAAAGCCGGTTGGTGGATCACCGTTATCGGTGTTTTGGGAATGGTTGTAATGTTAGGAGCCTTCTCAATAACAAATCCGAACGCATTCTTTATCGGCAACTTCGCTTTGGCATTAATTGTTCTGTTGCTTTTATATAACAAAAGTTGGGGTAAACGTTTAATTATTAAGCCAAGCCTAGATTAAGTCATCTGCAATTAAGTTTAAATAAAACACAAAAACCGGCGTTGCTATGTTGTCATAGCATTATGCCGGTTTTTATTGTAATTAAGTAGCTACTAAACTTGACTCTCTTCCTCATAACAAGCGACAATTTCGCCAAAGTAAATCATATGATAATCATTATTATATAGTTCCTCAATCTCAGGCGCCAATATTAAACTCGGGTCCTCAGCATGTTTATAAACAATTTTGCACTCATAGTGCATATCGCAGTTACCAACTACCGGCGTTTCAACAACGCGTGATGGTATATATTGTAAGCCAGCCAGCTTCTCCTTATCGGTGTCGCGTCCTGATTTGGTACCGCAAATTTTTAGAGCTTCACTCATTTTGCTGCCAAAAGGTACACTGACTGTAAAATTATCCTCTGCTTCTAACAAATTATAGGTGTAGCGAGTCGGTCTAACCAAAACCATAAAAACCAGTTTATTCCAAAACTGTCCGATGCTTCCCCAAGAAATCGTCATCGAATTAACAATATCGCCTGACTTTACAGTAAGAAAACCACCTTCATCGAAAAGATGCTTATAGACCTCTTCAAGGTTTTTAGTATAATCCATCTTTTTACAACCCCTTATTTAAATGTGTCTCTTCACGTAGTTAATAAAGTGCGGAAACGCAATCGCTGGTGCTTCTAATGTACGATCCCATCTTTTTACCCATTCTAATGAAATATATTGCGAGTAATTATCGGCCTTTAATAAGTCCAATACTTCCACTATCGGCAGGTCGCCATAACCGACCATTCGGTAGGAAACCTGACCATCTTCTATCACTGAATCCTTGATGTGAATGTGCTGAATATATTTTTTTAAGCGATTATATGTCTCTTTGACTGGTTCATTCATGTAACGGTACGGGTGGTGAATATCCCATAAAACGCCAACATTTGGTTTATTAACTTTTTCTAATAAAGAGAGTAAAACCTTCGAATCAGCAAAAACCCCATTAGTTTCAATCAGCACTGTTACATCGCGCCCATCAGCGTAGTTCGCCAACTCTTTTAAATTTGCAGCAACAAAATCAAGATTGATATTCTCACCGGGGTAAGGTTGCTCGTCACCTAATACACGCACATATTTAACGCCTAAACTCTGTGCAAGAAAAATATAGTCAATCCCCTCTTTCATCTGCCGTTCAATATTCTTTTTATCAAAAATATAGCTAGCAGAAGTTAAACAAGAAATTTCAATGTTTTTCTCTTTTAAAATTGCTTTTGTCGCCTCAATATTTACTGGTAGAAACGGCCCACAATTTGGTGCATATAGTTCATTCTCAATACCACGTACCTCAACACCATCATAGCCGAGATCTTTTGTCATCGCGAGAATATCCTCCCATGACCAAGTTGGACATCCTAAAGTTGAAAAGCTAATTTTCATGTAATCACCCCTTCGTTTATCAAAATCGATTATGCTGTCTCAATATTAGCCGCATCCTGCAGCTTAAACTTAACAATCGCTTGGTCTTTAAGCTCGAACTTTTTAATTTTACCACTCGCCGTCATCGGAAATTCATCCATAAACCAGACATATTTAGGAACCTTATGTCTTGCCATTAAATCAAGGACATATTGCTGAATCTCCTCTTTTGTTTGCGAATAGTTTTCTTTAAGAATAATACAAGCCATTATCTCTTCGCCATAAACCTTGCTTGGTACCCCGATTACCTGAACGTCAGAAATCGCTTCATTAGTGCGTAAACACTCTTCAATCTCTTTCGGATAGATGTTTTCACCACCGCGAATAATCATATCCTTAATCCTTCCGGTAATCTTATAATAACCATCTTCGTCCATTGTTGCAATGTCGCCAGTATGCAACCAGCCATCTTCATCGATAACCTGAGCAGTCGCTTCCGGCAATTTATAATAACCTTTCATAATATTGTAGCCGCGAACAACAAACTCACCGTGTGTATTTGGTGGTAAATCTTTTCCTGTTTCCGGATCTACAATCTTTGCTTCAATTTGCGGAAGCACTCGACCAACTGTATTAACACGAT
>CAZMPM010000016.1:8230-25227 GCA_964568525.1 uncultured Caryophanales bacterium
ATGTCATTGTACAACCGGGAGAAGATTCGGTCTGTCCATATACAATTGTTATATCATGCATCCCAAGCTGATCGACGGTCTGTTGCATCGTCTTAACAGGACATGGCGAACCAGCCATTATGCCTGTGCGCAATGTCGAAAAATCATACTTATTAAAGTTTTCATTTTCTAGGATTGAGATAAACATTGTTGGTACACCATGTACGCCTGTACATTTTTCAGCCTGAATAACTTCCATCGCCTTAATCGGATTAAAGTGGTTACGCAGAACAATTGTTGATCCATGTGTCATGCAAGCCATTGTACCAAGTACACAGCCGAAACAGTGAAAAAGCGGAACATGGATTAGTATGCGGTCTTTCTCTGTTAATTTCATATTATCGCCAATGCTTTTGCCGTTATTAAGAACATTATAATGTGTCAACATAACTCCCTTGGGAAAGCCAGTTGTGCCAGATGTATATTGCATATTTATTACATCATCTTTATCTAATGACGATTGGCGAGCATCAAGCTCTTCATCGCTAACTTGCTTAGCTAACTCGTAAAGATATTGCCAGTTAAACATCCCTGCCGGCGTATTGTTGTCTAAATAGATTAAATTTTTCAGAAAAGGTAAGCGCTCCGCTACCAACTCTCCTGGTTTGCTAGTAGCCAGCTCGGGGCAGAGTTCGTTTATTATTTTTACATAGTCGCTATCCTTAAAACCGTTATTCATAATCAATGTTTGGGCATCTGATTGTCGCAGCAAAAATTCTAGCTCGAAAATTTTGTAATTCGTATTAACGGTTATCATAACTGCTCCCATTTTAGCAGTTGCGAACTGTGTTAGGACCCACTCAGGGTAATTAGTCGCCCATATCGCAATGTGATCACCTTTTTTAATCCCCATTGCCATAAAACCTTTAGCTACAGTTCGACAGAGTTCATTGAACTCCTGATAAGTTGCTCGAAAATTTCGCTCAGGATCGACCAACGCTTCCGTTTCTGGATAAAGCGCCGCAATTTTGTCTAAATAATCACCTATTGTTTCGTTCAACAAACTCATAGTATTCACCCTCCACCTTCAATTCTCTGCCTAGACATATTATTTAATACTATTATTTAAAAGTGAAGGTGTCAATAAATTCTGAAAAGTTAGACAATTTGTTTTAATAGTTATAAAATCGTTTTATTTAATTATCGATCTCAATATAGACGGTGCTGTCGCCAGAAGTCCTCACCCACAATTTCAATCACAACATCATGATATATAATAGGTGTATTCATTTTTAAAGCATAAAAGCGAACTGTAATAAATCGTCCATGCCAGCTCATCATCTCTCGGTTCCAAAGCGCTCCTTCCCACAGGTTGCCACCCTGCAATTGAAGGTGCGTTGAAAGGTTAGTTCCCAAAATTTCAACATAGACTCGCTCTGGTTCGCCCCTAGTTACCGCTTCCAAAACTAATCCCTCACCAGCAAAAAATTGACTTTCTGACATTGGGTAGTTGCTTGTTCCGCCGCGGGCAAGATTAAACTGCTCTCGATTATAATTCCATTTATCCGTATGTTTAACATAACCTGTTACGCCAATCGCTGGCTGTTGCGGAGCCGTAGCTAGTTTAAAACTACGCTGAAACGGTTCAGACCATACTCCAAAGCAATCCATTACAATATATTCAAATTGATATTCACCCGGTGCAAGCTGTGACGGTTTTCCATAAACCCAATCAGTCGTAGTACTTTTATATTTGAAATTACTTTTAATAACCCCTTTATCCTTTCTACTAAATTGGAAATCCGGATCATATGAAAAATCAAGCCATGAAATATTATATATTTTTCGACTATAATCATAATCAGCGACAACATATATATCGGCGACAGGCTTGCGGTGAGCTATTATTTCTAGATTTGCAACGTTTGAATAACCGCCATATTTTTCTTGACCAATAGGTTCATCTTTTACTCGTCGATAAATTGTAAATAAACCTGGTTCTGTAAATGCGTTTTTTACTTTGGATGTATAACCGTTCTCGGAGTACTCTTCTCGAGCACCAGGCTCTAGTCGCAATGTGTTATCTAAATATTTGAGATTATGAACATATTGGAGGCCACTCTCTACAATCGGGTCTCCTTCGTAGTCGATGTCAGAAAATTTAAGTTCAAACTTTTCTCCTAGCAGAACTGCTAATCGTGGGTCAATGGCCTGTTCATTACGCACTAAGCTAATTACACGACCAATTGTGTTTGCGGTATCATTATTATTTTCTAGATAATAATCAGTTGATAGCTGATTAAAACTTGTGCCACTGCCAATTAGAACTGTTCTAGCTTCAGGTAATTTAGCTCTTAATTTTTGATAATCAGTCAAATTGTTAACTTTATTAGCTGTAAAATAAACTAGATATTTGCTACTCTTATCAATTACATTTGCTGTATAAACCTGCTTCACCACTTTTGTTACTTTTCCGGCATAATTGCCATAATAATCATTAATGGTAACATAATAGGGCACCCACTCTTGCCAAGTTCTGGATACAACCCCGCTATATGATGCTGTATAGTAAACTGTAACATACCGATAATCACCGCTAGTTACGCTCTCCTTACCACTTATCCACGCAGAGTCTTTATAGAGGTAACCAGAATAACCATTACTATCGTAATATTGAATCGACGGCGTATCGGTGTTATAGCCGTACTGCCAAACCCCTTTATAATAAACTGAATAACTATAACCAGAGCCCGTGCTAGTCGCTGTAAAACTATCACTAAAAGTCTGATATGATCCGTAATCATCAGTATAAGAATAATTATTTACCGAGGTACGATTTAATATCCCGCTATAACCGTTTTCTGAATATTGGTAAGTTGCCGGCGGGAATTGCGTTCCCGTTGCCAATGTTTTATAAGCCGTCTGCTCAGTTAGATAGGCCTTCAAGTCCCAAAACTCTATTATCGCGTTAATGCCATTAAGCCGAAAATTATTTATCACCTCAATACGCGATTCCTTTAATTGCCCCCTTGTTGCATCATCAAGTCCCTCATCTAACAAAATAATTAGCTCAACACTCGGTAATATCGCTTCAATATCCGTATAAAGCTTTGTCACCGGCACTAAATTATCCACAAAAAAATTCCGCTCCAGCACTGTCTGACGGTAATCACTCGCTGAAATGTACTGATCAATGCTTGTTTCGCCAAACTCCTCAGTTGCAGTGAATACTATTTTGTAGTTGCCAAGTTGACTAGGCATATACGCAAAGTGCTCATCATAGAGGCCACCAGCGACTAACTCCGCCTTACCGCTCTCGCTCAGGTAATAAATTTCATAGCTCAGTTGTGCGATACGATCACCATCGAGCGATGTTGCATCACAGATTAAGTCGAGCCCTTCACCTCTGGCCAGTAGATTTTTCCATACGTAGGCTACAATATCAGGAGCATAATCAGGAGAGATATATAGATTAAATTTATATTCGCGTCTGCCATACTGATTTTCGACGACTAATTCAACAGTCACTTCACCAGCCTTTTTGCTCAGAAACTCTTTATGTCGACTAGCATTCATACCGTAGTATAGCGGCTCGCCATCTACACTTGTAATTTTGAATTGACTAATCGTAATTGGCGTTCGCGAGCGAAGATAACCAGAACTAATTGTCTCATCGGCGGTAATACTGATTTTGCGATTCTCTTTAAAAGTTCCTCCAACCCTAATCTGTGCATGAGGCAGAGAGTCATAGACAATAACTGAGGAAATATAAAAGAAGTGCTCACCTGTTTTATCCAAATAATTGACTGAATAGTTATAGACACGGTCTTCTCCTATCTGCGGAAATTGGTAGTTCCCACTTAAAAATTGCATTTCATCATGCAATGTTAAGCGGTTACCATTAATTTCAACATACCGCTGAATAACAGCCGAAACATCATATTCCCAGAGCTGAAGCGCAAATCGTTCAACGTCTAACATCTGAGTCGGTGCGCTTACATAAAAATTAACTTTTTTATCCGCTTTAACAATTAACTCTGAGTCAATGGTTCCTGTTATTCTTTTTTCAGCAACTGCCGATGCTCGATCAGTATCTTCTGTCGCATACACCACTTCTGCGTCTAGTAGAAAATTCACAACAAAACCATTGTCATTATCGAGAAAATTCTGATAATCGTCCTTCGCTAATTGTAGTTGAAAAATGTAGTACCCTACTTGATTACCTTCGCGGGTCAGCCCTTGTGCAGATATACTTCCACTAAGCAAATTATTTTTTAGCGTAAAGTTCCACTCTTGAATATCTTTACGTGTATAGTAAATCGACTCAAGTATAGGATTATTAATATAACTCTCGTCATTTATATGAGCATTCACAAGTATCTCTAATGTAATATCACCTGTCCCTGAAATTGCTACTGTAGCTATGTCTTCAATACTTGCGCTAATAGTTGTTGGTTCCTTCTGGTAACGACTGATTGGAAAACTTTGATAATAGACCTTACCATTTTCTGAAAAATGAAACATTGTCCCTTGCCCGGAACTATAAGCAGATGGAACAGAATCAATATTAAGATAATTTACAGGATCAAGATTACTTACTAGATCGCCTCCAGTACGCGTCCCTTTGCGAATAAAATCAACGCTTTGATTAATCCATTTAGCTACTAATTTACCTTCTACTGTGCTACTACTGTTAAGTGCGGTTAAATTATAAATGCTTGGAGATTCACCAATAAATTGCCTAAAAGACAGCAGCCCAACACTACCAGCTTTCCATGGTTGATATAACCAATTGCGTATGAATAAATTATTGTTACCCACAGCATCATCTATAAACTCTAAATTATTGAATTTGCTTCCATCTTGACTATAGCCATGATAGCGATATTCGCCCCCATAATAATAGGCTACCCCTGTCGGATTCTGTGTGCCATGCTTAAAATCATTCGGATAAATCGAGCGATAATCTCCATAAACAATTAGAGACTGCTTTTCCCACAACTCGCGGTTAAAATAATGCTGGTTTCCCTTACTGTCAGAAATACTATACCGGAGATTAGACATCAGCTTTTCTGTTCTCTTATATTGCTCCCAATTATTTTCGTTTACTAGCTGATTACCCCCTTGATAAGTTGTAGCCGCCACATCAGCAGCGAACAAGCAAAGAAAGAGAAATAACAGCAATAAGCAACGTTTTAACATTTACACACTATTCCTCTATTTCATACTCTTCTTTTCGCTTATTGCCATAGGTGAAAAATACTCGGTCAACTTGTAAGGCAACAGTATCATACTCCAGTTCTTCTCTCTTCTTTATTTTATTAATTAAATGTCCTTCAACCAGGATTTCACTACCCTTGGAAAAATATTTTTCGACTAATTCAGCTGTATTGTTCCACACCTCAAAATCAATAAAAGTTGTCTTGTCCTTACCAACCGAGACAGCCAACCGATTATTAATTACTTTTTTATCCTTGTTTTCACCAACTTCCCTTAACTCCAAATCGAAAACAATCCTTCCTAATAAAGCTACCGTTAACATAAAACCACTCCTAAACATATTTTCCAGTGTAAGCTACACTTTTACTTAACAGTAATCTTCGCCGCGCAAGTCGTAAAACCTTTTTATTTTTATAATTTCTAGCAATAAAAAAGGCATAATCGATATTTCTACCGATTATGCCTCACCTTTAACATAATTTAATATTTGCTTGAGCCACCAGACACTGCCGTCGCAGTTGTCACAGGTTCTGTAGGAGCGTTAACAACTGTTGTTTTCAGCCTCTTTACTTTAGGTCGGTTTACAACAGCACCTTCGATCTTCTCAGATGGCACCGAACCAGCAATTGGCCTCTTGTTTTCTCTAGCAATAGCCAACATTAGCTTAATCCTATTTTCCTGATTAACTTTAGTAGCACCAGGATCATAGTCGATTGGAACAATATTCGCTGTCGGGTAAAGCTCCTTAATTTTTCGAATCATGCCCTTTCCTGCAACATGGTTAGGCAAACAACCAAATGGTTGAGCACAAACAATGTTTTCATAACCACTTTTAATTAAATCAACCATATCAGCGGTTAAAACCCAACCCTCACCCATTTTGCAGCCATGCCCAATAATTCCTTCGGCAGAAGAGTGTACTTCTTTAAATCTGGAAGGAGGTATAAAATTGCTATGCTTCTCGATTGCATTGATAGACATCTCCTCAAAATTAATTAGGTAATCTAAAAGAAAATTCGAACCCTCTTGTTTAAGTTTAGAGCCACCATAAAGGCTCACATCCTCCACAGCATTACTTAAACAATACATTAGGAAACTTAACAACGTAGGAAGCATAACCTCGCAGTCTTCTTTAGCAAGAAAATCCTCCAGATGATTGTTGCCAAGCGCGGAGAATTTAATATAAATTTCTCCAACGATTCCCACTTTTGTTTTATCCGTCTTGACTATTTCAATCTTCGCAAAAGACTTAACAATATCATTTAGTGTTTTTTGCATATTAGCTTTCTTATATACTTTATCCTTGTGGTCCTCTAAATACTGAATCCAAAAATCGATTACCTCTTTATGTTCACCTTTGTTTACCTCATACGGTTTTACCTGATTGCTTAAATGCATTAACATGTCGCCATAAGTCGCAGCAATAACCAGCTTCCTTACCATCGGCATAGTAAGATTAAAACCACCGGTACGCCCAAGTGTTGATAAGTTAAGCGCTAACACTGGAACCTGTTCCATCCCCATGTTCTTGAGCGCTTTTCGAATTAAATAAACATAGTTAGATGCTCGGCAACCACCTCCGGTTTGTGTCATCAGCAGTGCCACATTATCTACATCATATTTACCACTTTTTAGAGCATCCATCATCTGACCAGTAGTCAAGAGTGCTGGGTAACAGGTATCATTATGCACAGCCATTAGACCCTCATGAACAACAGATGGCCCCTCATTATTTAAAATCTCCACTTTGTACCCATAGTCTCTGAGTACATTTAAGATAATAGCAAAATGAATCGGTAACATTTGTGGAACTAAAATCATCTTTTCTTTATGCACTTTTCTGCCCCTTTCCCTGTTTCAGCGTTTCCATCAAACTTCGGAGTCTTATTTTTACAGCACCAAGATTAGTAATTTCATCTATCTTAATTTGAGTATATATCTTATCTTCACTCTCTAATAGCCCTCTTACCTCATCAGTAGTAATAGCATCAAGACCACAACCAAAGGAAACCAGTTGAACTAAGTTCATATTCGGTTTATCGGCTACGTATCTTGCGGCAGCGTATAATCTTGAGTGATATGTCCACTGGTTCAATACCTTAGTAGAAACCTTCTCAACATCAGCACTAACAGCATCTTCTGATATAACAACAGCGCCTAGCTGGCAGATTACTCGATCGATCCCTTTATTTACATCAGGATCTGCATGATAAGGGCGTCCTGCTAGTACTATAACAGGTAAATTGTGCTCATCTGCAAACTTGATATACTCCATCCCTTTTTCTCTAATTTTATCTAAATAATCGTGGTGCTCCTTGAAGGCTCTGTCTGTCGCCTGTTTTACATCCTTCAAAGTAACATCGAAACCATGCTTATTTAAGATTACCCGCATTTTTTTGACAAAATCTTTTGGTCTATGGAGACCCACATAATCGTAAATCAATTTAACTTCCTTAATCTTAGGTACATTGGCTTGAATAACTTCAGGATAATATGCAACTACAGGACAGTTAAAATGATTATCACCTAGGCCTTCATCTAAGTTATAAGTCATACAAGGATAAAAAATCGTATCTATTCCGTCATCGAGCAACGTTTCAATGTGGCCATGTACTAATTTTGCCGGATAACAGATTGTATCTGAAGGTATCGTATGTTGCCCTTTCAGATAAAGCTCACGATTAGAAGCCGGCGAGAGAATAACTTCGAACCCTAACTCAGTAAGGAATCCGTGCCAGAACGGCAATAACTCATACATATTAAGAACCATTGGAATACCAATCTTTCCACGTTTCCCAGGAACAGGCTTGTAACTATTTAGTAACTCTAATTTATAATCATAAAGATTATATTCTGGCAGCTCATTTTTGTTGACCAACGGTCTACTGCATCGGTTCCCGCTAATATGTCTTCTGTTACCTTGGAAAGTATTTATTGTAAGTCCGCAATTGTTGTTGCAAAGACCACAGCTTGTCGGTACAGCCTTATGAGTGAATGATTCAAGTTCCTCTTTAGTTAAAAGAGTTGATTTTTCTTTCTGCCAAGTCTTTGCATATAGCGCAGCCCCATAAGCTCCCATTAAGCCTGCAATGTTTGGGCGAATGACATCTCGATTAATTTCCATTTCAAATGCTCGTAAAACCGCATCATTCAAAAAAGTCCCTCCCTGAACTACAATATTTTCTCCCATATCTCTAGCTGATGCAGCTCGAATTACCTTATAAATTGCGTTTTTAACCACAGAGGCAGAAAGTCCAGCTGAAATATCTTCAATTGTCGCACCATCCTTCTGTGCTTGTTTAACCGAAGAATTCATAAAAACTGTACACCTGGAACCGAGATCAACCGGATTTTTAGCATATACTCCTAACTTCGCAAAATCCTTAATATCGTAATTGAGCGCCCCAGCAAACGTTTGCAAAAACGAACCGCAACCTGAGGAACATGCTTCATTTAAGAAAATGTTATCGACAGTACAATTCTTAATTTTAAAGCACTTCATATCTTGCCCGCCAATATCGATAATAAAATCAACATTTGGTCTAAATTTTTTCGCACCAGTAAAGTGCGCAATAGTCTCTACTATGCCATAGTCAACACGAAAAGCAGCCTTCACAATCTCTTCACCATATCCGGTAACTGCACTGGATTTAATATTAATATTCGGATATTTATTATAAATATCTGTAATAAAACCCTTCACTAATTCAATCGGATTCCCGCGATTAGGTAAATATTGCGAATAAAGAATATTCTCATCATCACCAATCAATATCATCTTTATCGTCGTTGACCCGGAATCAATTCCGAGATACGCATTTCCCTTGTAGTTAGTAGGATCGACTGTTAATACACTGTTCTCTTCATGTCTAGCTATAAAATCAGCGTACTCTTGTTCATCTTTAAATAAAGGCATTGCATGGGCAAATCCTTCTCCTACCGTTCCTGCTTCGATTGTCGCAATTGTCTCCTTAAAGTTTACTTTGTCAGATTGGTCCGACATGAAAGCCGCACCTAATGCAACAAAATATAAGGAGTTTTCTGGATGGATACCAGTGGTTTTTAATGTACTATCAAATGCTTTTCTAAGCTCCGGCATAAACGTCAACGGTCCGCCTAGATAAACAATATTGCCCTCTAACTCGCGACCTTGCGCCAACCCACCAATCGTCTGATTAACCACTGCATAAAATATGCTAGCAGCAACATCCTCTTTGCGTGCGCCTTGGTTGAGAAGCGGTTGCACATCAGATTTTGCAAAAACGCCACACCTTGAAGCAACAGTATAAATCTTCTCGTGTTTAGCCGCCAGATCATTCATTTTGTCAATGCTAATATCCAACAGCGTTGCCATCTGGTCGATAAACGCACCAGTTCCGCCAGCACAGGACCCATTCATCCGGACCTCTAAGCTATCCGATAGAAACAGAATCTTAGCATCCTCTCCACCAAGCTCGATTACAACATCGGCTTCAGGAATTATTTTAGAAACCGAGACTCGTGTAGCATACACTTCTTGGACAAAAGGTATTCCGCAGCGATTAGCAAGACCCATCCCCGCCGAACCAGAAATAGCAAGACTGACCTGCTCCTCTCTAACATATTCGTTCATGATTTTTGTCAAGAGCGTAGCAGCTTTCTCGCTAATCTCCGAGTAATGACGTTCATAAGAGTCATAAATTATATTATCTTTATCGTCAAGCACGACGCATTTTAATGTGGTTGAACCTACATCAAGACCAATCCTCATCTATATCATCCCTTCACTATCGTTAGCATTATATTTTAGTTTATTTTTTTAAACCAGCCGCGTAGAAAGGGCCATTAACAGTTATCATAAACAGAATATGTGCCATTTCCTCAGGCGACTCCTTTTTCCCAGTATCTAACCATTGCTGAATTACTCCCAAATGAGCAGAAGCAATATATGATGCTAAATATTCACCCGGGACAAGTATTTTGTCCTCGCTAAAAATAGCATCCCCACTATCATCGTTAAACAATGTTTCCCACATAAATTCTTTAAGCCTAGTCTGAAACAATAAATCTCCCTTAGGGCTCAACATCGCTCTTAAAAATTCACCATTCTCATTAAAACATTCAAAAAGCCTAACCGCCAACGGAAATGCAATAGAACTATCAGGATTAGCACCAGAAATAAATTCACGGATGCTCTGTTTAGCAATCCCAGCCATCTCCGCTATTATTTCATCTTCATAAGTAGCTACCAAATCGAATTTATCTTGATAATGAGCATAAAAAGTCCCTCGATTAATTCCCGCTTTGTTGGTTATATCTTTAACGGTAATGGCATCAAAGCTTTTCTCATCAATTAGATCCACTAGAGCATCGCGAATTGATTCCCTAGTGCGAACAATTCGCAAATCTGTACTATTAACACTCATTGATATGCCTCCCCCATTCTACTCCGCTTTATAAAAATAAGTCTTATATAATTTAACTTTTATGACTTGTTAATTGTATCATAAAAAACAACAGGTTGTCTATTATTTCGGCAAAAAATAAAGTTGCAAAACAAAACTGCGCCATAAGTCTTACTACGAGCGCAGTTTTTCTATTAGATTATTCAGTTATCCAGGCCGCAGCAATAACACTTAAGCCTAAATGTATACCAAGAACGGGACCAACCTCTACCATTTTCAGCTTAACCATTGGAAATCGCTTGCGAATTGCATAAAATAATGTAACGGCGTGTGCTTGTTCCTTAATATAATGAATTGTTACTTCTTTAGCATTATCAGGAATTTTACTTGTTAACTTGCGAATCTGATCTGCAGTTCCTCTAGCGGTGTCGCTTGATATAACAGCTCCATCTTCAAAAACTAAAATAGGCCGTAAATTCAAGATTGCTCCGATTGAATGGAGTACATGCCCCACTCTTCCACTTCGGCGCAAAGCTTCTAAATCATCTACCGAAAAAACGATGCCAACCCTTTCTCTCTCCTTCTCAACAGCTACAGCAACCTCATTTAATGATAAGCCAGCATCAATAAATTCACGCGCTTTTGTTATCAGAAATTCCATACCACCAGCGATTGTCAGCGAATCAACGACAATAATATTTTCTTTATCTACTTCTCGTGCTGCGATTGAGGCACTGCTATACATTCCGCTTAAACGTGAAGACATTACAATACATAAAATCTGATAACCATTTCTCAAGAGCTCCTCAAAAACACTCATAAACGCGGCAACAGATGCTTGGGAGGTTGTCAAATTCTTTGCACCAGTTAACAGTGAAAGATAGTCGCCATTGTTACCGCTGTAACTCTCACTAAAACTCTTTCCAGAAACCACATAATTTGCTGGAACTACTCTAACATCTGCATCCAGCGCTCTTTTTTTTGTCAAATATGCAGTACTATCAGTAACAATTGCGATCAATTTTCACCATCTCCTATCTTTCTAAATCTATTGTATCTAGCGTTAAGCAACTCTTCAGTGTCTCTACTTTTTAAAGTTTGTAATACTGCTACTAGTTCAGTTTTTATAATTTCATAAACTTGAATAAAGTCGGCATCTTCACTAATTATTTTTTCTATGACTCCAAAATCAAGCAGGTGGTTAGCTGTTAACTTCAAGCTTTCCGCCGCTTCACTTGTCCTTTTTAGATCTTTCCAAAGAATGTTGGCACAGCTCTCAGGTGCTATAACAGAGTAAACGGAATTCTCTAACATCCAGACCTCATCTGCTACAGCAAGTGCAAGCGCACCTCCGCTACCTCCCTCTCCAATCATAATTGAAATAATCGGAACCTTCAGTGTCATCATCTCCATCAAGTTTTGGGCTATGGCATGACCCTGTCCGCGCTCTTCCGCACCAATTCCCGGGTAGGCGCCGGATGTGTCAACAAAACAAATTACTGGCCTATTAAACTTTTCTGCTAGCTTCATCTGTCTTAAAGCTTTTCTGTAACCTTCAGGGTGGGCTGAACCAAAGTTGCGATAAATTCTATCTTTTGTGTCTTTGCCACGTTCTAGTGCAATGACTGTGACTGCATTGCCGTTAAGCCGTCCGATTCCAGCAATAATTGCGCCATCGTCACCATAGCACCTATCACCATGCAGTTCAGTAAAATTCTCGAATATATTTTTAATAAAATCTGTTCCAGTCGCTCTGTTTTTATCGCGTGCTAGTATTACTCTTTCATATGCTTCCATTGCTACACCTCCGTTACACAATGATATGAAAGTAACTGGGTTAAATATTTCTTCTGATTTTTTCGATGAACCACTTCATCAATAAAACCTTTCTCTTTTAGTGTCTCAGCTGTTTGAAAACCCTCTGGCAGCCTCTGTTTAATCGTTTGTTCTACTATTTTCGGTCCAGCAAAACCGATTAGAGCCTTTGGTTCTGCAATTATTATGTCACCTTCCATCGCAAAACTTGCGGTAACGCCACCTGTTGTAGGGTCCGTAAGTACGGTTATATAAAGTAGCCCGGCATCGCTATGTTTTTTAACAGCTCCGCTTGTTTTTGCCATCTGCATCAGTGACAAAATACCCTCCTGCATTCTTGCACCACCAGACACAGTAAAGCCGATGACAGGCAGTCTTTTTTCTAAAGCATATTCAAATATTCTTGTTATCTTTTCACCAACAACCGTTCCCATGCTACCCATCATAAAATTTGGCTCCATCACAAAAATAGCACAAGAATAGCCACCGATTTTTGCCGATCCGCAGATAACCGCTTCTTTTTCACCGCTTGCAAGATTGGCATTCTTAAGTTTTTTGTCATAGTCGGGGAAATCAATTAAATTTAGGGAATTTAACTCTGAAAATAGCTCTCTAAAACTATTTTCGTCAGTAATCATGTTTATTCTTTGGCGCATATTGATCCTAAAATGGTATGAACATTTAATGCACACATTAAGGTCATCGTCCAGGTCAGCAACAAACAATGTCGCCTTACAGGAAGGACAGACAATACACATTTCATCAGGTACTGATGGCCGCACTTTTTTAGAAGACACCGTATATGTTTCGAGTTCATTTTTTGGTCTTTGGAATAATCTCTTTCTCTCCACTAATTAGCAACCCATTTCTCCATAAAATCGGTATAGTAATCCCCGCTAATAAATGCTTTGTCCGCCAATAACTCCATTTGCAATTCAGTGTTGCAGTTGATGCCCTCAATAACCAGCTCACATAAAGCCGCTTGCATCTTCCTTATGGCCTCTTCCCTTGTCTTCGCATAAACAACCAGCTTACCAATCATCGAATCATAATAAGGAGGAACAGAATAACCCTGATACAGAGCCGTATCAAATCTTACCCACGGTCCACCTGGAATGTGTAACAATGATATTTCTCCACAACTAGAAACAAAATTACGTGACGAATCCTCAGCGTTGATTCGGCACTCAATCGCGGTTCCAGACATAGTGATATCGCTCTGTTTAAACGTTAGTGGCTGTTCGGCAGCAATTCTAATCTGCCATTTAACTAAATCAATACCAGTAACCAATTCAGTAATCGGATGTTCTACCTGCAACCTCGTATTCATTTCCAAAAAATAAAACTTGTCTTCAGCAAATAGAAATTCAATTGTCCCGGCATTTCTATACCCAATCGTCTTAGCTGCTTTTATTGCCGTTTTTATCATTTTTGCCCTTGTTTTTTCGTTAATTGCAGTAGATGGGCTTTCTTCGATTAACTTCTGATTCTTTCTCTGCATCGAACATTCGCGTTCACCTAAACAAACAACATTACCATGATTGTCCGCTAAGATCTGCATTTCAATATGTTTAACGGTCGGCAAAAATTTCTCCAGATACAATGAGCTATCACCAAAAGCATGTCTAGCTTCGTTTCCCGCTGCCAAAAAAGCGTTCTCGAACTCCGCCGGTTCATTTACAACGCGGATTCCCTTGCCACCCCCACCTGCACTTGCTTTAATCAGCAGAGGATACCCAATACTCTCGGCCTTTTTCTTAGCTAACACTATATCCTCGATAACCTCGCTGCCTGGTATCACTTGCACTCCAGCCTCACGCATTGTTTTTCTTGCAACATCTTTATTTCCCATTTTTTCAATGACCTTTGCTGAAGGTCCGATAAAAGCTATATTACATTGCTCACATAAATCTGCAAATTTCGAATTCTCTGAAAGCAGTCCATAACCCGGATGGATAGCTTGCGCACCAGACAGAATCGTGGCTGATATAATAGCCGTCATATTTAAATAGCTATCCTTTGCGGCTGCCGGCCCGATACAATAGCTTTCATCCGCAAGACCTACATGAAGAGCGTCCCGATCTGCTTCGGAAAATACCGCAACAGTTGAAATGCCCATTTCTTTACAGGCCCGTATAATTCGAACCGCAATCTCTCCACGGTTTGCTACTAGTATTTTTGAAAACATCTTTCTACCACCTTTATTTCATCAGCGCAAAAGAAAATTCGCCGCTAACGCAGAGTTTGTCGTTTACACTGCCCTTTACTTGTGCAAAATAAAAAGGATGTTTCATTTTCGTGATTGTACACTCCGTTACGAAAGTGTCCCCCGGAGAAACCATGTTTCTAAACTTCACATTATTTATCCCGGTAAAATACGTTGCATGCCCCTTAACTTTTTCGCCAAGAATTATACAGCATGCTTGAGCCATCATTTCACAAAGGACGACCCCTGGAACAATAGGATTTCCTGGGAAATGACCTTGCAGGAACCATTCATCACCGATTATGGTATATTTACCGATTCCACTTTTTTCATCTATCGCATACCCTTCATCGATCAACAGCATCGGCTCACGATGGGGAATTATTTCTTTAATCTCTTCTCTATTCATCTTCTCACGCCCTAGAATATTTTAAATAACACTTCGGAAAACTCAACAATTTGCCCATTTTTCGCACAGATATCTACTATCTCGCCATCTACGTCCGAAGTAATCTCATTCATCACTTTCATTGCTTCAATGACACAAATCACATCACCTTTTTTTACCTGACTACCGATGCTGACATATGGCTCTGCATCGGGTGCAGGAGTTTCGTAAAAAATACCTACCATCGGCGATTTTATTTCCTTGATATTATTAAAATTTACAGCTGTATCATCACTAATGGAGTTTTCAACAGACATCAAAGTAGGCTGTTGCAATGCGGCAGCAACCGGCAAAGTAACATTTGTCGTGCCGCCTCCATTATTTCTTTCAAGACGTATCTTCGTTTCGCCTTCAGATACTTCTACCGCAGTCAATTTATTTTCCTCTAGAATCTGGGCGAGTTCCTTAATCTGTTTTATGTTCACTATAACTACTCCTTTCACACTTTTTTGAAGGCGATACTTGCATTATGGCCTCCAAAACCGAATGAGTTTGACATCGCATAATTTAAATCAACGTTTCTTTTGTGATTTGGTACGTAATCAAGATCGCATTCAGGATCAGCTTCCTTGTAACCAATCGTCGGCGGAATTATTCCAGTTTGTAATGCCATAACACAAGCGATTGCCTCAATTGCACCAGCTGCCCCAAGCATGTGTCCTGTCATCGATTTTGTTGAACTAATCGGAATGTTCCTGGCTTGATCTCCGAACACCTTCTTAACTGCAATCGTTTCTGCCTTGTCGTTTAATGGAGTGCTTGTACCATGTGCATTGATATATAAACCATCACTTCCACTGATTCCAGCCTCTTGAGCCGCAAACTGCAGAGCTCTTGCCGCACCTTCAGCTTCAGGGTGTGGAGCTGTAATATGAAAAGCATCACTCGTATTACCGTAACCAACTAGCTCTGCGTAAATCGTTGCACCCCGTTTTTTGGCATGTTCATATTCTTCCAAAATAAGCATTCCCGCACCCTCACCCATCACAAAACCATCACGCCGCTTATCAAAAGGAATCGAGCTTGCGAGTGGTAAATTGCTTGAAGCTAGTGCCATCATGTTTGAAAACCCAGCAAAAGCTAAAGACGATATTGCGGCCTCTGAACCGCCAGCAATTATTGCATCAGCATAGCCATATTTTATAGCACGATATGCTTCACCAATTGTATTGGTCGATGTCGCGCAAGCAGTTATTACTGGTAGCGAAGGTCCTTTTGCTTCAAATCTGATGGAAATGACGCCAGTTCCCATGTTCAGAATCATCATCGGGATAAAAAACGGCGACACCCTACGCGGACCTTCTTCAGCAAGCTTATTACATTCGTTAACAAAACTATTCATTCCACCGATTCCCGAGCCGACATAGACTCCGAGTCGCTCTGGGTCAATGTTCCCCTCAAGACCGCTATCAAGCATAGCTTGTGTCGCCGCCGCTAGAGCATATTGCGAGAACAAATCTGTTTTGCGAATTTCGCTTTTTGCCATATATAAAAGCGGATCAAAATCCTTAACCTCTGCAGCAATTTTTACTTTATGGTCGGTTGTGTCAAAGCTTTTTATAAAATCAATTCCACATTTGCCATCAATCAGGTTTTTCCATAGAGTATTGACATCATTTCCTACGGGAGAAATTGCCCCCATGCCTGTTACGACAACTCTTTTCATAACCTTGCTCCTTTCAAAAATTAAAGCCGTATAAAATTATATATAAAGTCCACCGTCTACTTTTATTACTTCTCCGGTTATATAGCTGGCGCTATCTCCTGCAAGAAAAACAGCAAGATTAGCAACATCATCCGGAGTTCCCATTCTTCTAAGAGGAATCATATTCGTGTAATTTTCTTTTGTCTCAGCAGATAATAGTTCGGTCATTTCAGTCTCTATAAATCCTGGAGCGATTGCGTTACAGGTTATACCGCGTGCCGAAAACTCCTTTGCACAGGC
>CAZMPM010000017.1:0-24391 GCA_964568525.1 uncultured Caryophanales bacterium
CTGAGGTTGTTCGCAACTTAATGCTTCGAAATCATGAGAAAGGTTTGTCAACTGGCGAACGAAAAATGCTGGATAATGCAAAGCAAATCCTTATTAGTGAATTAGTATTAGCGAAGGATTTAGATCAAGATGAAGCGTTCGAGCTGATTGATAAGATTATTCCGGAAGAGAATGCGTCTGTCTGACGCATTTTTTTATCCAGTACATTGAAAACTGAATATTTAAAGTGAAAGACTAAAAATAATTATTGGAGGTGAAACAATGTTTAAGAAAATCTTTCAGATCTTTTCACTTATAATGGGTGGAATTTTAGGTTACCTTTATTTACCAGAACTACTCGCAGTTTTGTCGAGTAAAATCAACATTGGCTTCGAATTTAGCGAGTTTTCGCTAAGTATAATTGGGATATTTGTTGGTGCAATCATACTTTTTATATTTATTTTATTATTATTAGACCCAATTATACGACTTTTCAAACTTATCGAAGAATATCTGCTTCAAATTCCAGCTCTAGACTTAATGTTTGGCGGAGTTGGTCTAGCGATCGGTTTAATTATTGCGGTATTGGCATCGACTCCTTTTAGGAGTGTTCCCGTGATGAATGTAATTGCTCCGGTACTTTTTGCGGGGCTATTTGGTTATTTGGGATTTGCAATCAGCATTAAAAAGCGTGAGGAAATGGCGGTGTTATTTCGTTCTAATCGGGAACGTGGTAGTAAGAAAGATGGAGAAATGCAATGCGCGAGCAAAGTACTTGATACGAGTGTGATTATCGATGGGCGAATTGCTGATATTTGTAAAACGGGCTTTATTGAAGGAAAGCTCGTAATTCCGCAATTTGTTCTTGAAGAGTTACAACATATTGCTGACTCGGCGGATTCGCTGAAAAGAAATCGAGGTCGACGTGGCTTAGATATTCTGAATAGAATTCAGAAAGAATTAGATATACCGGTTGAGATATATGAAGCAAATTACGATGATATTCTAGAAGTGGATAGTAAATTGGTTAAGCTTGCTAAGGCACTTAATGCTACTATTGTGACCAATGATTTCAATTTAAATAAGGTAGCTGCATTACAAGGGGTTCCGGTACTAAACATTAATGAATTGGCTAATGCAGTTAAACCGGTGGTTATACCAGGCGAGGATATGACTGTACAGGTAATCAAAGATGGTAAGGAACATAACCAAGGAATTGCGTATCTTGATGACGGAACAATGATAGTCGTTGAAGATGGCCAGAAATACCTCAACCAGACAATAGATGTGTTGGTTACAAGTGTATTACAGACTTCAGCTGGAAGAATGATTTTTGTTAAACCAAAAGAGTTTAGCAATGGTTCACAATCATTATAGGAGCGTAGAACTATGAATTGCGGAATAATCGTTGCTGCTGCTGGCCAAGGTAGACGCCTTGGTCTTAAGCAGAACAAAATATTGGTTGAATTAGCTAGGCGCCCGATGCTGATTTATAGTGTTGAGTGTTTTGTTGAATTTGCCTGGGCTAAGGAGATTGTGGTAGTTGTCCATGAGTTAGAGGTGGAGTTGATTGAACAGCTGCTTCGGGTCCATAATTTAGGGCAAGTGAAGGTGGTTCCTGGGGGTAGCGAACGACAGCATAGCATAAAAAATGGGCTGGAAGTGATAACGAGTGAATATGTTATGGTCCATGATGCAGCTCGTCCGTTTATTAGCAAGCAGTTAATTGGTCGTATCTATGATCGATTAATGGACATAGATGCGGTAATTCCAGGAACTCCCGTTGTTGAGACGATTAAAATGGTTGATGGCTATCAACGAGTTTATGAAACGCTTAATCGAGATCAGCTATGGTCGATTCAGACGCCGCAGGCCTTTCGCAGAACTTTATTGGTGGAGGCTTATAAACGTGCTGAGGCGGATAAATTTTTGGGGACTGATGATGCTTCGCTGGTTGAGCGACTAGGTGTTGACGTAGAGGTCGTTATGGGAGATTATCGTAATCTTAAGGTTACAACTGCTGATGATTTATTACATGCCGAGGTAATCCTTCAAAACTGGAGTGATATGAATGATTAAGATAGGACAGGGTTTTGATGTTCACCGTTTGGTCAATGGAAAACCTTTAATGATTGGCGGAATTCAGATTAAGCATCCGCAAGGTTTTCTTGCCCACTCCGATGGAGACGTTTTACTGCATGCTTTAACCGATGCTATTCTTGGTGCTTTAGCCTTAGGTGACATTGGCAAACTATATCCCGATACAATTGTAGAGACTGCGGGGATGGATAGCCGCATTATTTTAAGCGAGGTATGGGAAATGGCAAAAAGCAAAGGCTACAGACTTGGTAATGTGGATCTGACAGTGCTAGCGGAGCGACCTAAACTTGCTCCGTATAACTTACAAATTCGCGAGTCTATCGCTGGGATACTTAAGTGTGATGTTGAACTGGTTAGCTTAAAAGCGACGACAACCGAGGGGTTAGGTTTTACTGGTAGAGAAGAAGGAATTGCGGCTTTTGCAATTGTGCTTTTAGTTAATGCGAATGGATGATAGAATATTATAAATTTAAATTGTAAATCAGATAATGAGGAAGGGATAAATATGGCGAATCAAGAGGTGCGCGTTCGGTTTGCACCGAGTCCTACAGGGCATTTACATATTGGCGGTGCGCGTTCGGCACTCTTTAGTTATTTATATGCGCGGAAAAATAAGGGTAAGTTTATCGTGCGGTTTGAGGATACAGACCAGCTTAGGAATGTAGAGGATGCCGAGGAAAAACTATTAGATAATCTTGCTTGGTTAGGGATTGAGTGGGATGAGTCGGTTGATGCGGACGGCCCTTATGGTCCCTACCGTTGTTCTGATCGGATTGATTTATATAAGAAGCATGCCGATGAGCTACTTGCAAGTGGACATGCCTACAAATGTTACTGTACAAGCGAAGAACTCGAGGTGGAGAGAGAAACTCAAGTTGCTGGTGGAATCACCCCAATGTATTCTGGAAAGTGTCGCAAGCTTACGCCGAGCGAATCAAGGCAGTTAGAGCAGGAGGGGCGTTCTGCGAATTTACGTTTTGCAGTTCCGGCTGACCAAATTATTATTGTTAATGATTTAGTTCGAGGACGGATTGAGTTTGAGAGTAATGGGATCGGCGATTTTATAATTATGCGTCCTAATGGGATGCCGACCTATAACTTTGCTGTAACGGTGGATGATCACCTAATGAAAATAAGCCATGTTATTCGTGGTGAGGAGCATTTAACGAATACGCCTAGACAGCAATTAATTTATCGTGCTTTTGGTTGGGAAGAACCGGAGTTTGCTCATCTATCATTGATTTTGAATGAGGATCGCCACAAAATGAGTAAGCGCGATGAAACGATAATTCAGTTCGTTGATCAATATAAAGCGCTTGGATTTTTGCCTGAGGCAGTACTGAATTTTTTAGCGTTATTTGGCTGGAGTCCGGAAGGCGAGCAAGAAATCTTTACTAAGGAAGAGTTAATCGAACAGTTTAGCTTAGAGCGGGTTTCCAAGAGCCCGGCAGTTTTTGACGTAAATAAGCTATACTGGATGAATAATCACTATATTAAAGAGAGCTCATTAGCGGAAATAGTCGAATTGTGTCGCCCATTTTTAGCGGAGGCTGGATTGATTGCGCAAGAACTAAGTGCAGAGGAAGAGCTGTGGGTAGAGCATTTGGTTGCACTATATAAAGACCAGTTAAACTACGGCCAAGAGATTGTTAAGTTATCCTCATTGTTTTTTGCGGAGGAATTGCATTATGATGATGAGGCGCAAAATGTGTTGGCGGACGAATCAACTCAGGTAGTTTTAGCGGCATTTTATCAGAAACAGCTGGCATTAGCGGGTTATAATCCAGAGGAGATTAAAACTTTGTTAGCAGAAGTGCAGGTGGAGACTGGTTATAAAGGGAAAAAGTTATTTATGCCAGTTCGTGTAGCGGCGACTGGGCAGACACATGGACCAGATTTGCCGACAACGATATCATTGCTTGGAAAACAGAAGGTGAGTAGTCGTTTAAAACAATTATTGACAAATCTCAATTAATGGTTAAGATATAGTTAAAATATTAAGGCAATGATAAAGAAAGTAAGCGATCATTAATTAGTTAGAGAGATTCTTCTGAGGCTGAAAAAGAATCGAGGAGATTGCTGAGTGCGCTTTTGAGCCTGGGTGTTGAAGATAGAGTAAACACCACCGGGTAGCTCCGTTATCAAGCTTAGAGTGAGAATACTGTTTTGTATTCTAAACAGGGTGGAACCGCGGATAAACCGTCTCTGTGCATTAGCATAGAGGCGGTAATTTTTTGTCTAATTTTGTAGAAAAGGTGCGAAAGGGTGAGTTTGATTGTTAAAATTAATAAAAGAAGATATTGCAGTAATCAAGAAATATGATCCATCTGCAAGAAATACATTGGAGATAGTGCTGACTTGCCCTGGGTGGAAAGCAACGCGCAATCATCGTTTAGCACATCGTTTGTGGAAACGTGAGATCTATTTATTAGCTAAAATTGTAGCTGCGTGGACACGTTTTACAATGGGAATAGATATACATCCTGCTGCGGTAATCGGTAGAAGATTCTTTATCGACCATGGTCGTGGCGCAGTTATTGGTGAGACTGCTGTAATCGGCAATGACGTATTAATTTATCAAGGAGTCACACTAGGTGGTACAGGTAAGGAGAAAGGTAAGCGGCATCCAACGATTAAAGATAATGTGATGATCTCGGCTGGAGCAGTAGTACTTGGATCGATTACGGTTGGTGAGAACGCAAAAATTGGTGCATCCTCTGTTGTTCTGCGTGATGTGCCTCCGAACGCTACTGTTGTTGGCGTGCCGGGAGAGGTAGTTATGCTAGATGGTGTTAAAGTAATGCGCAGTGATGAAATAATAGAGATTAGGATAAATGAACTTGAAGAAGAGATGAATCGGCTTAAGATTGAGATAGCTAGTCTGAGAAAGGAGTGAAACAACTGAATGTTATATATATATAATACGCTGACCAATCAGAAGGAGAGGTTTGTACCAATTAAAGCTGATGTTGTCGACATGTATGTATGCGGACCAACCGTATACAATTTAATTCACATTGGTAATGCGAGGCCTTTAATAGTGTTTGATATGGTGCGCCGTTATTTAGAGTATAGCGGCTATACGGTTAAATATGTTCAGAATATTACTGATGTTGAGGAAAAGATTATTAAAAAGGCTCAAGAGCTTGGCATTGAGGCTGCGGAACTATCAGAGAGATATACGAAGGAATTTTTTGTGGATTTAAATAGCTTGGGAATAAGACCGGCAACAGTCTATCCAAAAGTGACGGAAAATATGGCGGGGATTATCAATTTTATTAAGCAGCTGTTTGAACTGGGTGCTGCATATGAGGTCGGTGGGAATCTATTTTTCCGTGCGAGTCATTTTGCTGAGTATGGTAAATTATCCAATCAGTATATTGATGATTTAAAAGTGGGGGCTCGCATCGAGGTAGATGTACAGAAGGAAAATCCCAATGATTTTATTCTATGGCGTAGTGCGAAACCTGGCGAGGTTTTTTGGGAAAGCCCGTGGGGCAAGGGTCGCCCTGGTTGGCATATTGAGTGTTCAACAATGGTAAAAGAATATTTAGGTGAAACGATTGATATTCACGGTGGTGGTGCCGATTTAATTTTTCCTCATCACGAAAATGAAATTGCGCAATCGGAAACGCTAACAAAGAAACCACTTGCATACTATTGGATGCATAATGCGTATTTAACTGTTGATGATGAGAAGATGTCAAAGTCAGTCAATAATGTTATTACGGTACGAGGGCTTCTAGAAGAGCGCGAAGCGAGTTCATTGAAATTGGCTTATTTAAGCGTTCATTACCGCACACCAATCAATTTTACGGAAGAATTAATGGATACGACCGAGAAAAATATTTTGCGAATTAGAAATGTCTATCAACAATTAACAGAGTTAAAGGTTGGTGAAGGGAGCGCAATCAATCAGCAGATCAATAGATATATTGCTGATTTTACTTCAAGATTTGAGGCGGAAATGGATGATGATTTTAACACGGCAAATGCGATTAGCTTAATGTATGAGCTAATCAAGCGGGTTAATAGTTTTATCAGTGAAAATATTATTGGCCCCGCAGAAGCAGATGCGTTGCTTAATCTGCTAGAGACAATACTTGCCGTACTGGGTTTAGACATAATTCTGCACGTGGATAAAACAAGTGAGACAGCAACTGATTGGATTGAGGAATTGATTGCTGCTAGAAATAATGCTAAGGCTAATAAAAATTGGGCTGAGGCAGATCGCATTAGAGATTTACTAAGTGAGAGAGGCATTTTACTTGAAGACACAGCAAAAGGCGTAAGGTGGAGAAGAAAATGAACGCATTAGCACTAGCTTACTTGGGCGATGCAGTTTATGAATTGGCGATTAGAGAGCATGTTCTAAGTAAAGGAAATTACCGCCAACATGAACTTCATAAAAGAAGTGTAGCCTACGTTAGCGCAAAGGCACAAGCTGGAATCATTAAAGAACTTGAGCCGCAGTTAAGCGACGAAGAAATCGCAATTGTTAAAAGAGGAAGAAATACCAAAGGGCATGCTGCTCCGAAAAATACTGATGTTACGCAATACCGCTATAGTACAGGTTTTGAGACGCTTGTTGGCCACCTTTATCTAAGTAAAAATAGTGAGAGGTTAGCTGAAATAATTAGTTTTGCGATTGAGTATGTGGAGGTGTCGGCGAAAAATGAGCAAGCAAAGAAGTAATCAGCAAATAATTTCTGGACCAAATTCATTAAGTGAAGCGTTAGCCGCTGCAAGAGAGGTCACACAAATATTTATTGCCGAGGGAGCAAAATCAGCACGTATTGATGAGATACTTTTGCTTGCAGAGAAACGTAAAATCAGTATTAAAAAAGTGGCAAGAAAAGAATTAGAGCAAATCGTTGGCAACAGCAATCATCAAGGAGTGGCAGCGATAGTTGAAGCATACTCCTATGTTTCGCTTGAAGATCTTATAGAAAGTACTAAAGATACTGAAAGGCAGCCATTATTAATTATGCTTGATGAACTGGAAGATCCACACAACTTAGGGGCTATTCTCCGAACTGCCGATGCGGTTGCAGCGGATGGAATTATAATTCCTAACAGAAGGTCAGTTGGTCTAACGACAACTGTAGCCAAAATATCGGTCGGTGCGATCGAACATGTTCCAGTAGCACAAGTTACTAATTTAGTGCAGACAGTTGAACGTTTGAAGAAAGAAGGATTCTGGATTGTGGGGGCGGATGCGAGTGGTAAGCAGTTATATTCAGAGATTGATTATAATATGTCAGTCTGCCTAGTGATCGGAAGTGAAGGACAAGGAATATCAAGACTGTTGCTGAAAAATTGTGATTATGTTGTGCGACTACCGATGCGTGGACACGTTAATTCGCTCAATGCTTCAGTTGCAACGTCAATTTTTCTTTATGAAATTTATCGTCAACGTGGATATTAAAAAAAGTATTTGACGTAAATGAATAATTGTAATATAATGTATCAAATGCTAATAAATGGGACGCAAATTTATTGGTAAATATATTAGAATAATGGGTGGTGCTAGTGGAAAATTGGTATAACGACATTAAGGAAGAACAGCTAGATAATCTGTCAGATGAAGAGATTGTACAGATAGCAAAGCAAGATATTTTAGTTTTAGAGTATTTGTATCAAAAGTATAATTATTTAATATTTTCAAAATCACAAGTTTATTATTTTGTTGGAGCAGATCTCAGTGATGTAATGCAAGAGGCAAGAATCGGTTTTTATAAAGCAGTGCGCGATTTTCGGGATGGTTTTAATTGTTCGTTTAAATCATTTGCAAATATGTGCGTTAATAGACACTTGATTTCTGTTGTCAAGACGATGAATAATCAGAAGAATGAGATTTTAAACCATTCAGTGTCATTGGAGAAGCAGATAAGACATGGTGATACGGAGTTTAAATTATTGGATGTTCTGATTGATAATCAGCTTAAGGAGCCTGAGGCACTTTACATATTTAATGAAACACAGCGTGAGCTAGCAAAGAAAATTATTGTTCGTCTTAGCAAACTCGAGCTCCTTGTAATCAGCCATGTTCTTGAGGGCTATAACTATCGAGAGATAGCAGAGAAGTTAAATAAAGAGCCCAAAGCAATCGATAATGCTTTACAGCGTGCAAGAAGGAAAATGGCTAAATTGTTAATGGAGAAGTCTTTAGATAAAAAATGAGATAGAAGTCATAAAAAACGGCTAACAGCCGTTTTTTAATGATATTATAATTGACAATGTTTTTTTATTATGATAAGGTGTTTCAGGTAACCTTATAAAGACTTATTCGACGAGGAGTACTTATAAGGTTATTAATATTATCTAAGTTAAACGTGGGAGGTGTATATATGCGAGTTATTATTACATTGGCTTGCACCGAATGCAAACAACGCAATTATACCACAATTAAGAACAAACGGAATAATCCGGACAGAATTGAACTGAAAAAACATTGCAAATATTGTAATGCACACACGATACACCGTGAGACTCGATAGGTGGAGGAAAAAAGATGGAATTATTAGCAAAAATTCAAAAGTTTTTCGTTAAAGTTTTCAACTTCTTTCGCGACAGCCTGAAAGAGTTAAAAAAAGTTCGCTGGCCAAACCGTCAGGAATTGATTAGCTATTCAAAAGTAGTTATCTTCACGGTAATATTCGTCGTGCTATTCTTTATGCTAATCGACTTTTTGATTTCCGGTTTATTAAACTTGATTGGATTTGGTAGATAAATTGTATGCAGTATATTTTTTGTAAGGGAGGAAGGACCTCGTCCTAAGCTAACATGGAAGAAAAAAAATGGTATGTTGTTCACACATATTCTGGATATGAGAACAAAGTTAAAGCCAATTTAGAAAAACGCGTCGAAACCATGGGTATGGACGACCGTATTTTTTCAATTCTTGTTCCAATGGAAGAGGAAATGGAAAATAAGAGCGGTAAAAGGCGGATTGTACAGAAGAAAATCTTTCCTGGTTATATACTTGTTGAGATGCTTATGTCTGATGAATCATGGTATGTTGTTCGTAACACGCCCGGCGTAACTGGTTTTGTTGGATCTGCTGGCGCTGGTTCGAAACCTACTCCTTTATTAGAATCAGAGGTAAAAAATATTATGCGCAGGATGGGTATTGCTGCGACTAGACCGAAAATTGATTTTGAACTTAATGAGAATGTTAGAGTAGTCAGTGGTCCTTTTGAGAATTTTATTGGATATATTGACGAAATCAATATGGAAAAGCTAAAAATCAAAGTATTAGTGAATATGTTTGGCAGGGAGACTCCTGTTGAACTGGATTTTGATCAGATTGAAAAGTTATAGGGAGGTGTAGTACATGGCTAAGAAAGTTGCTAGTATTATTAAATTACAAATAGTTGCAGGCAAAGCGACGCCGGCTCCACCGGTTGGACCAGCTTTAGGCCAAGCAGGTATTAATATTATGGGATTCTGTAAAGAATATAACGCACGTACGGCAGATCAAACGGGGTTAGTAATTCCGGTTGAAATTACTGTTTACGAGGATCGTTCATTTACGTTTGTTACAAAAACTCCGCCAGCATCAGTACTTTTGAAGAAAGCGGCAGGCATCGAAAGAGCTTCAGGTCAGCCGAACACTAAAAAAGTAGCTAAGATTAAACGTGCACAAGTTAGAGAGATTGCGGAAACTAAGATGGTCGACTTAAATGCTGGATCAGTTGAAGCAGCAATGCTTGTTATTGAGGGTACTGCTCGCAGCATGGGAATAGTTATTGAAGATTAATATAATTTTTAGATTGTTTAACGGCTCTACTATTGTGGGAGGTTAAACCGTATAACCACTGAGGAGGAAAAATAATGGCTAAAGTAGGTAAAAAATATAGTGAAGCGATTAAGCAATTCGATCGCAGACAAGTATACGATTTGGCAGAAGCAGTTGCGATTGTCAAAAAAGCTGCTAGCGCTAAATTTGATGAGACGGTTGATGTTGCATTCCGTTTGGGAGTTGACCCACGAAAAGCTGATCAACAATTGCGCGGTGCGGTAGTACTTCCGCATGGTACTGGCAAAGTACAACGCGTGTTAGTTTTTGCAAAAGGTGAGAAGGCTAAAGAAGCTGAAGTAGCTGGTGCAGATTATGTTGGAGATGATGAACTAGTAGCTAAGATTCAAAAAGGTTGGTTCGAGTTTGATGCTGTTGTAGCAACTCCTGACATGATGGCTACTGTTGGTAAAATTGGACGGGTACTTGGACCTAAAGGTTTAATGCCTAACCCGAAAACTGGAACAGTAACTTTTGATATTGCTCGCGCTGTTAGTGAAATTAAAGCGGGTAAGATTGAATACCGTACTGATAAAGCAGGAAATATACACGTTCCAATTGGTAAGGTTTCTTTTGAGGACGAGAAGTTAATCGAGAACTTTGAAACAGTTGCCGATACACTTTCTAAAGTGAAGCCTGCATCTGCTAAGGGTCAGTATTTTAGAAACGTTGTTGTTAGTTCAACAATGGGACCAGGCGTTAAGGTTAACATACTTAAGAAATAGATTACAGATGTTTTGACAACATACAATATTGCGTGTTAGAATGTCATTGTTAAATTAAATAGATTATTACCGTAGACAGTAGGTGCTAATAAGCTTAATTTCCTACCGAGGTGCAGATATTCTTCGGGATATTACACTTTCGTATGTTTACGAAGGTGTTTTTTGTTTACGCGGAGTAATTAGAGGGAGGTGCAGATTATGAGCGCAAGTATTCGTGAGAAAAAAGAGAAACAGGTTGCTGAAATAGTTCAGAGATTTACTGACAGCAAATCAACAGTTATTACTGACTACCGTGGTCTTACCGTTGCTCAGGTTACTGAGTTAAGGAAGCAATTGCGGGAAGCGGGCATTGATTACAAAGTGTTGAAAAATACTTTTGTGCAACGTGCTGTTGATGAAGTTGAACTAAAAGGCTTGGAAGAATATCTTTTTGGACCAACAGCTATTGCTTTTAGTAATAATGATTTAGTTGCACCAGCAAAGATTATTGCTGATTTCGCTAAAAAGCATAAAGCTTTAGAAATTAAAGCAGGTATCCTTGAAGGTAAAGTCTTGGGAGTTGATCAGGTTAAGGAACTTGCAGCGCTTCCTTCAAGAGATGGATTGCTGTCAATGTTACTTAGTGTGTTACAAGCTCCAATGAGAAACGTGGCTCTCGCAGTAAAAGCCGTTGCAGAAAAAGAAGAAGCATCTAAAGCATAATAATTTAGGAAAAAATATCATTTAAATAATTAGGAGGAAATAATAATGAAACATGAGCAAATTTTAGAAGCTATTAAAAATATGACAGTATTAGAATTAAACGATTTAGTTAAAGCAATTGAAGAAGAGTTTGGCGTAACTGCTGCAGCACCAGTTGCAGTTGTTGGTGGAGCAGTAGCGGTTGAAGCAGCCGAAGAGCAAACAGAATTCACTGTTAACCTTAAAAATGCTGGCGCAGCAAAAATTAACGTAATCAAACTTGTTCGTGAAGTAACAGGTTTAGGCCTAAAAGAAGCTAAAGACTTAGTTGATAATGCACCAAAAGCAGTTAAAGAAGGTATTTCTAAAGCAGAAGCTGATGCATTAAAAGCTCAACTTGAAGAAGCGGGCGCAGAAGTAGAAATAGTATAATTAAAATTAAACTAACCGGAAAGCCTGTTGTTTATAGCGATAGGTTTTTCGGTTAATTTGCTTTAATTGACTGTTGGAGGTAATAAGATGCAAGAACATTATTTTAGTAAGAGCCCAACAGCAGAACAGAATGAACTGGAATTTGATTATCACTTTGCTGATAAGGATTTTAAGTTTCGTACAGATAGCAGTGTTTTCTCTAGAACTAGAATTGATTTTGGATCCGCTCTTCTGATTGAGTCGGCAGTTATTGACGATGGAAGCAAGATGCTGGATTTAGCTGCTGGTTATGGAGCGATTGGCATTATCCTTGCCGCTGGATTGCAGGAAGGGCAACTCTTTTTTTCGGATATTAATGAACGAGCTGTTAAACTCACCAAAGATAACATTGTATTAAATAGCGAATTAATCGCAAGAGCTGTTGAAATAACTGTTTTGCAAAGTGATGGGTTTGCGGAGATAAGCGAGCGCGATTTTGATTATATTTTGTTAAATCCGCCAATCCGAGCTGGCAAACAGGTGATTTTCAAGCTATATCGCGAGACGCAGATTGCACTTAAAAAGGGTGGAGAACTGTGGATAGTAATTCAGAAGAAGCAGGGAGCGCCCTCGACAATTAAGGAGTTAGAAACAATTTACAGTAAGGTAGAGATTATAAATAAAGATAAGGGCTACTTTATTATAAAAAGCACTAAATAATCTCTTGACTACTGTTAATGCGTATGGTAACATTTATAGATGCGAAAATGATAATATACGGATTTTATGTCCGTTTTTTATTTTAAAATATATAAGTGAAGAAAGCGGTGTGGGAATAGTTAGATAGTTTATTTTAATAAAAATGAGGTTGTACGACCCATTTTTTTCTTTTTTTATTACTCTGTTTAAAAGGGGTGAAAAACTTGGCAGTAAAAACAGTCAATTTAGGTAAGCGAGAACGTAGAAGTTATGCAGAGATTCATGAAGTTTTGGACGTTCCAAATTTAATTGAGGTTCAACTTAATTCGTATGAATGGTTTATTAATGATGGTTTACGCGAAATGTTTAAAGATATTTCGCCAATACAAGATTTCGCTGGAAATCTTATTTTAGAGTTTTTCGATCACAGTATCGGTGAAGCCAAGTATTCAGTAGAGGAGTCCAAGGAACGAGATGTTACCTATGCGGCACCTTTAAGAGCGAAAGTGCGTTTAATTAATAAAGAGTCTGGTGAAGTCAAAGAGCAAGAAGTATTTATGGGAGATTTTCCGCTAATGACTCCTACCGGTACTTTTATAATTAATGGAGCAGAACGCGTTATAGTTAGCCAGTTAGTGCGTTCGCCTAGTGTTTATTTTGATACGAAATATGACAAAAACGGAAAAAAAATCTTTACTTCAACAATTATACCGAATCGCGGTGCATGGCTTGAATTAGAGATTGATGCTAAAGATATTATTTATGTGCGGATTGATCGTACAAGAAAACTACCGGTTACGGTTATTTTACGTGCGCTCGGTTTTGGCACAGATGAAGAGCTTATAGAGCTGCTTGGTGATAATCAATATGTTCGTAATACAATTGAGAAGGATCACACGGATTCTATGGAATCGGCTTTAATTGAAGTATACGAAAGATTACGTCCAGGTGAACCGGCAACTGTTGAGAGTGCGAGGAACTTATTACAAGCAAGATTTTTTGATCCGAAGCGTTATGATTTAGCTGACGTTGGTCGTTATAAAGTGAATAAGAAACTTCATATTAAACAGCGACTTTTCAATCAGAAATTGGCAGAAAATCTTGTAGATCCAAATACTGGCGAGATTCTTGCTGAGGCTGGTCAAATTGTTGATCGCAAATTACTGAACAAGTTGATACCTGCTTTAGAAGCGGGAGTAAACTATTTTAATTATCAGTCGGTTTTGGGCGTTTTGGAAGAGCCGATTCCACTTCAGACTATCAAAATTTATGCTCCAAACAATGAGAATGAGATTATTAGTATAATTTCTAATCAGAACATCAAACAGTCTGTTAAGAACATTACTCCAAGCGATATCGTTTCTACAGTAAATTACTTTATTAATTTATTGTACGGTGTGGGCGAAATTGATGATATTGACCACTTAGGAAATCGTCGTATTCGCTCAGTAGGCGAGTTATTACAGAACCAATTTAGGATTGGTTTGGCGCGTATGGAAAGGGTTGTACGTGACCGCATGTCAATTCATGATGTGAATATGATCACGCCGCAGGCTCTAATAAATATCAGACCAGTAATTGCAGCGGTTAAAGAGTTTTTTGGAAGTAGTCAGCTTTCACAATTTTTAGACCAAACTAACCCGCTTTCAGAGCTGACACACAAAAGACGTTTAAGCGCATTAGGCCCTGGTGGTTTAACGCGTGAGCGTGCTGGCTTCGAGGTGCGTGACGTACATCACTCTCATTATGGAAGAATGTGTCCAATTGAGACTCCTGAGGGTCCGAATATTGGACTGATAAACTCACTATCGAGTTTTGCTCGAGTAAATCCATTTGGATTTATTGAAACTCCTTATCGCCGTGTAGATTCAGACACGAATTTGATAACAAACGAAATCGTGTATCTAACAGCGGATGAAGAGGATAACTATGTTATTGCGCAAGCGAATGTGAAGTTTGATGAAAATGGTAAATTCCTTGAAGATAATATAGTTGCAAGATTTAAAGATGAAAATATTATCACAACAAAAGAATGGGTCGATTTTATCGACGTTTCGCCGATGCAAGTTGTTTCTGTTGCTACGGCAATGATTCCTTTCTTAGAAAATGATGACTCAAACCGTGCACTAATGGGATCCAACATGCAACGTCAAGCGGTTCCTTTGCTGACACCGCAGGCTCCTTTAATTGGTACAGGTATGGAATATAAAACAGCTCGAGATTCAGGAGTCTGTATTGTTGCTAGAGAAGACGGGATAGTCGAACGGATTGATGCACAAGAGATTGCTATCAGAACAATTAAGAAGATCGGCAAAAAAGATGTCGAAGGAGATCTAATCGTATATAAACTTCGCAAGTTTGTGCGCTCTAATCAGGGTACATGCACAAACCAACGACCACTAGTAAAAAAAGGCGACGTGGTAAAAGCGGGCGAAAATATTGCAGATGGCCCATCGACTGAACTTGGTGAATTAGCGTTAGGGCAGAACATCGTTGTTGCTTTTATGACTTGGGAAGGCTATAACTTTGAGGATGCGATTCTAATTAGTGAGCGACTGGTAAAAGATGATGTCTATACTTCGATTCACATTGAAGAATATGAGTCTGAAGCTCGCGATACTAAACTTGGCGCTGAGGAAATTACTAGAGATATTCCGAATGTTGGTGAAGATGCTTTAAAAAACCTTGACGAAGAAGGAGTAATCCGCATTGGGGCTGAGGTTAGACCTGGAGATATCCTTGTAGGTAAAGTAACGCCGAAAGGTGTAACTGAGCTTACTGCTGAAGAAAGACTTCTACATGCTATCTTTGGTGAGAAGGCACGTGAGGTTCGGGACACATCACTTAGAGCACCGCATGGACAAGATGGAATAGTTGTTGATGTTAAGGTGTTTACACGTGAGAATGGTGATGAATTGCCGCCGGGAGTAAATCAATTAGTCCGTGTGTATATCGCGCAAAAGCGCAAGATATCACAAGGTGACAAGATGGCGGGTCGCCATGGTAACAAAGGTGTAATTGCGAGAATTTTACCGGAAGAAGATATGCCGTTTCTACCTGATGGCAAACCGGTTGATATTATTCTGAATCCGCTTGGAGTACCTTCAAGGATGAACATCGGGCAAGTATTAGAAGTTCACCTTGGCTGGGCAGCAAAAACGTTAGGAATACATGTTGCTACACCAGTTTTTGATGGAGCAAACGAAAACGATGTATTTGATGCGCTAGAAGAGGCGGGGTTGCCGCGAGATGGTAAGACCATTTTGTACGACGGTAGAAGTGGTGAACCTTTTGAGAGAACCGTAACTGTTGGCGTAATGTACATGTTCAAATTATTACACATGGTTGATGATAAGATTCATGCTCGTTCAACCGGTCCGTACTCTTTAGTAACGCAACAGCCACTTGGTGGTAAGGCGCAATTTGGTGGACAAAGGTTCGGAGAGATGGAAGTGTGGGCACTTGAGGCTTATGGAGCGGCTTACACCTTGCAAGAAATTTTAACAGTTAAGTCAGATGATGTAGTTGGACGTGTAAAAACTTACGAGGCAATTGTGAAGGGCGAGAATGTTCCGGAAGCTGGGGTTCCTGAGTCGTTTAAGGTTCTAATTAAGGAGCTACAGAGCTTAGCACTAAATGTAAAAATTCTTTCAAGTGATGAACGCGAGATCGAGATTAAGGAATTAGATACTGAGGAAGATATTGATATTAAGAAACTTAATTTAAACTATGGTAATGATTTCGGTAGTGATGATGAATAAAAATTGGCTTATAGCTAAGGGAGGTGTACCCTTTGATAGATGTTAACAAGTTTGAAGCGATGAGTATTGGACTTGCGTCCCCGGAGAAAATTCGTTCGTGGTCGTTTGGTGAAGTGAAGAAACCAGAGACAATCAATTACCGTACACTTAAGCCGGAAAAAGAAGGTCTGTTTTGTGAAAAGATATTTGGACCGACTAAAGACTGGGAGTGTCATTGCGGAAAGTATAAACGCGTGCGCTATAAAGGGGTTGTCTGCGATCGCTGCGGCGTTGAGGTTACAAGATCAAAGGTTAGACGTGAACGGATGGGACACATTGAGCTTGCGGCTCCGGTGTCACATATTTGGTATTTTAAAGGCATCCCAAGTAGGATGGGCTTAATATTAGATATGTCGCCACGCTCGCTGGAAGAAGTCATTTATTTTGCGTCTTATGTGGTGACTGATCCAGGTGAAACACCATTGGATAAAAAACAACTACTTACAGAGCGCGAGTACCGTACTTACCGCGAGAAATATGGTTTTAACTTTTCAGCGGGAATGGGTGCTGAAACGATTAGAAAACTACTTGAAGATATTGATGTTGAGGGCGAGATACAAGAACTTAAAGATGATTTAGAGACTGCTCAAGGGCAGAAGAAAAATCGTATTATTAAACGAATTGAGATTCTTGATGCGTTTAGAACATCAGGGAACAAACCTGAATGGATGATACTAGATGTATTGCCAATTATTCCACCAGAGTTAAGACCAATGGTTCAACTTGACGGTGGAAGGTTCGCGACATCCGATCTAAACGACTTATATCGTCGGGTAATTAACAGAAATAATCGACTTAAGCGTTTATTAGATTTAGGCGCTCCTGACATAATTGTTCAGAATGAGAAAAGAATGTTACAAGAATCGGTGGATGCTTTAATTGATAATGGTCGACGTGGTCGTCCGGTTACAGGTCCAGGCAATCGACCGTTAAAATCATTAAGCCATATGCTTAAAGGTAAACAAGGGCGTTTCCGTCAGAATCTACTTGGTAAACGTGTTGACTATTCAGGTCGTTCAGTTATTGTTGTTGGGCCGAATTTGCAGATGCACCAATGTGGATTACCAAAAGAGATGGCACTGGAATTGTTTAAGCCATTTGTAATGAAGGAATTGGTAAGCCGCGAGATTACACATAATATTAAGAGTGCCAAACGACGAGTGGAAAGAATGAGTCCTGAAGTATGGGATATTCTTGAAGAGGTTATTAGGGAGCATCCTGTTCTATTGAACCGAGCACCGACATTGCACCGACTTGGTATTCAAGCTTTTGAACCAATATTAGTTGAGGGACGTGCGATTCAACTGCATCCGTTAGTCTGTACTGCGTATAACGCGGACTTTGACGGTGACCAGATGGCTGTGCATGTGCCGTTGTCGGCTGAAGCACAAGCGGAAGCAAGGCTGTTAATGCTAGCTTCACATAATATTTTGAATCCTAAAGATGGCAAACCAGTTGTTACGCCTTCGCAGGACATGGTATTAGGTTGCTATTACCTTACTATTGAAAGAGCTGGCGATAAAGGTGAAGGCATGTTATTTAGTGGACCAGAAGAAGCGATTTCTGCGTATGTGAATGGTTATGCAGCTTTACATGCTAAGGTCATCATTCCTGCTAAAACGTTAAAGAAAACATCTTTTACAAAGAAACAGGAGAAAGCTCTACTAGTAACAACAATTGGTAAGATAATTTTTAACGAAGTATTCCCTGCTGATTTACCGTTTATTAACGAGCCAACGAAAACTAATTTGATCGAAGGCATAGATGATAGATTCTTCATTTTCGAGAAGGGCGTTAATCTGCGCGAAGCAGTAAAAGATATTGTGAATGATGGAGCTATTAAGAAAGGCTTCCTTGGTACGATTATTGCCGAGATTTATCGAAAATATAAAACAACTGAAACTGCAATTATCCTTGATAAAATTAAGGATTTAGGATTTGCCTATTCGACAAAAGCGGGCTTAACGATTGCGGTTGCCGACGTACACATTCCTGATGAGAAGGATCTAATTCTGCAAGATGCAGAGGAGAAGGTTAGTGGTGTTGTAAATCAATATCGCCGTGGTCTAATAACAGACGAAGAGCGTTATGACCGAATAATTACTATTTGGAGTAAAGCGAAAGACGATATTACAGATGTTTTGATGAATAGTTTAGATAAGTTTAACTCAATCTATATGATGGCAAACTCTGGTGCGCGTGGTAACGTATCGCAAATTACTCAGCTTGCTGGTATGCGTGGTTTGATGGCAGCGCCATCAGGAAAGATTATTGAGTTACCTATTAAATCAAACTTCCGTGAAGGATTGACGGTACTTGAGTATTTTATCTCTACTCATGGTGCTCGTAAAGGTCTGGCGGACACAGCACTTAGAACTGCTGACTCTGGTTACTTGACAAGAAGACTGGTTGATGTAGCGCAAGATGTAATAATCAGAGAGATTGATTGTAACACTGATAAAGGTATAGCTGTTTCCACAATAATTGACGGTAATGAAGTTATCGAGAAGCTATATGACCGAATTATCGGGCGCTTTGTTTTTGAGACAGTTAAGCATCCGAAGACTGGTAAAGTCTTAGTTAAACGCGATGAATTAATTGATGAGGATATTGCTGATGCAATAATTGCAGCAGGAATAAACGAAGTAAACATTAGGTCTGTCTTTAACTGTCGCACATTAAGAGGCGTCTGTGAGAAATGTTACGGTCGCAATCTTGCAACAGGTGCAGGTGTAGAAATTGGTGAAGCAGTTGGTACAATTGCTGCACAATCAATTGGTGAGCCGGGAACACAGTTGACGATGCGTACTTTCCATACTGGCGGTGTTGCTGGTGACGATATCACGCAAGGTTTGCCGCGGATTCAAGAGCTTTTTGAAGCGCGAAATCCGAAAGGGCAAGCTGTTATCGCTGAGTTTGATGGTGTTGTAAAATCTGTTGTAGAATCTGCAGATGTTCGTGAAGTTGTTGTTAGCAGTGAGATTGAAGAGAAAGCTTACACGGTACCTTTTGGTTCACGTATCAAAGTAGCTGTCGACCAAGAAGTTGTTGCCGGTGAGGAACTTACTGAGGGTTCAATTGATCCAAAGGAATTGCTGCGGGTTAAGGGAATTTCAGGCGTTCAGCGATATATTTTGCAAGAGGTTCAACGCGTGTATCGTTTACAAGGCGTTGAAATCAACGACAAACATATCGAAATAATGGTCCGCCAAATGCTTCGCAAGGTAAAAGTTATTGAGAGTGGTGAGACCGATTTATTGCCAGGCGCAATGGTCGACTTGCACACTTTTGAGAAGGCGAATCGTACTGCGTTTGCTGAAGGTAAAGAACCATCAACTGTTAAACCAGTGTTGCTTGGTATAACTAAGGCATCGCTTGAGACTGACTCATTCTTATCAGCGGCTTCATTCCAAGAGACAACACGCGTATTAACAGAAGCTGCAATCAAAGGCAAAACTGACTATCTGTTAGGATTAAAGGAAAACGTTATTATTGGTAAGTTAATCCCTGCAGGTACTGGACTGAAAAGATATCGTAACATCAAAGTTACGACGCAACATGCTTATGATGAGTTTATAGCTAAAGAAGAAACTGTTGCAATTGATTAAAAAACAGTATTGACAGAGCATTTAAATGGTGTTAATCTATTTGAGTGTAAAAAATAATACCTGTTCTTTGGAGGATGGAAGTATGTCTTATGAAAAAGTAAAACAGGCAGAGAGACTTTCCGTTGGTGTTAAACAGACATTAAAAGCTGTTGAAAAAGGGAAGGCTCAAGAGGTTATTATAGCGAGTGATGCAGATCCACGCTATGTAGCGAAAATAATTAGTATGTGTCAAGTGAAAGCAATTACTCTATCCTATGTTGATTCAATGGTTAAGCTTGGAAAGAGTAGTGGCATCGAGGTTGGCGCAGCGACGGTTGCCATATTGAAGTAACAATTGCCGATAATAGCTGGCAAATAGCTACAAAGCTATTATCGTGCAATTTATTTTGCAGGGATATGGAACGCCAGGAACTGTGTGCTTAAAAAGACGGAAGGAGGTGGCTTTGATGCCAACAATTAATCAATTAATTCGTAAAGGTAGAAAGAGTAAGGTTACTAAATCATCATCCCCTGCATTACAGAAGGGCTACAATAGCTTTCAAAAGGGGTTCACTGAGCAGAGTTCACCACAAAAACGTGGAGTTTGTACACGTGTGGGAACAATGACACCGAAAAAACCTAACTCTGCTTTACGTAAATATGCTCGTGTACGTTTAACAAACGGGATTGAGGTAACAGCTTATATTCCAGGTATTGGGCATAATCTACAAGAACATAGCGTTGTTCTAGTGCGTGGCGGTCGTATAAAAGACTTACCAGGTGTTAGATATCATATTGTACGTGGTGCGCTAGATACTGCAGGCGTACAGAAAAGAGCTCAGGCGCGTTCTAAATATGGAACGAAAAGACCTAAAATTGCTAACTAATAGCTGATTTTTAAAATTTATAAAGGAGGAGAAATTATGCCGCGCAAAGGACCTGTTACAAAAAGAGATGTTCTGCCTGATCCGCTGTACAATAGTAAACTTGTCACTCGACTAGTTAATGGTATGATGGTTGATGGTAAAAAGAGCGTTTCTCAACATATTTTATACAGTGCATTTGATATAATTAAAGATAGAACTGGCAAGGCTCCAATGGAAGTTTTTGACGAAGCAATGAAAAACATTATGCCTGTTCTAGAAGTAAAAGCTCGCCGCGTCGGTGGTGCGAACTATCAAGTGCCAATTGAAGTAAGAGCTGATAGAAGACAAACTTTAGGATTACGCTGGTTAATCCATTACTCACGTCTTCGTGGTGAGAAAACGATGGAAGAAAGACTTGCTGGCGAAATAATGGATGCCGCAAACAATACAGGAGCATCAGTTAAGAAGAGAGAAGATACACACAAAATGGCGGAAGCTAATAAAGCATTTGCACACTATCGCTGGTAATATTTTATAGAAAGCAAGAGGGGATAAAAAAAGATGAATAGAAAATTCTCCCTACAAAATACACGTAACATTGGAATTATGGCTCACATCGATGCCGGTAAAACGACAACTACTGAGCGCATTCTTTACTATACAGGTCGCACTCATAAAATGGGTGAGACACATGAGGGTGCCGCAACAATGGACTGGATGGAGCAAGAGCAAGAACGTGGTATAACAATTACATCAGCAGCAACAACGGCTCAATGGAAAGGGCATCGAATTAATATTATCGATACCCCGGGGCATGTTGACTTTACTGTTGAGGTTGAGCGTTCATTACGTGTATTGGATGGAGCTGTTACAGTACTTGATGCAAAAAGTGGTGTTGAACCACAAACGGAAACTGTTTGGCGCCAAGCAACAACTTATGGCGTGCCTAGACTTATTTTTGTTAATAAGATGGATAAAACAGGAGCTGACTTTTTAAATGCGGTTCAAACAATTGTTGATCGCTTAAAGGCTAACCCAGTTCCAATCCAGCTGCCGATTGGCGCAGAAGAGAAGTTCGTTGGAATCATCGACCTAGTTAATATGGAATCCTATTACTACACTGATGATTTAGGTAATACAACTGAAATACAACCAATCGCTGAAGAATATCGTGCACTTGCTGAGGAATGGCGTAGTAACTTAATCGAGGCTGTTGCTGAGATTGATGAAGATTTGATGATGAAGTACCTTGAAGGTGAAGAGATTACTAATGAGGAAATCGTTAAAGCGCTGCGTAAAGGCACGCTTGCAGTACAAATTTTCCCAGTAGTCTGCGGATCCGCTTACAAAAATAAGGGAGTTCAACGCATGCTAGATGCAGTAATTGATTATTTGCCTAGCCCGCTTGACGTGCCTCCTATCAAGGGAGTTACACCTAGAGGTGAAGAGGCTGGAAGACCGGCAGACGATAGTGCACCGTTTTCAGCGCTTGCTTTTAAAGTAATGACAGACCCGTATGTTGGTAAATTAACATTTTTCCGTGTTTATTCTGGAACACTAGATTCAGGTTCATATGTTATGAACACATCTAAAGATAAGCGCGAAAGAATCGGGCGAATCCTTGAAATGCACGCGAATCACCGTGAAGAGATTAGTAAGGTTTTCTCTGGTGACATTGCAGCGGGAGTTGGTTTGAAGGATACAGGTACTGGTGACACATTATGTGATGAGAAACATCCGATTATTCTTGAGTCAATGGATTTTCCAGAACCAGTTATCCGTCTTTCTGTAGAACCAAAAACGAAGATGGACCAAGACAAACTTGGCACAGCACTTTCTAAGCTTGCGGAAGAGGATCCGACATTTAAAACCCATACTGATGAGGAGACTGGACAGACAATCATCGCGGGTATGGGAGAACTACATCTTGATATCATCGTTGATCGTTTGCGACGTGAGTTCAAGGTTGAAGCTAATGTTGGTGCTCCGCAGGTAGCATACAAAGAAACAATTCGTGCGACTGCTCAAGTTGAGGGTAAATTTGTAAGACAATCAGGTGGGCGTGGTCAGTACGGACATGTCTGGGTTGAATTTAGTCCACTTGAAAAAGGCAAAGGTTTTGAATTCGAAAATAAAATCGTTGGTGGAGTTGTTCCGCGAGAATATATTCCTGCGGTACAGGCTGGTATTGAAGGAGCTGCTGTAAATGGTATTCTTGCCGGTTATCCTTTAATCGATTTTAAAGCAACTATTTTTGACGGTTCATACCATGATGTTGACTCTTCTGAGATGGCGTTCAAAATTGCCGGCTCAATGGCACTAAAAGCTGCCAAAACAAAATGTAACCCAGTAATTCTTGAACCAGTAATGAAAGTTGAAGTTACTGTACCTGAGGAATACATGGGAGATGTAATGGGCGATCTAAGTTCTCGTCGTGGAAGAATTGAGGGTATGGGCTCTAATGCTGGTGCGCAGAGTATCCATGCATTAGTACCGCTATCAGAAATGTTTGGTTATGCGACTTCGCTTCGTTCTAATACACAAGGACGTGCTAACTATTCAATGCAATTTGATGGTTATGAAGAGGTTCCAAAGTTCATTTCTGAAGAAATTATCGCAAAACAGTCAGTTTAGGTGCAAATATACTAAGTATTGTTTGAAAAAATTTTCACTACGTTTATAATAGGTATTATAAGAACTGTAGTGAAGCTAATATAAAAAACTATTAATTAATAAGTATTAAGGAGGATATAAAATGGGTAAGCAAAAATTTGAACGTACAAAAACACACGTTAACGTTGGTACAATTGGTCACGTTGACCATGGTAAAACAACATTAACAGCTGCAATTACTACGGTACTTGCAAAAACAGGTGGATCAAAAGCTACGGCTTATGCACAAATCGACAATGCACCTGAGGAAAGAGAACGCGGTATTACAATTTCTACATCACACGTTGAGTATGAAACTGCAAATCGTCACTATGCACACGTTGACTGCCCAGGTCACGCTGACTATGTTAAAAACATGATTACTGGTGCAGCACAAATGGATGGAGCGATTCTAGTTGTTTCAGCAGCAGATGGTCCGATGCCACAAACTCGTGAGCACATCGTACTTTCACGCCAAGTAGGCGTACCTTACATCATTGTTTTCATGAACAAAGTTGACATGGTTGATGATGAAGAACTATTAGAACTTGTTGAAATGGAAATTCGTGAGTTATTAGATGAGTATGAATTCCCTGGAGATGATACTCCAATCATTAGAGGTTCAGCACTAAAAGCATTAGAAAATCCTGATAGCGAATGGGCTAATGCAATCACTGAGTTAATGGCAGCTGTTGACAGCTACATTCCTGACCCTCCACGTGAAGTGGACAAACCTTTCTTAATGCCTGTAGAGGACGTTTTCACAATCACTGGTCGTGGAACTGTTGCTACTGGTCGTGTTGAAAGAGGAGTTATCAAAGTTGGCGACGAAGTTGAAATCGTTGGTCTTAACGAACAAACTAGAAAAACTGTATGTACTGGCGTTGAGATGTTCCGCAAACTGTTAGATCAAGCACAAGCTGGAGATAACGTTGGTCTTTTACTTCGTGGCGTTGAGCGTAAAGATATTGAACGTGGACAAGTATTAGCAAAACCAGGTTCAGTTAAACCACACACAGAATTTACAGCTGAGATCTATGTTTTGTCAAAAGAAGAGGGTGGACGTCATACACCGTTCTTCACTAACTAC
>CAZMPM010000018.1:0-22987 GCA_964568525.1 uncultured Caryophanales bacterium
AATAACTACGGTCAGTAGAGCTAGGACGATTAGGACAACTCCACCAATCAACTCAGCCGATTTTTCAAAATTTTCTCCCAATGCTTTACCGATATAGATACCGATGATTGATGATGCAAATGTAACAACAGCAATAATTAAGGTTGTACTTAAAATTGAAAGTGAAAGTACAGTAAAGCCGGCACCTATCACAAATGCATCAATACTAGCGACAAAAGCAAGCGGTATCATAACTGAGAAGGATAGGGGATGAAGTTTGGGTTGAATGCCCCTTCTCTTTTTTCTAGAATCGTAAAGCATTTTTATACCAAGCACAAACAATACCAGAAAAACTATCCAATGACTGAAGTGATTAAGGAATTCAGTAAATTGTTCACCAGTCAACCAGCCAAGAAAAATCATTAGAACTTGGAAAACAGTAAAATAAGAAGCGATAATTATCGCAGATTTTATTTTGAATTCATTTAAGTAGATACCTCGGGTAGCAGAAATAGTGAAAGTATCTAAGGAAATACCAATTGCAACTAAAATTACAGTAAATAGATCCATATTAGCTCCTTGGGAGATATTTTTTGTAAAAAGGCTCCCTAAAATCGTTTCTAAGCTACTTTTAAAAAGTTTTAGTATTAGCAGATGCAAGACATAAATAACGCGTTAAAATGCAAAATAGAGTGTTATAGTCGATTTAAGCAAAATTATTATAATTTTTATTAGTTTATAGCCAGATTGCTCAAAATTTCGTCAATTATCTAGTTATTATGAGCTGATAGTGCTATGTAAAAAATTAATTTGTTTGGTGCAAGTGAAGTTAAAACAGAACCAAAGTAATATGTTGAATACAAATATAAAAAATAAAATGATGTAAAAAATAATAGGTGAGAAGCGGTGGTAAATATTGTAAACAGGTCATAATAAAAATATTGGGTCCGATAATATATATTATGTAAAGTAGAATATGATTTTAAGAAAGACTACTTTCAAGAACCATTCTTTAATGCATCTAAAGCAGTATTAACATAGTTAATAGGAACGGCTAAAGCTGCATCTATTTCTTTACCATCCACTACAACTTTAGTAGTAGCGTAGAGAATTCCTAATACTTCACCGTCTTTGTTGAGGATTGGACTACCACTATTTCCTTTATAGAATTTGCCGCCAATCACAAGATTGTTTATTTCGATCCGGTTTATAACTCCTAGGAAGAGACCGTTGCTCGCTATGAAACTATTAAATAAAGGATTACCAATGATGTATAGTCCATCGTCAACGTCTACATCAGTTGCGGCTTTAAATACCGGGAACTGATCAACAGCACTATCTATACGGATTATAGCGTAGTCTATTTTAGGATCGCTGGTAACTAATTTACCAATAAACAACTTGCCATTATTAGTAATAATTTCAATTTTATTTGCATCATTTATAATATGCTGGTTAGTAACGATCGTGTTTCCCTGGCCGTAAAAGAAGCCGGTCCCCTTCCCGCTTTCAGTTTTCACAATTACTACTGATTTTTTATATTCCTGGATATCGTTCTGCTGTGAGAGTACAACAGAATCTTTCACAAAATTAAAGCTCGCTAAATTAAAAATTTGCGGAAATACAGCAAAAGTCGCGCCTACTAATGATAAAACTAAGATGATACTTACAAAACTGACCATGAATTTTCTGAATTTATTTTCCTTGTAGGTCTCTTCCTTCGACTCTTCAGGCCATTCATTAATATCTAATTCCTCATCGAACTCAAATTCCTCGTCAATTTGCTCGTTTTCAGGTCTATTATCATCATATTTAGCCAATTTTGCTCATCCTAATCCTCTATTTCGACATTATGATAAACCTGTTGTACGTCCTCTAAATCCTCAAGCGTATCAATCAGTTTTTCGAATTGTACTAAGGCATCAGTTGGTAATTGTATTTCGTTTTGTGCAAGCATTGTAAGTTCGGCCACAGTAAAATTAGTGATTCCTTCGGCTTTTAAAGCGACTTGGACAGCATTGAATTGGGTTGGCTCCGCATAGATGATTACCACATCACCCTCTGACAGTATATCTTTCACATCGATATCGGCAGCTAACAAAAGTTCAAGCACCTGATCTTCACTTTTTCCCTCAACGCCGATTACCGCCACCGAATCGAACATATAAGCAACCGATCCATTAACTCCAAGGTTTCCGCCATTTTTGGTAAAGGCGGAACGAACCTCCGCCACCGTTCTATTTACATTATTTGTCAAAGCATCAACAATAATCATCGAACCATTTGGCCCAAAACCTTCATATCTTAGCGAATCATAGGTTTCATCTGAGCCTCCTTTTGCTTTTTCAATTGCACGGTCGATAATTGCTTTAGGCACATTATAAGTTTTTGCGCGTTCGATAACGAATCTAAGTTCCTGGTTGTTTTCTGGGTCAGCTTCACCCTGCCTAGCCGCCACATAGATTTCTGTGCCGAATTTTGCATATATACGGCTTGTATTCGTATCCTTAGAGGCTTTTTTCTCTTTTATATTATTCCATTTGCGACCCATCTGTAGTCCCCATCCCTCTGTGATTTATCTAAACTTTTATTTCTTTTATGATTATACCTAACTCCCCTACTCTTTGAAAGTATTACAGTGCAACAATATTGTGCATTTTATAAAATAAGATATAATCAGAGATAAATAAACGGATTTATAAGCTTATTGGAGGAGATTTTTGATGAATGTAGTGGAAATTAACAATCTAACAAAATACTACGGAGAAGCCCGAGGCATTATTGATGTCACCTTCAATATAAAAGAAGGTGAAATTTTTGGCTTTATTGGGCCAAATGGTGCCGGCAAATCGACGACAATTAGAACAATTCTTGGTTTAATCTACCCAACAAGTGGTAGCGCTAAAATTTTTGGCAAAGATATCATTGCTGATGGTGCTGAAATACGTAAAGATGTCGGTTATCTGCCTTCAGAAGTCTTTTATTACGACAACATGAAGGTTATTGATATCTTGAAATATTCAGCAAGTTTTTACAAAAAGGATTGCGATTCTCGGATTGTCGAGCTTTCATCAATCATGGATTTAAACTTAAATAAGAAGGTCAATAACCTCTCCTATGGCAATAAGAAAAAGGTTGGTATTGTGCAGGGGCTATTGCATCGCCCAAAACTGATTATTCTTGATGAACCAACAAGTGGATTAGATCCGCTCATGCAGCAGACTTTTTTTGATTTAATTCTTGAGGAGAACAAAAATGGTGCGACAGTTCTCTTCTCTTCCCATATTCTTGGTGAAGTACAGAAGCTATGTAATCGTGTAGCAATCATTAAAGACGGTATGCTTGTAAAGGTTGAGGATATAAAAACTCTGCGTGAAAATAATTATAAAAAATTCGAATTAGAATTAGCGGGGGCATCGAATCTAACTGATTTTCAGATTGATGGCGTTAATAATCTGGATTTTGTTGATAATAATCTTTCATTTATTTTTAAAGGCGATATTAACCAGGTTTTACAGGTACTTAGCAAGTATAAAATCATCAATCTATTGGTGGAAGATCCTTCGCTTGAGGAGATTTTCATGCACTACTATATAAAGGAGTAACCTGATGAATATCTTCCTTCAAGAAATTAAAATGCTTTTAAAAGCAAATGTTATTTGGACGATTGCTCTAATTTTTGTGATGAGCCTTTTTATGGTGCTTTTTTCAATGCTGCAAAGTGATTTCGATGCGTTTTATGATATGGTTGGCAACTTTCCGGAATTTGTTCAAGGAGCATTAGGTTTTAATTCGATGAATATAGCAACTGTTCTTGGCTTCTATGGCTTTGCATTAGTCTATATTTACCTAATTGCCGCTATTCAAGCAATGAACTATGGGATGACTGTAGTTTCTCAAGAACTTAGTCAGAATGTGGCTGATTTTCTCCTGACTAAACCTGTAACACGTACCGATATCTTAAAGGCGAAACTTACTGCAGTTGTTGCGCACTTGCTTGATACTAACATTACTTATACGCTTGCAACCTATATTTTATTAAGTATTGTGAAAACTGCTGATTTTTCCATTAAAACCTTTTTATTATTGCAATTTTCGATTCTCATTTTTCAATTGCTCTTTGCTGCAATCGGGATCTTTCTTGCGGTCTTTTTAAAACGGATTAAGTCGGTGTTGCCGGTTACTTTGGGGGTTGTTTTTGGCTTTTTTATTATTGATTTACTAAATCAGTCTTTAGGAGATGTAAAATTAAGTTATTTCTCCCCTTTTGCCTACTTCAAACCGAGTTATATTATTAACAATGAGAGCTTTGACCTTGTCTACTTAATTATTGCAATTGCACTAATCATTATATTAACGGTTATTACTTTTATAAGATATCACCGTAGAGATATTCCCTCAATTTAATAATGGAGGCTTAAAATGAACATTATTCGCCGTGAAATTAGAGCAAATTTAATATCCTTACTTGTCTGGTCAGTTGCCGGCTTTATTTTAGTAGCATCTGGCATGTTAAAATATGAGACCTTTAAAATTTCAAATCCAACTATGGAAGATATTAGCGATATGTTGCCGCAAGCGATTCGCGTTATTTTTGGCTTTGGGACGTTTGATTTGACGACAGTCAGCGGTTATTACGGAATGATGTTTCTTTACTTCTTATTGGTTGGAACAATACATGCGGTTATGCTTGGTGCTGTTATTATTTCGAAGGAAGAACGCGATAAAACAGCGGATTTTATTTTTGTTAAACCATTGAAGCGTCGTAGAATCGTAACTTTCAAATTGATTGCTGGATTGATTAATCTTTTCGTATTAAATTTAATAATTTTATTTACTTCAATTTTTTACGTTGCCAAGTACCAAGGAGACTATTCGCTCAATAATGAGATATTTCGCTTAATGATTGCCCTACTCTTGCTACAAATACTTTTCTTTTTCGTAGGGACTGGCATTTCTGCTCTTACTTTTACAACGACAAAAGCCCTAAGCATCGCGACTGGCATAATGCTTGGGACCTATCTTTTGTCGATTGTTATTGATTTATACGATAAAATTTCATTTCTTAAATATCTAACGCCGTTTAAGTATTTTGAAGCTAAACAGTTAATGTATGGTGGTACTTTCCAACCACTTTACTTAGTGTTGACACTTGGTATTATCATTCTTTCAATAGTAATCACTTATCGTGGTTATGAGCGACATGATTTTCATGTTTAGCTAATCGCTGTCTCCAGCGCCAGCTCTGCCATATCGTTCAGTGACGCCTCACGAGCTTCCGCGTTTATTTCCTCGCCAGTTAATAGACTATCAACCACGGTTAGAATTGATAGCGCATTAGCATTAAAGTATGCTGCCAGAGTGTATAGCTCGGCGGTCTCCATCTCAACAGCCAAAACTTGATATTTAGCCCATTTTTGCCAATGGTCAGGTTCGTCATCATGGTAAAAACGGTCAGAGGTTAGAATTCCGCCTACTATTGGTTTAATTCCCATGTTTCCGGCAATCTCATACGCTTTCTGCAACAGTTTAAAATTAACGACCGGTGCAAAATTACAACCAGCAAAACGAAAATTGTTAATCTGCGAATCAGTTGATGCAGCGCTCGCTAATACGATGTCGCAGAGCTGCAAATCTGGCTGGATCGCACCGCAAGTGCCGATGCGGATCACTTTTGTTACATTGAAATCAGCAAATAGCTCATGCAGATAGATCGAAATTGAGGGTATGCCCATGCCCACACCTTGAACAGAGAGCCGTTTACCCTTGTAGAAGCCTGTATAGCCTAACATTCCACGTACTTGATTGTAACAGAAATAATCCTTTAAATATTTTTCAGCTAGCCACTTAGCACGTAGCGGATCGCCCGGTAGTAGAATCGTTTCAGCTATATCACCAAGCTTTGCTCCAATATGTGTACTCATAAGACAGCCTCCTTAAATTGTAGATATTTTTAATTTCTTAATATAAATATTGAATTCTGCAAAGAAATAACATACATTTAATTGTAATGACTGACATATTAGGGGGAAAAATGCTACATAAAATCAAGGAACCGATGAACTCCTTAACACATTTGATTGGTGTTATTTTATCAATTATTGGCACTAGCGTTTTAATTGTCTTGGCGGTACAAGACGCAACTGTCTGGCATGTTGTTTCCTTTGCAATCTTCGGCGCAAGTATGATTTTACTATATACCGCAAGTACACTTTATCATGCTTTACCTCTTTCAGAAAGAGGCATTCAAGTTTTGCATCGAATCGATCACATGATGATTTTTGTTTTAATTGCCGGCACCTATACTCCAATCTGCTTAGTACCATTACGTGGTGGTTGGGGTTGGACAATTTTTGGTATCATCTGGGGATTAGCGATTGTTGGTATTTTGCTAAAGGTATTCTGGTTTGATGCCCCGCGTTGGCTCTCCACTTCATTTTATGTTGCTATGGGTTGGGTCGCAATTATTGCCTTTATCCCCATCATTAAAACGATTCCACTTGCTGGAGTAGCATGGTTAGTTGCCGGTGGTGTTTTTTATACAATTGGTGCAGTAATTTACGGATTAAAGAAACCCGATATTTTCAAAAAATATCTTGGTTTTCATGAAATATTTCATATCTTTGTTTTGTTTGGGACGCTCTGCCACTTTGTCCTAATGATTCAATATATTCTTTATTTATAAAAATAAAAGACCAGGCATTTTTCTGCCTGGTAGCGAAAATTGGGTGATTAAATTATGTTTAAAAAGAGCCGTACTATGAAAATCTTTATTGTATTGCTTATCATTATTTTTGCTTCGGGTATGGGTTTAAGCACCCTGCTTTTACTTTTTAATTAGCTAGTAAATAATAAATAAAATAAACCTATATTTACAAGTACTAAAATTGGAACCCCATAGATAAATAAAGGGGTTTTTGTTTTATGTCTAAAACTATTCATTCCTAGATAGATACCAATTGCGCCTCCGATAAAAGCGATTATGAGTAGGCTTTTCTCGGGAATGCGGCGAAAATTGCGGATAGCAGAGTATTTGTCATAGCCCATGATTAGAAAACCAATCAGATTAATTACAACAATATAAATAAGTATTAGAATTTCACGTTCCGTCATTAACATTCACCTTGTTCGTTTTGTGCATCCTTAAGTTTTTGCGGAGTGATATCTTTACCTTCTTCATCAACAATCTTTAGTGACAGCAGTTGTGAGCGGAAGTTTTCTCGATAAGTGGCAATATATTCAGCACGGAGTTGCTCCTGTTCGAGCTTTTCTTCAACAGTTAAGCCAGATTCTTTTGCTTTAGAAGCTAACTCGTTAATTCGTTTTAAATTGAATTTGTCAGTCATATCGTCCCACCACCTTTACTTAGCGATAATTTGTAAATTGTAAATCAATTTCAAGTTCAAGTTCGCGAATTAACTGCATACTTTCTTGCAAAGCATCTTTACTTTTGCTTGAAATCCGGATTGAATCACCGGTAATCTGAGTTTGAACTTTTAGTTTGCTATCTTTTACTGCTTTTGTAATTTTTTTAGCAGTTTCTGTCTCAATTCCTTGCTTTACTTTAATAATCTGCCTAATCATCGCGTTAGCTGCGGGTTCGATTTTGCCATAGGCTAGATTTTTAATCGGTACCCCGCGTCGAATCAACTTATTCTGTAGTATATCGATAACGGCGGCAAGTTTATACTCATCTTCAGTAATTATTTCTAATTCGTCCTTGTTTAAGGTAAGTTTAGATTTACTGTTTTTGAAATCATAGCGCTGTGCTATCTCTTTCTGTGTTTGATCAGTGGCGTTATTAAGCTCATGCAAATCCACATTTGAAACTACATCATATGACGGATCATTAGCCATGCCCTCTCCTCCTCTTTTCTGATCTTTAGTTTATTACAAAAAATTCATTATATAAGGCCCGTATTGCCTTTTTTTCGTCGACTTCTTTTATACCGAACATCATACTAACCTCTGAAGATCCTTGGTTGATCATTTCAATATTTACTCGAGCAGTAGCAAAAGCTTTTGTTGCTTTTGCAGCCAGCCCAATTGTATGCCGCATGCCTTCACCAACAATCATAATTAGTGAAAGATTTCTTCTGATTGCGAAATCATCAACCTTAAGTTCATTAATTATCCGTTCTTTTATCCGTTGTTCTTTAGCTGGATTAAGTTGGTTTTCCCGTAAAATTACAGATAGGTTATCGATTCCAGACGGGGTGTGCTCATAAGAAATCTGTTCATCTTCCAAGATTCTTAGTAGTTTGCGCCCGAAACCAATCTCTTTATTCATCATGTATTTGCTAACAAAAATACTGCAGAATCCTGAGTCACTAGCGATACCGATAACTGGATTGATGCTGTCATCACGCTCCAGCACTATACGCGTACCTGGAGCTTCTGGGTTGTTAGTATTTCGTATGTTTACAGGAATTCTAGCTCTAAATGCTGGAATTAAGGCTTCATCGCTAAAAACGTTAAATCCGGAGTAGGAAAGTTCTCGCATCTCTTTAAAAGTTAGTTCCTCAATTGGCAGTGGGTTCTCAACAATATTTGGATTAACAACAAAAACTGAATCTACATCTGTAAAATTTTCATAAACATCGGCGTTCACCGCAGCTGCAAGGATTGAGCCGGTAATATCTGATCCGCCGCGTGTAAAAGTGATGATTTTACTACTTGTTGAGTGACCAAAAAATCCAGGGAAAATAATTATTCCCTCTCGTTCGGCTAAATGGCTCAGGTTATCCATCGTTTCAGGCAAAATCTGCACATAGCCTGCATCATTTGTTAGCAGTAAACCGGCTTCGCGCGGACTAACATAGTTAGCATTTACGCCCTGTTGTTGGAAGTATAAAGCGACTAGCTGAGCGCTATAGTCCTCGCCAAAAGATTTAACTAGCTCAATAAAGTCGTCATCGGCTGGATTAACAGCGTTAAGCGCAGTTTCAAGCTGTTTTACTAATTGTTCAACTTTCGCATAAGGTAGCATTAAGTCTTTGGCTATTTCCTGGAAGCGATCAATTACAGCATGTTGTGCTTCGGCTATGTTGCTTCCTGTTAAAAGCGCTTCTCCGTATTTGATTAGTAAATCTGTTACTTTAATATCTGCAGCAAAGCGTTTGCCTGGCGCAGAAACAACGATGATTTTACGATCAGGATCGCTTGTTACAATCTTAAGTACCTTATTGATCTGTTCTGCAGAAGCCAGTGACGTTCCGCCAAATTTAGCAACTTTCATTTTACTTGATGCTCCCCTTTTCATCATACCTAAAAATATAAACTAGTATATCATACTAGTTTACAAGTTTAGACTATATATTATTTATCAATTAATATGAATGGTAACACAAATCACTCTACAGTTAAAGCGGTATTATTAACTCTTGACCAGGGAAAATGGTATATCCTTCGAGTTCGTTAAGGGCTTTAATCTGAGTAACCAGTTTTTTTGTACTATAATTTCCCGAATTATGCTGTTGTGCAAGATTCCAGAAAGAGTCGCCTGTATCAACGATTACCGTAATATAGCTCGTTTCCTGAATATTTCTTGTCTGATTATTGTCAAAGTATGCATAAGCAGTTAAGATGCTTGAACTAAGGAAGATTATAATAATTACTAGATATTTTAAATATTTCATAAATAGCACCTCTGTCATCTCTTCTGATTATCATTATATATGCAAACAAATGTTCTGTCAATAAAAGATAGAACATTTGTTTGCATTATTGAAAAAAATATGTTATCTTTTAGACAAATAAAACTGTGAGGTGGACTATGGATAAGCTATCGAAACGCCAAAAAGAAATATTAATGTTTATTATTGAAACTGTTAAGGAGAAAGGCTATCCTCCTTCAGTTAGAGAGATTGGTGAAGCCGTTGATTTAGCCTCTAGCTCTACTGTTCATGGACATTTAGAAAGACTTGAAAAAAAAGGCTATATTAGACGAGATCCTACTAAGCCACGGGCAATTGAAATAACTACTGATGATTTTACATACGGTCAAGATGAAAGCGTAAGTAAAGTTCCTTTGTTGGGGCGCGTTACAGCTGGATTACCAATTACTGCTTACGAGAATATTGAAGACTACTTTCCATTACCAACTACGGTTGTTAAAAGCGATCAGGTCTTTATGCTTCGAGTAATTGGCGATAGTATGATTGAGGCTGGTATCTTTAATGGGGATTTAATCATAGTTCGTCAGCAGAGTACGGCAAATAACGGTGAGATTGTTGTTGCAATGACCGAGGATGATGAAGCTACAGTTAAAAGATTTTATAAGGAGAAAGCACATTTTCGTCTTCAACCAGAGAATTCTTCAATGGAGCCACTAATATTAGATAATGTTTCGATTCTAGGTAAGGTGATTGGGGTTTACCGCGATCTGCATTAGCGCTGTTAATAGCGCCCATTTTACATGTTGATAGGTTAAGCCGCCCTGAAGGTACCCAATATACGGTGCCACAATTGGAGCATCGCCAGAAAGTTCAAGCGTTCCACCTTGGACAAAGACCCCTGCAGCCATGATTACTTGATTCTGATAACCAGGAACAACCGATGCTATCGGTTTTACATATGAGTCAATTGGTGAACCTTGCTGAATGGCTTGAATAAAACTGATTAAATAATCAGCGCGATTAAATTTAATCGCTTGTATTATATCTGTTCGTTCTTCGTCCCATTTGGGCGTTACCTCATAACCAAGCTCGGCAAACAGAGCAGCTGCTAGAACCATTCCTTTCAGCGCTTCCCCAACAAAATGTGGGGCCAAAAAGAAACCCTGATAAAAGTCCTGTTGATTTCCGCTAGTCGCACCAACTTTGCGTCCAATCCCCGGTGCTGTCAGACGATAGGAAATTTGCTCGATATAGCGCGCTTTTCCAGCAAGGTAACCACCTAATTTTGCAAGTCCACCGCCAGGATTTTTGATTAGTGAACCAACAATAATATCCGCATCAACAGCGGTTGGTTCCAATCTCTCGGTAAATTCACCGTAGCAGTTATCGACAAAAATAATTGCCTCAGGCTTTATTTTACGAACTTGTTTGACCATCTCCGCTATTTCTGCAATCGAAAAAGATTGGCGCCAGGAGTAACCTTTTGAACGTTGGATTGCCACTACTTTGGTCGCGGGTGTAATTGCTTGGGTTAGGTTAGGATAATCGACTTTGCCAGTACAGGATAAAGGCAAGACAGAATAACTTACCCCCCACTCTTGTAGCGAGCCCATACCATTTCCATGAATGCCAATAACCTCCTCCAGCGTATCGTAAGGTGCACCTGTTATATAAAGCAGTTCATCACCAGGCCGTAAAAGGCCGAATAAACCGATTGCAATTGCGTGTGTGCCTGAAACTATGTGTGGGCGGACTAAAGCGTCCTCAGCGCCAAATACGGTCGCATAAATGCGATCTAGTGTCTCTCGTCCGCTGTCATTATAGCCGTACCCGGTCGATGAATTTAGATGAAAATCGGAAACGTTAAACTCGCGAAAGGCTTGAAGCACTTTTGCTTGGTTGTATTCGACAATTTTATCAATCTGATTTAAGCGTGGTGCAATTTTCTTCTCGACTGATTCAATCATTGCAATCTGTTCAGTTCTTAATTCAAAGAAACTATACATTATCTCAACTCCGTCTTTTTATTCCGCAAAATAGCGCATCAATTCATTAGTTAGATCTTTTTCGTCTAGTAGCGCCGATACATTCCACGTTAATTTTTCATCGTCATACTCAATCAGAATATCCTTACGACTTTTTTCTTGAACGTAAGCAAGTAAATCCCCGCGGTTTTCTGGAATCCGCAACGTATATTGTTGCAAACCGGTAGTAATATTCCTGCCAATTAGATTAAGTAGTCGCTCTTTATCAGCTGGATTATTCGCTGAGATAAAAATATGTGTTGATACGTCATCGATAATATAATTTTTGATGAGATCTTTTTTATTATAAACAACGATTCGTGATACATGACTAGCACTAATTTCGCGTAAAAGCTGCTCAACCACAGCAATCTGCTGTTCACGATTAGGACCGCTCGCATCGACTATATGCAGCAATAAATCGGCTTCCGCCACTTCCTGAAAGGTTGATCGGAACGCAGCAATCAGCTCATGCGGTAAATCCTGGATAAAACCAACGGTATCGGTAATAATTACCGCAGAATGATTTTTGAATTGTAGTTTTCGAGTAGTTGGATCCAGTGTAGCAAATAATTTATCCTCCGCTAACACGTTAGCGGTTGTCAACAAATTGAGAATTGTTGATTTACCGGCATTTGTGTAACCAACTAAAGCGATTTTAAACACATTACTCCGCTTGCGACGTTGTCGATATAATGTACGTTGTTTATCAATCTCTTTTAGCTCGCGACGTAAATTGTTAATCTTTCTTTTAATATGTCGGCGATCTGTCTCTAGCTTGGTTTCACCTGGTCCACGTGTTCCGATACCACCACCCAAACGAGAAAGTTCAATTCCCATGCCAGTCAGACGAGGCAATAAATAGTTTAATTGAGCCAATTCGACTTGAATTTTACCCTCTTTGGAATGAGCACGCGTTGCAAATATATCTAAAATCAGCTGAGTTCGGTCGATTACTCGACAACCCACAACTTTTTCAATATTTCGTATTTGTGAAGGGCTTAGTTCCGAGTTGAAAATTAGCAAATCAGTCTTAAGTTCAGCAACAAGATTAGTTAGTTCTTTAATTTTGCCGCGGCCGATATACCAGGAGCTATCAATTGCCGTGCGATTCTGGCTAACTACTAACTGTACCTCCGCACCAACTGTTTCAGCAAGACTCTTAAGCTCAGCAATCGAATACTCATTCTGTTCTTCATTGCTACTTGTATTAACACTAACTAGGATAACCTTCTCACTTTCCAGTGCGACTCATCCCCTTTTCGATTAATCTTCTGCTAATAGTATAACAGAATAAACAAAAAGCATTCTACTATATTAGTGAATGCTTTTTATATGCAACAAAACTTTTTTCCTATATTTCTGAGTTAAGTGGAATATTTTTTATGGGAACAAAGGTAGAAATCGCATGTTTGTACACCATCTGTTGCTTTCCTTCAGACTCAATAATTATCACATAATTATCGAAACCTTTAATCAGTCCGCGTATCTGGAAACCATTCGTTAAAAAGATGGTAATCGGCACATTTTCCTTTCTAGCAAGATTTAAAAAAGTGTCTTGAATGTTAGCCCCCTGTTTCATCTCTCTCTACCCCCAACAGTATATTTATCTATGTGAATTATTATACTACATTCTACTTCAAATACTCATCAATTAGTGAATAAATTGTTATAAATATTGAAGAATCACCATTTTCGTAAAAATTTGTGAGATCAAACCACTTAATTTCTGGATTTGCACGGAACAAACTCAGTTGACGTTTGGCAAAATTGCGTGTAGCTTGTTGAATTTTTGCTACCGTTTCAGTTAAAGTAAGTTCGCCAGCTAAATGCTGTAACATCTCTTTATAGCCGATTCCCTGCATCGAATTATGGCTAGAATCGAAGCCTGCAAGTTTAAGCATTTCTACTTCCGTAACTAACCCTTGCTCAATCATTAAGTTAACCCGTTGATTAATTCGCTCATAAAGTTTCGATCGTTCCATTGTCAATCCAATTAGTAGCTGATGGTACTCGGTTTGTTGTCGGATTTTCTGTTCCGCATGAAATTGGCTAAGCGGTTTACCGAGTTGATGATAAATTTCTAGTGCTCGGATAACACGTTTTTGGTCATTGATATGTAATCTTTCTGCTGTTTCCGGATCATATTTTAAAAGGTCTGCATATAGTTCCTCCCTGCTCAACGCTGCAAGCTGTTGGCGTAATTCCAGGTTTGTTTCAATCTCTGGTAATTGGTAATTTTCAGTTATCGCTTTAATATATAGGCCTGTACCGCCAACAATAATTGGCAATCTTCCCCGTTGATTAATTTCAGTTATTAATTGTTGAGCGGCAGTTTGAAAATCAGCAACTGAGTAATAGTAATCAGGCTCATGGATATCGATTAAGTGGTGTACAATTCCATCCATCTGTTCAGGTTTAATTTTGGCAGTTCCAATATCGAGTCCTTTATATACCTGAATCGAATCACCCGAAATAATTTCACCATTATAACGTTGCGCCAACTTGATCGCTAATTCACTTTTACCGACCGCTGTTGGACCGACAACAACAAGTAATTTCTCCCTCATAACATTGTCCTCATTTCATAATCGTTCCGTAGCTAAAATTAGCAGATCGGAGTTGCTCCTTAAAACCTAAACGCTTAAATTCCGGACTTTTTCTATCCGCTTTAAGAATGACCATTCGTCGAGCTATGCGAATTGCTTCGATAACTGTCTCTGGCTCAAGCTTACGATAATCAGCAAAATAAAGTAACGGATTAATCGCTGATACAGACTTATCAACAGGCGGCAAAAACATCGGATCGAAGTAAACTACATCGAAGTTATTGGCTGGTAGCTCCCTTAACAACAAGGCATTATCCTTGTGGATAACTTTTATCTGTGCTAAATTTAAAAAGATATCCACAGGAATGTTGTAGCCATGTCTCAGAGAGTTATCCACAAGCGTAGCGATAGCAAAATCGCTCTCAATAGCAACTACTTTACCAGTCTGACCCACCGCATAAGCGGCAACAAGTGCATCAGCACCGATGCCTAGTGTACAATCAAGAAAGCTATCCCCCGCTTTAAGTTGTGCGAGTTTGACAAGCGGGTCGTCAGCACCCTTTTGTAAGCGATTAATGCGGACTAGACCCATACTTGGGTGAAAATAAAATGGCTTAGTTAAATTGGTGTAATAATACAGTTTTAAACCTACTTTTGTAATTATTAGTAACCTTTCGTCGGTAAAATGTGCAGTTTCTGCACGCTTAAACAAGGTTGCGAGCGAATCCTTACCGCGTTCCAAATAATGTGCGTTGAAGTGCTGGGCAAAATGTTCTGCTCGTTCAAGCATCTCCTGATTTGGTGAGTAAGCCGTTGAGACCAGCATTTTAAAGGACTCTTTTAAACATTTTTTCTAGTTCATATTTGCTAATCATCACGGTAATTGGGCGACCGTGCGGGCAAGTATATGGGTTAGTCGTATTGCGTAGCTGATTAATTAAGGAAAGTAGCTCGTTTTGTGAAAGAAATTGATTTGCTTTGAGCGATTCTTTGCAGGAAGCACTAGCAACCAATTCTCGATTCAGTTCAATCATATCAATTCTCTCATCGGCGATTAGCGCTTCCAGAACATTTTCGATGTACAGTTGCTCTTCACCTTTCGGAACCCAATTAGGAACCGTACGTATAATAATCGTCTGTTCGCCGAATTCTTCAAGTTCCAGACCCAACTTTTCGAGTTCTAGGTTTGCGGCAGACAATTTCGCAATAGCATCAATTGGGTAATCAAGTGTAATTGGTAGTAATAAATCAGTTGGTTCAAGTTGATTTGCTACGATTTTTGCGAGGTTCTTCTCATAATTAATTCGTTCATGAGCAGCATGTTGGTCAATCAAAAATAGACCATCAGTATTTTGTGCAATTATATAGGCGCCAAAAAGCTGCGCAACTGGCTCTAGATATGGTAGTTGCGCCTTCTCGATGTTTAGATCTGGCTCCAGTGTCGCTTTTTGCTCATAAATTTCGTTAGGCAGTATCTCCGTTTCTAACTCAACTTGCAATTGTTCTTCTGTTGCACAATCCTCCGATTGATAACTAAATGTTGAGCTGTGCGGCATTGGAATCTGTCCTTCAACAAGTAACGCTTTTCGCACCCCTTGTTCGACTAGTTCTAATAGCTCTTTCTCTTTGCTAAATTTCGCCTCTAATTTGGCAGGGTGGACGTTAATATCAACAATTACTGGGTCCATCTCAATATTTAGCACAGTCAGCGGGTAACGATTACCCATCAATAAATCGCCATAACCCCTAATAATCGCATTTTGCAGTAGAAAATTCTTAATGTAACGTCCGTTAATCAGCAGCGTCAAATAATTACGACTTGCCCGCGTTATTTCAATCTTCGAAGTATAACCACTAATTGTGAAATCAACATTCTCAATCCGGATTTCTTGCATCTTTGCAGCGGTTGAGTTGCCATAGATTGCAGCAATAACATGAAGTAGATTACCATCACCTGCAGTTTGATATAAGGTACGCCCACTACTAATCAAAGTAAACGCAATCTCCGGATGAGCCAGACTCAAACGATTCACATAATTGATAACATGCCCTAATTCGCTAGAAATTGATTGAAAATACTTCAGCCGAGCCGGTACATTATAGAACAATTGCTCAATCGTAATCTCCGTCCCGCGGACAAAAGCGATGCGTTCTTTCAATTCAATCTTACCGGCGCTAATTTGTGCGGCGACCCCGATCCCGTTCTCATTATCAGCCGTTCGCAGCTTAACTTTTGACACAGCCGCAATCGACGCGAGCGCCTCGCCACGAAAGCCCAGAGTCGTTAGATGCTGTAAATCACGTTCGCTCCGTAGTTTGCTCGTTGCATGGCGTAAAAATGCGCGATCGACATCTTCCCAACCGATGCCTTCACCATTATCTTGTACGCGAATCGAAGCAATCCCGCCGTCGGTAACCTCAATCTCAATTTTCGTGCTACCAGCATCAATACTGTTTTCAACTAATTCTTTAACGATTGATGCCGGGCGTTCAATCACTTCGCCAGCAGCTATTTTATTGTAAATCTGTTCTTCAAGCAGAATAATTTTCGTCATAATGATTCTCCTAACCGCCGCTGTAAATCAGCAACTAGATTGACAACTTCAAGCGGTGTTAACTGGTTCAAGTCAAGAGTTGCAAGCTCATTTAATAGCGCCTGCCGTTTTAATATTTCATCCCGTTCCGCTGTTTCAACAAGCTCTGTTGCTTCAGCAGAAAAATCCAAGCGAATCTGATATTCACGCGTTTTTGTTTCAATTTCATTTAGGATAATTTTGGCATCCTTGATGATTGGCGCAGGTATCCCAGCGAGCTCAGCCACATGAATTCCGTAGCTTTTGTCAGCTTTGCCAGCCTTAATTTTATGCAAAAAGATAATCTGGTTATCGCGTTCCATCACGGTAACCTGGATATTTTTAATTTTACGATGTGTCTCCGCTAAAGCGGTTAGTTCGTGATAATGCGTAGAGAATAGTGTTTTTGCGTTAACTACATTATGAATATATTGTAAAATCGCCTGTGCCAAAGCCATCCCGTCATAGGTTGATGTTCCTCGCCCAATCTCATCAAGTAGAATCAGACTATTAGGCGTCGCCTCCGTGAGCGCCTGTTTCGTCTCCATCATTTCAATCATAAAAGTACTGTGGCCGCCGGTTAAGTCATCACCCGCGCCAATACGCGTAAAAATCCGGTCAACTAACGGCAATGAAGCGCTTGACGCAGGAATGTAGCAGCCAATTTGCGCCATAATTAAAATCAATGCGATCTGGCGCATATAGGTGCTTTTGCCCGACATATTTGGGCCGGTGATAATCAGAATCTGACTCTCATCTTGGTCCAGTAATGCATCATTAGCAAAAAAGTACTCATGCCGATTTAAGGCTTCAATTACTGGATGGCGCCCCGCCTCAATCTTGATTACTCCCTCTGCATTAAAGGTTGGACGAACATAATTGTTCTTGCTACTCAATTTTGCAAAAGCGAGCAACACATCGAGTCGTGCAATTAAACGCGCCAACTGCAGCAACCGCGCACTTTCAGCGGCACAAAGTTCACGTACCTCCACAAAAAGTTGATATTCAAGTTCAAGCGTTTGTTCCTCAGCCTCAAGAATTGCGGTCTCTTTGATTTTGAGCTCTTCAGTTATGTAACGCTCAGCATTTGCTAGTGTTTGTTTGCGAATGTAGCGGTCAGTTGGTACTTGGTCAAGATTAGACTTTGTAACCTCGATATAATAGCCGAAAATACGGTTGTAACGCACTTTTAAAGATTTTATGCCTGTTAACTCCCGTTCACTCTGTTCAAGCGTTCTAAGCCATTCTTTACTCTCACCGCGAGTACGATAATATTCGTCGAGTTTAGTATTATAACCACGTTTAATTACGCCACCCTCTTTAGTAACAAGTGGCGGTTCATCAATAATCGCCTTTTTAATCAGTGTTATAATATCTTCACAGAGATCAATTCCGCTGAAGAATTCCTGTAAAGCTAAAGCATTACTTCGCTGGATCAATTGCGCGATTTCGCTAATCCGCTCCAAACTAAGACGCAGATTATATAGCTCGCGTGCTGTAACATTGCCATAGGCGGTTTTTGCGATTAACCGTTCAATATCGTAAACGTGGGCAAAGCGCTCAGTCAGCTCTTTACTTAAGATCAAGTCATTTAGTAATTCGGCAACAATCGTTTGGCGAGATTCGATTTCTTTTTGTGAAAGCAGCGGCTTTTCTAACCAACGTCTTAATTCGCGTTTCCCCATCGCTGTCTCAGTTTTGTCGAGTAGCCAGATTAATGAGCCTTGTTTTGTCTGCTCGCGCGAAGTCTGCGTTAATTCGAGATTCCTTTTGGAAAATGGGTCAAGAATCAGGTGCTTATTATTATCATAGATGGTCAGCTGGTTAATATGGGACAGCGTTCGTTTCTGATTCTCTTCGATATAAGCAAGTAAACTGCCCACACTCTGCTCCATCGCCGGTGTTAGGTCTAACAGCTTATAAGCGAACTGACGCTTAATTATTTGGGAGTAATGGTTATTTACACTAGGCTCATGCAGTGTAATCACAGTGTGTAGTTGGTCGAGTATCGCTCGCTGGTTGTTTAACAATTCACTTGTAAGCAGAAGCTCTGATGGATTGTAGTGGTAGAGTTCATTAAGTAATTGTCCCGAGTTAAGCGAAAATTCTGTTGAATAGAATTCGCCGGTTGTAAGGTCCGAAGCAGCAAGCCCTAGTTTGTTGCCAACAATTGCTAGTGAACAGATATAGTTGTTCGCCTGGTTTTCTAGCCTTTCACCCTCAATAATCGTGCCTGGTGTGATAACGCGTATTACTTCACGGCGGACAATCCCTTTTGCCTCACGCGGATCTTCAACTTGCTCACAAATTGCTACTTTGTGTCCATGTTCCACTAAGCGTGAAATATAGCCTTCAGCTGAGTGGTAAGGCACGCCGCACATTGGGATTTTCTCATCAACACCACCGTCACGGCCAGTTAGTGCGATTTCTAGGATTTTGGACGCTTTAATCGCATCATCAAAAAACATTTCATAAAAATCTCCAAGACGAAAAAACAAAAAGGCATCATTATGTTCTGCCTTTATTGATAGATATTGTTTAATCATTGGAGTGTAGTTTTTCATTTGTGGCCTCCGACAAAGTATTAATTATGTCTGATTATAGCATTATTTAAAGTATTTCTCCATTTAAACTCCAGGTTTTTGCTTCAGTTATCTTAACATTAATTAGCCGGCCAATTAAGCTTTTATCGCCAGAAAAATTAACTGTTTTACTGGTTCGTGTCCGGCCAAAAAGCTGTTCAGGATTGTTTTTGCTCTCGCCTTCAACAAGAATCTCGACAATTTGGCCTAACAATAATTCATTGCATTTACGACTTATCTCGTTCTGAAGGTCAATTAATCTGTATAATCGTTCTTTTTTGATTTCATCCAACGTATCATCAGTCATTTCAGCGGCTGGAGTACCTTCGCGCGGTGAGAAAATAAAGGTAAATGCTGAATCAAATTCAACCTCACGCACAAGCGTCAAAGTATCGTTAAATTGTTCTTCAGTTTCCCCAGGGAAGCCAACTATTATGTCGGTTGTAATGACAACACCAGGTATTGCTTGTTTTAAGCGCTTTACTAAATTAAGATACTGCTCACGGGTATATTTACGACCCATTAGTTTAAGAATCTCATTATTGCCTGACTGTAGCGGCAAATGAACGTGCTCAACTAGGTTTCCCCCACGAGCTAACACATCAATTAGCGCCTGATCAAAATCTTTCGGATGGCTTGTCATGAAACGGACACGCGGAATTGGTAGTTTTTGCAGTTCACTCAGCAATTCGGCAAAACCACCGCTGCTGGCAAGATCTTTGCCATAAGCGTTGACGTTTTGTCCGAGTAGTGTGACTTCTTGGTAGCCATTTGCCGCTAAGCGTTCGACCTCTTGGATGATTTCAGCGGGTTTGCGACTGCGCTCTTTGCCACGTGTGTAAGGAACGATGCAATAGGTACAGAAATTATCGCAACCATAAATTATATTAACCCATGCCTTATATTGGTCGTCACGAACAACAGGTAATTGTTCAATGACGTTACCCTCCTGTGACCAGACTTCAACAAGTAGTTCTTTGCGGTTAAGCGCCTCAAGTACCAGTTGTGGCAAACGGTGAATATTATGCGTACCGAAAATTATATCAACGTAGCGATATGATTGGAGAATTTTTTTAACGGTACTCTCTTCCTGTGGCATACAACCAGCAATGGCAACTAATAATCCAGGTTTAGTTTCTTTAAGTTTTTTGAACCGGCCAATTTCCCCATAAACCCTTGATTCAGCATTATCACGGATCGCACAGGTATTGACGATTATTAGATCAGCTTCCTCCTCGTTAGAAGTTGCCTGATAAGACATTTCTTCAAGCAGACCAGCGATTACCTCAGTATCGTGGACATTCATCTGACAACCATGTGTTATGATATGGTAGTAGCGACCAGCACCCAGTTCACACAATTCTTCATTAAGTTGTTCGAAATACGTCCGCTCCGTCTGCTCCTTACCCCTTCTGCTTGCTTGGTGAATGTTCGGCAACGATAGACTGCGCTCTTTGTTAATATTCATTGGTTCACCTCGTGATTTTTTCAATTATGACTAAATACGGCGGCTGATTAACTTGATTAAGATAGCATGATTTAATGACATTAAACTCCTGCTGTGGTAATTCTCGTAAAAATTCTTGCAAAGCTGTAGATTCGTGTTCTGCATCGTGTCTACTGTAAACCACAAGTGTTATTCGCCCGCCAGGTAAAAGTAGCCTTAAAAGTTGTTTTAGAGCATCTAGCGTTGTTTCTGGTTGGGTAGTGATACTACTTTGACTGCCCGGTAGGTAGCCTAGATTAAACATTGCTGCTTTTATTGGTTTTTGCAATACTTTGCTTAGTTCGGCATGTGAAAGCTGGTAAAGAGTAGCTTGCTCACTTAACTTCAGTTCTGCAAGTAGTTGCGCGGTTCGGCTAATCGCTTCTTGTTGGATATCAAAGCCGTAGACGTGCCCTTTTGTGTCGACTAATTCAGCTAATAGTGCAGTGTCGGAACCATTACCGACAGTGGCATCCACAACAATATCGCCAGGTCTCACTGTATTGCGCATAATAATATGTGCGAGCTGGACAGCCGAATTTAAGTTCATGCTTTTACCCACCTTTTATAAAATATAGCCTGTCTTCATTATACGAAAACAGGCTACAAGATAAAACAATTTAATTGTTAATATATCTGATTCGTTTAATATCGGTAGCTTTGCCTGTTGTCAGATCGATTTCCACTAAGACGGCATTGAACTGTACCCCACCCTGTTTCTCAACCTCAAAGCGTTGTGGTAGAGCTGTGATGAACTTATCTATCACTGTTTCGCGTTTCATCCCAAGAATGCCATCATAAGGTCCAGCCATTCCAACATCAGTTATGTAGGCTGTGCCCCCAGAGAGAATGCGTTCATCAGCAGTTTGTACATGTGTGTGCGTGCCAAGCAGAGCAGATACGCGGCCATTTAAATACCAGCCCATCGCAATCTTTTCCGATGTTGCCTCTGCATGAAAGTCGACAATTATATTAATCGTTTTCTTACCTAACTCAGCAATTAGCCGGTCGGCAGCTTTAAACGGGCAATCGATTGGCGGCATAAAAGTTCTTCCCATTAGATTAATCACAGCAATTTTTTCATCATTGTATTTTAAAATCGTATAGGAATTTCCGGGTGTTCCTTCAGGATAATTGGCTGGACGAATTAGGTTTTTATGATTATCAATAAAATCATAAATTTCTAATTGATCCCAAACATGATTCCCCATTGTAATTACATTTATCCCTTGTTGAAAGAGATCTTTAGTGATTTTTTCATTAATTCCGCGACCGCCAGCAGCATTTTCCCCATTAGCGATAATCAATTGAGGTTTATATTCATCGCGAATGGTTGGTAGCATTGTTTCTAACATCTCTCTACCTGGTGAACCGACAATATCTCCAATGAACAATAATCTCATCCTGTCACTTCCTAACTATTTTAAAAAAATAAAGTGGCTAAGCCACTCTATTTAGCATATTCAATTGCTCTTGTTTCTCTAATAACAGTAACTTTGATATTACCAGGATAATCAAGCTCGCTTTCAATCTTTTTTGTAATGTCGCGCGCTAGTAAGACTGAATCAGCGTCAGTAAGTTCAACTGGATTAACCATAATTCTTACTTCTCTACCAGCTTGGATTGCAAAAGAGCTTTCAACACCTTCAAAAGAGTTACTAATTTCTTCAAGTCTTTCTAAGCGTTTAATATAGTTCTCTAATGTTTCTCGGCGTGCGCCTGGTCTAGCAGCTGATAAAGCATCAGCTGCACCAACTAAAACAGCAATAATTGAGTTTGCTTCAGTGTCACCGTGGTGCGATGCAATTGAATTGATAACAACTGCGTGCTCGTTATATTTTTTTGCAAGATCGATACCAATTTCAACATGAGAACCTTCAATTTCATGGTCAATCGCTTTGCCAATATCGTGTAGTAACCCAGCTCTTTTTGCTAGTTTAATGTCTTCGCCTAGTTCAGCAGCCATTAGTCCTACTAGTTGTGCCACCTCAGTAGCATGTAGTAAGGCGTTCTGGCCGTAACTTGTTCTAAATCTTAGTCGACCTAGTATCTTGATTAAATCTGGATGTAGATTGTGTATTCCAACATCAAATGTTGCCTGCTCGCCATATTCACGTATCTTATCATCAACATCTTTACGTGCTTTCATTACTGTCTCTTCAATTCTAGCAGGGTGA
>CAZMPM010000019.1:0-22871 GCA_964568525.1 uncultured Caryophanales bacterium
GATAGTAGTCTCTGACTCACGCTCTCCACGTGACGGTAAATTTATTGAAGAGATTGGCACATATAACCCATTAACTGAGCCTGCAAAAATAAGCATCGACGAAGAAAAAGCTTTAGAATGGATGCAAAAAGGTGCAAAACCTTCAGACACAGTTAGAAGTTTATTTAGCAAAGCAGGTTTAATGACCAAGCTTCACGATTCAAAGCAAAAGTAGCTTGTTGATTGGAGGCTTTTATAATGAAAGAGTTATTAGAACTAATAGCGAAAGAATTGGTAGATAATCCTGACAAGGTGGCTGTTACAGAGAAACACTATGATCGTCTAATTGTACTAGAATTATCTGTAGCTCCTGACGATATTGGCAAAATTATCGGTAGAAAAGGTAAAATTGTGAAAGCGCTACGGACCTTTATTGGTGCAGTTGCAGCGCGAGACAAGAAACGTGTTAACATCGAAATAGTTTAAAAGCTAGGTGGTGGCATAGATTTGAATCAAAAATATTTGCGTGTTGGGAAGATTATTAATACGCAAGGTTTGAAGGGTGAACTGAAAATTGACGCTTATACAGATTTTCCGGATGAGCGATTTGCAATTAATAACACCCTTTATGTCGGCTCGAACGAGAATGCAATGATGAAGCAATTAGTCGTTGCGGACTTCTGGCTTCATAAACAATTCTATGTACTTAAGTTTAAGGATTATAACGATATTAATGATGTATTACCATTTCTTAACCAGTATCTCTGGATTACGCCTGAACAACAACACCAATTAGAAGAAAATGCTTTCTATTTTCATCAGATTATTGGTTTAAATGTGAAGAGTGTTGACGGAGAAATGATAGGGACTGTGACTGATATTCTTGACACAGGAGCTAATGATGTTTGGGTAATAAAAAGAGAAGGCCAGCCTGACTTACTCATACCCTATATTGAAGATGTAGTGATTAAAGTTGATCTGAATCAGCAATTAATAACAATCAAGCCACTAGCTGGTTTACTTGAATAGGTGAAGGGTATGAGAATTGATGTTTTAACTTTATTTCCAGAGATGTTTCACAGAGTACTAGAAAGCAGCATCTTAAAACGTGCTCGTGATAAAGGTCTAATTACCGTTAATCTAGTCAATTTCCGCGATTATACAACTGATAAACATAATCAGGTAGATGATTATCCTTATGGTGGTGGTACGGGCATGGTGTTAAAGCCAGAACCAATTTTTGCAGCTGTTGAAGCGATTGAAAACTGGCAAAAGGCACGCATTATCATGCTTACACCGCAAGGAAAAGTGTATAATCAAAAAACTGCTAGCGAGTTTGCCGAGGCAAAGCATCTAATTATGCTTGCAGGACATTATGAAGGGTTTGATGAAAGAATCCGCGAGCATCTGGTTACTGATGAGATATCAATTGGCGATTACGTTTTGACTGGCGGAGAGTTGCCGGCATTGGTACTGATCGACAGTATTGCAAGGTTGCTTCCTGATGTTCTGGGAAGCGAGGAGTCATTAATTCACGAATCGTTTACTGACGATTTGCTTGAATATCCACAATACACACGGCCAGAGTCCTTTCGCGGATGGCAAGTTCCTGAGGTTTTATTATCGGGACATCATGCGAATATTGAAAAGTGGCGAAAAGAACAATCATTATTACGGACACTTATCCGTAGAAAAGATTTGCTAGAAAAAAAAGAGTGAACTATACAGTTGTTTATCTGAAGTGGCTGTGATAGAATACAAAATGTTGATTAGGATGCTCCGCTGGCTATCGGATAGTGGATGAGCATTGAGTTGGAAGGAGGAAATCAACATGAATTTAGTTGATCAAGTTATTAGAGAAAATTTAAGGACTGATTTACCTGATTTTCGCGCAGGAGATACTATCAAAGCACATGTTAAAGTTGTTGAGGGTACTCGCGAGCGGATACAAGTTTTTGAAGGTATTGTAATTAAACGTCAAGGAACAGGTATAAACACAACTTTTACTGTACGTAAGATATCAAATGGTGTTGGTGTAGAGCGTACACTACCATTATACTCTCCTAAATTAAGCACTATCGAAGTTGTGCGTCGCGGTAAAGTGCGCCATGCAAGAATTTACTACTTACGCAATCTGCGAGGTAAAAAAGCTAGAATTAAAGAAAAAATTAGAAGATAATGACTATGTAGAAAAGGCTTGTATTATACAAGCTTTTTTTCATATAATTTAAACAGAGGTTAGTTTAAACCAGAATGGAGCACATGACAAATGAAGGATAAAGTCTATAAAGAGATAATTGACTGGTTAAAGGCGATTGTTATTGCTGGGATAATTGCTTTTGTACTTCATACTTTTGTTTTTTCTTTGGTTTTAGTGAATGGATTATCCATGTATCCGACTCTAAACGATTCTGAAAGACTCATTCTAAACAAAACTTCCTATGTTTTTAATGAGCCTGAACGTGGAGATATTGTTGTATTTCATGTTCCTAATTCAGAAGATTATATTAAGCGAGTAATTGGGCTACCTGGCGAGACAATTGAAATGCGTGCTGATCAATTGTTTATTAACGACAAACCAGTCGACGAACCTTACCTTGCGGCATATAAATCAACCTATAACGAGATTGGGAAGTACTTAACTGAAGATTTTGGGCCTGTCACAATTAAGGAAGGGCACTTGTTTGTCATGGGGGATAACCGAAGAAATAGTAGTGATAGTAGGTCAATTGGTGCCATTTCTGCGGATCAAATGATCGGTAAGGTTGCCATCAGAATTTGGCCCTTAGGAACTATTGGAAGTATCACTTCAGTTGACTAATTTTAAAGGAGGTAATTGAGTTGAGTATCCAATGGTTTCCCGGGCATATGGCAAAATCACAACGAGAAATCGTTGACAAGCTAAAGCTTGTTGACTCAGTAATCGAATTATTAGATGCGCGTATTCCCTTTTCGAGCCGCAATCCGATGGTTGATGAACTGGTTGGAAATAAACCTCGATTAATCCTCTTAACAAAATATGATTTAGCCGATCCAGCAGTTGTTTCGCGCTGGATTGAGTATTTTCAGGAGCGCGGCATTCGGACTTTGTCGATTAGTGCAATGACAGGACATGGTATTAACAAAATTTTTAGCGAACTTGAGAGTTTAACAGCGAAAAAACGTGAACGTGAGGAAAAACGTGGAATCAAACCACAGAACATCAGAACGATGATTATCGGCATACCGAATGTTGGGAAGTCGGCTTTAATCAATCGTTTAGTCAATAAGAAAGTTGCAAAAACTGGTGATCGTCCAGGTGTGACTAAGGGTCAGCAATGGATTAGGATAGCAGACGGTGTTGATTTGCTTGATACACCGGGTATTCTCTGGCATAAATTTGATAATGAGAAGATTGGCTATCGATTAGCGCTTACAGGTGCAATTAAAGATGAACTACTCCATTTTGATGATTTAGCAATCTATTTGATAAATTATTTTATGGAATATTATCCGGAAAATATCGCTACTCGCTATAATATTGATAGTAGTTGCGACGATGCTGTTCAGATAATTGAGAAGATTGCTATGAAACGTGGGTGTTTACTGTCAGGCGGACGACCAGATTTCGATCGTGCCGCAGAACTCATTGTTCGTGAGTTGCGCTCTGGCCTAATTGGTCAATATTGTTTGGAGACCCCAGAAATGATTGGTGAAGAAGAAAATGCATAAGTTTGAAGAATCATATTGGGAGAAAGGCTTTCGCTATATCGCTGGTATTGATGAAGTTGGACGTGGCTGTTTATGTGGAGATGTTGTAGCTGCGGCAGTTATTCTCAACCGAGAAGAACCGATTGAGGGAATTAAGGACTCTAAGAAGCTTTCGGCAAAAAGACGCGAACAACTTTACGATGAGATTATGAGCCGTGCTTTAGCAGTGGCAATCGGGCGTATTGATTCTGCGATGATAGATCAAATCAATATTAAGCAAGCCACACTAAAGGCAATGGAACAGGCGGTGCTTGGATTAAAGATAACACCAGATTTGTTGCTGATTGATGCAGAGAGAATAACTAGTCCGATTAAGCAAGTTTCGATTATTAAGGGTGACGATGTTAGTCAGTCAATTGCAGCAGCTTCGATTATTGCAAAAGTTACTCGTGATCGTCTATGTCTGGAGTGGGGAGCAGATTACCCCGAGTTTAATATTGAACAGCACAAGGGCTACGGCACCAAAGAGCATATTGAACGGCTTAAAGAACATGGTACAACGCCGATTCACCGTCAGTCTTTTATAAAGAATATTTTGAAATAAGGATTAAAATGAACAATCAACAGATTTACGGTAAAAAGTCAGAGCTTTTGGCGAAAGAATATTTAGAAGCAAAAAACTACCAGTTTATAGAGCAAAATTGGCGCACTAAATTCGGTGAGATCGATTTAATTATGCGCGATGGAGAAACGATTGTTTTTGTCGAGGTAAAAGCAAGAAGGGGTAGTAGTTTTGGACTGGCTGTTGAAGCTTTAACCAGGGATAAACAGCGTAAATTGGTTGGTTTAACGCAACTTTATATTCAAAGAAACAGACTTTGGAATTACGATTATCGCATTGATTTTATTTCGATTCAGAGTGAAAAGAACAACATTTCGATTGAACATGTGATTAACGCTATCGAACTAAACTGACTGTTAATCAAATAATAAAGGAAAGCGGCCTCTATTGTAGAAATACATTATAGAGGTGTTTTTATGTACGCAAAATTAAGATGTTTTACAATTATTGGGATTGATGGTTATCCATTATTGATTGAGGTCGATATAGCAAATGGCTTGCCGTATTTTCAAATAGTTGGATTACCTGATTCCTCAATTCGTGAGGCCAAAGATCGAGTACGTGCATCTATCAGCAATTCGGGTTATAAATTCCCTTTAAAGCGCATTACTGTTAATCTTGCACCTGCTGATTTAAAAAAGGAAGGAAGTAGTTTTGATTTATCAATCTGTATCGGCGTTCTGTTAGCGGCAGATGAAATAATGCTTAATTCGAAGATTAAACTAGAAGAAACACTATTTATCGCTGAGTTGTCGTTAGACGGTTCGCTGCAACCAGTTAGCGGAGTGTTACCGATTATGATGGCGGCGTTAAGTAATGGCATAAAGCAGGTAATTGTTGCTGCTGGTAACTACCGAGAAGCTACCATCATTAAAGAGGTTGAAGTATTGGCCTTTAACAGATTAGCTGAAGTTGTCAACTACTTGCAAACAGGAAAATATAATTATGAGATAGGAGAAATTTCAGACGAATTACCAATTAAACAGGGGTTATGCGAAGATTTTGTCGACGTAAAAGGGCAACAACAAGCCAAGCGAGTAATTGAAATCGCCGTCGCTGGAATGCATAATTTTTTAATGGTTGGTCCGCCGGGGTCAGGTAAGAGTATGCTAGCCCGCAGAATTCCAACAATTATGCCCGATCTTCGTTGGGAAGAGCGACTTGAAGTTACTAAAATTTATAGTGTTGCAGGTAAATTGAAACAAAAAACTGCACTTGTGCAAAGCCGGCCGTTTCGTAGTCCTCATCATACAATCTCAATTGTTGGCTTAATTGGAGGCGGTTCCAACCCCCGACCTGGCGAAATTAGTCTTGCACATCGTGGTTTACTATTTTTAGATGAGTTACCAGAGTTCAATCGGACAGTGCTGGAAAGTTTACGCCAACCTCTAGAGGAAGGCACAGTACATATTAGTCGTGCAAAAGCAGCATATAAATATCCGGCAAAATTCATGCTAGTTGCAGCAATGAATCCCTGTAAATGTGGGTTTTATGGAACTACAATTCCCAATAAAAGCTGTATCTGTTCACTAGCTGAGGTACATCGCTACCGCAACCGATTGTCAGGTCCGCTAATCGATCGCTTCGATTTACATAGTGAGATACCTTGGACTGGTTTTGAGAAAATTAGAGAGACAAAAACTGGCCGAACATCTAAAGAGATGAAGGAAACCGTCGCTCAAGCCCTTAAAATACAGTTAAAACGGTTTGAGAAGAGCGGGATAACCTTTAACTCGGAAATGAGTGCAAAGATGGTTAAAACCTATTGTAAGCTCGATAATCCGACTGAACAGATGTTAAAAGAAACTTTCAATTATTACGGTTTTAGTGGGCGCTCGCTCGACCGGATTCTTAAAATTTCGCGTACAATCGCTGATATTGAAAATAGTGATGAGATAAAACAAGCTCACGTAGCTGAGGCACTCAATTATCGCATCCTTGATCGTCGTGATTCGCAGGGAGGAATAGAATAATGAACCAAGTTAAAGAGCTAACACAATTAAAATTAATTAAAGGTGTTGGCGATGTCACTATACGAAAAATAATTACAAAAATTGACGATTTAGCTGAGTTAACAACCTTTAGTGCTGTGCAACTTGCAACTGAAGCCGAGCTGGATCTAGTAAAGGCACAAATTGTTATTGATGGATTAGCTGATCCAAACTTAGCCGCTGAACATGTTAATCTAAGTGAATTAATGCGTAATAAAAAAATTGATGTATTAACTATTTTTGATGAGCGTTATCCCCAGATTCTCAAAGAGATTGCCGAGCCACCGCTTCTACTATTTGCAATTGGTGACTTAAACTTATTAACAGAAAAGATGATAGCAGTGGTTGGGACCAGAAAACCATCACACTATGGTGTTTACGCTACCAAGAAGATTGTAGCAGAGTTAGTTGAATATGGTTTTACCATTGTCAGCGGACTTGCGAAAGGGATAGATAGTTTAGGACACAGTATTGCTTTGGAGAACGCTGGTAAGACAGTTGCTGTTCTCGGCTGTGGTATTGATGTAATCTATCCGCCTGAAAATCGAAGTCTGTATGCTGCAATCGCACAAAAAGGTTTAATATTATCTGAATACTTGCCTGGCGAGAGAGCTCGTACTGGTTATTTTCCTTTAAGAAACCGCATCATTAGTGGTTTAGCCTATGGAACCTTGGTAGTTGAAGCATCGTTAAAAAGCGGAACATTAATTACTGCTCAGGCTGCTTTAGATCAATCGCGCGAAGTTTTTGCGATTCCTGGACCAATTTCCTCCATTAACAGTGTCGGAACAAATCATTTAATTAAGCAAGGCGCAAAATTGGTCCAATCAGTGGACGATATTATTGAAGAACTTTCGTATTTGAATATGAGCAGTCAAAATATGGAGAGAGAATTAGTTAAGTTAACTGCGAAAGAGAAAAAGATTTACAATGTTCTACAAATTGAGACCGCAGACATTGACAACCTATTGCTTAAAACACAATTAAATTTTAATGAAATCTATCAATACCTACTGACAATGCAATTAAAAGGTTTGATCGTTAAGCTTCCCGGTGGCCAATATATGTTAAATAAATAATCTTGCTAAAACCTTGTAATTTGACAAATTAGCTAATACTATTTAATAATAGTGAAGGTTAATCATATTAATCAGCTTATTATGTAATCGGAGGTAAACTATGGCACATTCATTAGTTATTGTTGAGTCACCGGCTAAAGCGAAGACAATCGCCAAGCATCTAGGACGCAATTATATTGTTAAAGCATCAATGGGACATGTGATCGACCTGCCTAAAAGTCAGTTGGGTGTTGATATTAAAGACGATTTCGCTCCTAAATATATTACAATTCGTGGAAAGGGAGATATCTTAAAAGATTTAAAAAGTGCTAGTAGGAAAGCCGGTCGTGTCTATCTGGCAGCTGACCCTGACCGTGAAGGTGAAGCTATTGCTTGGCACTTAGCTAAGGCGCTGGGTTTGGAAGAGGATGCTAAATACCGGGTAGTCTTCAATGAGATTACTAAGGATGCGATAAAAGAAGCTTTTAAAAACCCCCGAGAAATAGATATAAACCTTGTAAACGCGCAACAGGCTCGAAGAATCTTAGATCGTTTGGTCGGTTATCAGATTAGCCCTCTTCTCTGGAAGAAGGTTAAGAAGGGGTTAAGTGCTGGTCGTGTACAATCAGTAGCTCTAAAAATGATTAATGACCGGGAAAATGAGATTCTCGCTTTTGTACCAACTGAATATTGGTCACTTACCTTGAAACTTGCCGCAAAGCAGGGAGAATTTGCTGCAAGTTTTTTTGGTTATAATAATAAAAAATATGAGTTAAATACTAAAGATGACGTTGATGTTTTACTTGCAAGTTTGGCTGGCGCAGAGTACACGATAGATAAGATTAAAAAAAGTGAGCGCAAGCGTAATCCAGCGCCATCATTTATCACTAGCACGTTGCAACAAGAGGCTGCTCGTAAACTAAACTTCCGTGCTGCAAAAACTATGATGATAGCTCAACAACTTTATGAAGGGATTAATCTTCCGAAAATTGGTATGACAGGCTTGATTACTTATATGAGAACTGACTCTGTAAGAATCAGTGATTCTGCACGTGATGAGGCTAAACAATATATTACAGAAAAATATGGTGTTAAATACCTTGGTACTAATACGAAAATAAATAATAAAAAAGGTGCGCAGGATGCTCATGAGGCAATCCGACCAACTTCAATTTTACATAATCCTGAAAGTTTGAAGGAACACTTATCGCGTGATCAATATCGGCTTTACACGATTATTTGGGAGAGATTTATTGCTAGCCAAATGGCTGTAGCAGTCTATGATACTGTTGCCGTCGATATTATAGCTGGCAGTAAAGATGCTCTATTTAGAGCCAATGGTTCGACTGTTAAGTTTCCTGGTTTTATGAAAGTTTATATTGAAGGAAAAGATGATGCAAACGGCGATAAAGAAGAGTCGCTACCCGTTCTGACTGAAAATGAAAAATTAAAGCTACTTGATACGGTATCTGAACAGCATTTTACTCAACCGCCACCTAGATATACAGAGGCGCGCCTGGTTAAAACAATGGAAGAACTCGGGATTGGTCGACCAAGTACCTATGCTCCTACTCTTGACACCATTCAAAAACGTGGTTACGTAAGACTTGATCAGAAAAGATTTGTGCCAACTGAATTAGGCAAACTAGTAAACGAAATGATTGAAGAATTTTTTGCTAATCAAATTAAAATCGAGTTTACAGCTGAGCTAGAGGAGAAACTAGATTTGGTTGAAACCGGGGAACTCAATTGGGAGAAGCTTTTGCGCGAATTTTATGTTGGATTTGAGGCTGATTTAAAGGCTGCCGAAGAAGAGATGAAAGACGTTGAATTAAAAGATGAAGTTTCTGATGAAATCTGCGAGAAGTGCGGAAGACCGATGGTTTACAAATTGAGCAGGTATGGTAAATTTCTTGGCTGTTCTGGCTTCCCAGAATGTCGTAACATTAAATCAATTGTAAATAAGATAGACGTACCATGCCCAAAATGCGGTAGCGATATCATTGTACGGAAGGGCAAAAAGAAGAGTTTTTATGGCTGTAGTGCTTATCCGAACTGTGATTATATTTCTTTTGATAAGCCGGTGAGCAGGCCTTGTCCGAGCTGCAATAACATGATGGTTGAAAAATATCGGAAAAGTGGCAATGTCATCAAGTGTACTGAATGTGATTATACAGAAGAAATGATATAATGCAGGAAACTGGGGAATCGATTATGACGAAGCAAGCACAAGTGAATGTGATCGGAGCAGGCTTGGCTGGTGTTGAAGCTGCTTGGCAAATCGTGCAAAGAGACGTGCAAGTTAATTTATATGAGATGAAAGCTCACAAAAAGAGTCCGGCGCATCATTCTGAGTTGTTTGCTGAACTTGTTTGTAGTAACTCATTACGTTCGAATAGTATTGATAATGGAGTTGGACTATTAAAAGAAGAATTACGCAGATTAGACTCGCTGGTGCTACATAGTGCTGACTTGCATGCTGTGCCCGCTGGTGGTGCACTAGCCGTAGACCGCATAGCTTTTTCACAAGAGATAACAGATCGGATTAAAGCCCACCCTTTAATTAAAGTAATTGAAGAAGAAGTTACGGAGATCCCTGAAGGCACTACTGTGATTGCTACAGGACCACTAACTTCAGACGCTTTTGCCAGTGCAATTAGAGGACTGATTGGCGATAATTACTTGTACTTTTACGATGCTGCAGCGCCGATAATTGCTCGCGAAAGCATTGATTTTTCTAAGGTATATATTGCATCAAGATATGATAAAGGAGAAGCTGCTTATATTAATTGTCCGCTGATAGAGGAGGAATTTGCAGTTTTTTATGGTATTTTGATTTCAGCGGAAAGAGTGCAACTTCATGATTTTGAAAAAGCACAATATTTTGAAGGTTGCATGCCGATTGAGGTACTTGCAGCTAGAAATCGCCAAACCTTGCTATTCGGAGCAATGAAACCTGTGGGCCTGGTTAATCCATATACTGGGAAGCTGCCATACGCAGTTGTGCAGCTGCGACAAGAGAATCAGGCTGGCTCGATGTACAATATAGTCGGTTTTCAGACCAATCTTAAGTGGCCCGATCAGAAGCGACTTATTAACAGCATCCCGGGTTTAGAAGAGGCTGAAATACTGCGCTATGGCGTAATGCATCGGAATACTTATATTAACTCACCAGGCTTGTTAAATTCCTATTATCAATTTAAGGCGGACCCTCGGTTATTTTTTGCTGGTCAGATTACCGGAGTTGAAGGCTATGTCGAATCAGCAGCATCAGGTTTGGTTGCAGGAATAAATGCTGCCGCTTATGCAAAAAACGAGCGCCTATGCAGTTTTCCCATAGAGACAATGATTGGTGCCATGGCTAATTATATTGCCGATAATCAAGTCAAACAGTTTCAACCAATGAATGCAAACTTTGGATTAGTTCCGCCTATAGCTACATGTGTCAAAGGTAAAAAGGAAAAGAATCAGCAGCTAGCGAATATCGCACTAAAAAACCTACAGAGTTTTGCAAAGGAGTATTTATAAAGGAAGGTAACAGCAATGTTTTCAGCCTATCTAAAAGATTATCATGGGTATTTATTGATTGAGCGAAACGCTGCTCAACATACAATATCGTCGTATTTTAAGGATATTAACGACTTTGCTGATTTTTTAACAGCTGAAAAGATTACTGATCTTAACCAGATTGAATATTTAACAATCCGCAAGTATTTAGCGACACTTAACGCGCAGGAGTATTCGCGCAGAACAATTGCGCGAAAGCTGTCGGGTTTACGTACCTTTTTTAAATTTTTGATTAGAGAAGGGTATATTGAACAAAACCCATTCCAACTTGTTTCTACACCAAAGTTGGATAAAAAGCTACCGGTCTTCATGTATACAGAAGAGATTAACGAGCTTTTAACAATGCCGGATGCGGAAACACCGTTAGGGATACGTGATCGAGCAATTATGGATGTACTCTACGCAAGCGGAATGCGTGTGAGCGAGCTTGTTTCGCTAAACCTTTCTTCAATTGATTTTGTCTCGAAAACTGCGTTGGTTTATGGCAAAGGGAACAAGGAGCGTTATGTGAATCTAGGTAAATATTCATTGGAATCACTTGCAAACTATCTTGATAATTCACGGAATAAGTTAACTTTGGATATTAAGAATGAAGCACTTTTTGTGAATCGCTATGGAAGTCGGATAAGTGACCGTAGTGTTCGCAGATTGATTGATAAGTATGTTGACGAGTTGGCGCTAAATAAGAATATAAGTCCACACAGCTTTCGTCATACATTTGCAACTCACTTGTTAAACGGTGGTGCGGATTTAAGAGTGGTACAAGAGTTGCTGGGACATGCAAACATTTCAACGACGCAAATATATACACACGTTACAAAAGAAAAACTGCAATCTATTTATAGGGATTTTCATCCGCGTGCGTAACTAAAAAGGAGGGCTCGGTTATGAATGGTGAATTTCATGCAACAACAATATTTGCAATCAAGCACAAGGGAGAGTCTGTGATGATCGGTGATGGACAGGTTACACTCTCCAATTCAGTAATTATGAAAAAGACTGCTAAAAAGGTTAGAAGATTATATCATGATACGATTGTTGCGGGTTTTGCTGGTTCTGTGGGCGATGCGTTTTCTTTATTTGAGAAATTTGAAGGCAAACTTGAGAAATATAGTGGTAACTTGCAACGCGCAGCTGTTGAACTAGCTAAAGATTGGCGTTTAGACAAAGCATTACGTCAACTTGAAGCCCTATTAATTGTAATGGATAAGGATAGTTTATTATTAATCTCCGGTAGTGGAGAGGTAATTGAACCTGATGATAATATGCTTGCAATTGGTTCTGGCGGAAATTATGCGCTTAGCGCTGGCCGCGCTTTAGCACGTTACTCACCAGAATTGTCTGCGTATGAAATTGCTGAAGCGGCAATGAATATTGCTGCAGATATCTGTGTCTATACAAATAATAATTTTACAATAGAAAAATTATAAGGAGCAAATGATGAACACAGTAAATTCTTTAACGCCAAATGAAATAGTTGCCGAGTTAGATAAGTATGTTGTTGGTCAGAGTGAGGCGAAGCGTTCAGTTGCTGTAGCTCTTCGCAATCGTTATCGGCGTAGTTTGCTATCTGAAGATATTAGAGAAGAAATCGTACCGAAAAATATCTTGATGATTGGGCCAACTGGGGTCGGTAAAACCGAAATTGCTAGACGATTAGCCAAGTTTGTTGGGTCTCCTTTTATCAAGGTGGAGGCAACTAAGTTTACTGAGGTCGGTTATGTTGGCCGTGACGTTGAGTCAATGGTGCGCGATTTGGTTGATATTTCTATTAGAATGGTAAAAGCTGAAAGAACTGATGCAGTTGCCGAACAAGCTGAGAATCAGGCAAACGATCGCCTAGTAGAGTTATTAGCGCCAAGCGCAAAACGTGAAAAAGGGTCTGCAAATCCGTTTGATCTGTTTTTTGGGAAACAGGAAGAAGAGGAAGTTCCACAAATTGATGATGAGCAGCTTAGTCAGAAAAGACGCTCACTTAAGTTCCGTTTATTAAAGGGTGAACTTGAGAATGAAATGATCGAAATTGAGATTGAAGAGAGTGCTGCAATGCCTGATGTATTTTCGGGTGCCGAACAGATGGGTATAAATGTACAGGATTTATTTGGTGGTCTATTTCCGAAGAAAAAGAAAAAACGGATGACCACTGTTAAAGATGCACGTGAGTATTTGAAACAAGAAGAAGCAGATAAACTGATCAATATGGATGAAATCATTCATGAAGCTATCAAACGCGCTGAAGAGTCAGGAATTATTTTTATCGATGAGATAGACAAAATCGCTAGTCGGGAGCATGGGCCGGATGTTTCTCGTGAAGGGGTACAACGTGATATTCTACCAATTGTCGAAGGGTCAACTGTTGTGACTAAGTACGGGCCAATCAAAACTGACTACATTCTTTTTATTGCTGCAGGCGCTTTTCACATGTCTAAGCCATCGGATTTAGTGCCTGAACTACAGGGAAGATTTCCAATTCGGGTTGAGTTGAGTAGTCTGTCGGTAGAAGATTTTGTGAGAATCCTTACTAAGCCGAAAAATTCCCTCTTGAGACAGTATACGGCACTATTAGGAACTGAAGGAATCGAGATTATCTTTACTGCAGATGCTATTCAAGAGATTGCGCAAATGGCCTACGAGGTCAATCAAGAGATGGAAAATATTGGTGCTAGAAGACTAAGTACTTTATTGGAGAAGCTATTGGAAGACCTATCTTTTGCCGCTCCCGATATTAACTTAAAAACAATTACTATAACTCCAGAGTATGTTAATGAGAAACTAGAGAATTTGGTCAAAAACAGAGATTTATCACAATACATTCTGTAAGTAAATTGGGGTGGTAACATGAATTTATTAGCAAAAACAAGAAGAATTAATTCACGATTGCAGAAGACCGCTGGGCATACTGTTGATTTTAATGAGATTGCTGAAGTTTTAAGTGAGGTTATAGATGCTAATATTTTTGTTGTAAGTCCGACAGGGGATCTTCTGGGGTTAATGATTGCTGAACCAATTGATAACAAACGCGTAATGTTAATGATTGAGGAACGGCTTTTTCCTGCGGAATATAGTTCACAGCTATTAGAACAAGATAATACGATCTTTAATATCGGTATTGATAATCCGCTCACCTCTTTTCCTGAGGAGATGAAAGAGGTTTTTGGTAATAGCTATACTGCTTTAATACCAATTGTTGGCGGTGGATTGCGTGTTGGGACATTAATTATTGGACGACTTAATCAGCCTTTTACCGATGATGACCTTGTATTAGGCGAGTACAGTGCAACAGTAATCGGTATGGAAATACTTAGGGTTAAGTCAGAACTAATCGAGCGCGAGATTCGCGATAATGCAGTAATTGATATTGCGATAAAATCTTTATCTTATAGTGAGTTAGAGGCTGTCCAGCATATTTTCGAGCATTTAACAAATAAAGAGGGATTAATCGTAGCAAGTAAAATAGCTGATAACGTTGGCATTACACGTAGTGTTATTGTTAATGCATTAAGAAAACTGGAGAGTGCTGGTGTTATTGAAACACGATCATTAGGGATGAAAGGCACATATATTAGAGTAAATAACGATAAATTATTTGCTGAATTGAAGCGCTATAATTATCACAAATAAAGCTTAGCTTCTTGCAAACTATTCGTGTTTATGTTATATTATTTAGGTGAAAAAACACACATTAAGGGATTTAATTATGGTGCTGGGAACAGTCGTAATTAATTATGAACTTAGTGGAGGAGAAACCAAAGGGAGGTGAAGGATATGGCAGTAATATCTATGAAACAGCTGTTAGAAGCAGGTGTACATTTTGGACATCAAACTCGCCGCTGGAATCCTAAGATGGATCGCTATATCTTTACAGAAAGAAACGGTATTTATATTATTGATTTACAAAAAACGGTTAAGAAAATTGACGAGGCTTATAATTTTTTGAAAGAATTATCTGCATCCGGCAAAACGGTTTTATTCGTTGGTACTAAGAAACAAGCACAAGAGGCGGTCAAGGATGAAGCAATTCGTTCTGACAGCTTCTATATTAATCAGAGATGGCTTGGCGGTACTTTAACAAACTTCGAAACAATCCAAAAATCAATTAATCGTTTAAAAGAACTTGAAACGATGGAAGCTAAAGGAACTTTTGAAGTTTTACCCAAAAAAGAAGTAATTATCTTGAAAAAAGAAATGGAACGTTTAGAGAAATTTCTTAGTGGAATCAAAGAAATGAAAAAATTACCTGGTGCTCTTTTCGTTATTGACCCTCGCAAAGAAAGAATTGCAATTGCTGAGGCGAGAAAACTGAAAATACCAATCGTGGGAATTGTTGATACTAACTGTGACCCTGATGAGATCGATTATGTAATACCTGGGAACGATGACGCAATCAGAGCCGTAAAGTTAATAACTGCAAGAATCGCTGATGCAGTTATTGAAGGTAAAGAGGGAGTTTCAGAAGGCGAGTCAGTTGAAGAAACTGAAAAACCTGAAGCAAAAGTTGTTAAAGCAGCTAAACCAAAAAAAGAGGCAGTTGTTGCTGAAACTGAAACTATTGTTGAAGAAATCGAATTTTCTGAAGCATTAACAGACGAAATTATAGAAGAAGCTTAAAATGATGAGATAAAATAGGTGAGATTAGAGCAACTAGCTCGCCACCTATTTTTTATAGTAGTCTATAATAATAGGATAGGAACTTGAAAATAAGGAGGCAAACAAATGGAAATTAGTGCTACATTGGTTAAAGAACTACGTGAAAAAACTGGTGTTGGTATGATGGAGTGTAAAAAAGCCCTTGTCGAAGCCAATGGCGACATTGAAAAGGCTATTGTTATCTTACGTGAACGAGGAGTTGCATTGGCTGACAAGAAAGCTGGCAGAGCTGCTAGTGAAGGACTTGTTGAGTCATATATACATGGCGAAGGTAGAATTGGTGTATTAGTTGAGGTAAACTGTGAAACTGACTTCGTTACCAAAACTGATGCGTTTAAAACTTTTGTTAAAGATGTTGCTATGCAAATTGCGGCGGCAAACCCACTTTATGTAAGCAGAGATGAAGTTCCTGCAGAAGTAGTTCAGCAAGAACGTGATATTCTGCATCAACAAGCAATAAATGAGGGAAAACCAGCGAATATCATTGGAAAAATGGTTGAAGGTAGAGTTGAAAAATTTTATAAAGAAGTATGTTTATTAGAACAACCGTTTATTAAAGATACAGACAAATCGATTGAAGATCTTCTAAAAGAAAAGATCGCTGTAATCGGCGAAAACATTAATATTAGACGTTTTGTAAGATTCCAATTAGGCGACGGTTTAGAGAAGAAAAGCTGTGAATGTGTTGTGGATACTCAGACGCAAATTAATGGATAGCACTGAACTAATAGGAACACGTCAAGTGTTCCTATTTTTAAATAACTAAAATTAATTGTAATGGAGGTTCAACTGTTATGGTGCAAACAAAATATAAAAGAGTTATTTTAAAATTAAGCGGCGAGGCATTAGCGGGTGATGTCGGTTATGGTATTGATCCGCGTGTTATCTCTTCCATTGCAAATCAGATAAAAGAGATTGTTGAGATGAGTGTCGAGGTTGGTATCGTCGTCGGTGGTGGTAATATTTGGCGAGGTGTAGCGGGCAGTTCTGAAGGGATGGATCGGGCTACTGCTGATTACATGGGAATGTTGGCAACTGTGATTAATGGTTTAGCTCTACAAGATTCTTTAGAAAGCATTAATGTTCCTACCAGACTACAAACTTCAATTGAGATGCGTCAAGTTGCTGAACCATACATTAGACGTCGGGCAATTCGTCATCTCGAGAAAAAACGCGTTGTAATATTTGCTGCTGGTACTGGTAATCCTTATTTTTCAACTGATACAGCAGCGGCGTTAAGAGCAGCAGAGGTTGAAGCCGAAGTTATTTTAATGGCTAAAAATAAGACTGATGGCGTTTATTCTTGTGATCCTTCAATTGATGCATCTGCAACAATGTATGAAACTCTGACATATTTGGAAGTGATTCAGAATGGGCTTGGGGTAATGGATTCCACTGCATCATCGCTCAGTATGGATAATCGAATACCGATGATTGTATTTAATATTTCTAAAGAAGGGAATATTAAAAAAGTGATATGTGGTGAAAAAATTGGTACAATTATAGGAGGCGATTAATTATGAATAATCAGTATATAGACGAAACAACTGAAAGAATGGAAAAAGCGATTGACTCTCTTAGAAGAGATTTGGCGACAATTCGTACTGGCCGTGCAAATGCATCTTTGCTAGATACAATTCACTTTGAGTATTATGGTGTGACAACTCCTTTAAAACAGGCGGCAAACATTTCAACACCTGATGTACGAACTATTTCAATTCAACCGTGGGATAAAACAACAATCGGGGAGATTGAAAAAGCGATACAGAGGTCTGATTTAGGACTTACACCAAACAATGACGGTACGGTAATTCGCCTTAATATTCCGATGTTGACTGAAGAGCGACGTAAAGAACTATCTAAGATTGCTAAACGAATGGGCGAAGAGGCCAAAGTAGCTATTAGAAATATTCGTCGTGATGTTAACGATGAGCTAAAAAAACAAGAGAAAGAAAAGCTGATTTCGGAAGATGACTCCCACCGTACTTTAGACGAAATTCAAAAAGTTACAGATAAATTTGTTGCTAAAATTGACGATATTACAGATCATAAGGAACAGGAAATCATGGAAATATAGTCAAGTGATACTATACGGAGGCGCTTAGATTGATGGAAAAGGCTAAAAGTGAATCGAATGCAAAAAAACTTGCAATTAATCAGATGCAAGTTCCCAAACATGTAGCGATAATTATGGATGGCAATGGCAGATGGGCAAAAGCTAAGGGGCTACCTAGAATTGCGGGACATAAAGCGGGAATGGACACGGTGATTGAAATCGCAAAATCTGCTAATAAGCTTGGAATTGAGATTGTTACATTTTTTACTTTTTCTACTGATAATTGGAAGCGCCCATTAACTGAAGTGAAGTTTTTGATGGATTTGCCGACTCAATTTCTGATTGAAAACCTGGACGAAATAATCGCTAATAATCTGCAAATAAAAGTTGTAGGTAGTTTAGGGGAACTACCTGAAAATACACTTAAAGCGATTGATACTGCTACTTCAAAAACAGCTACGAATACTGGAACCATTCTTAATTTTGCGCTTAATTATGGTGGTCGGACAGAGATTCTTGATGCAACAAAAAAAATTCAACAGGAATTAGCAGCAAACAAAATTAGACTTGAAGACTTAAATGAAAGTGTTTTTTCGAATTATCTAACTACTGCTGGTTACCCTGATCCTGAGTTATTGATTCGGACTAGCGGTGAATTACGGCTTAGCAATTTTTTGATTTGGCAACTTGCATATGCTGAGCTATGGTTTACGCAAGTATTTTGGCCTGATTTTACGCCCGAACTGTTTGAAACTGCGATTGTCGAATATCAACAGCGTAGTAGAAGATTTGGTGGCATATAAAAGGAGTGATGAAATGAAGAGTCGAGTTATTACTGCAATTATCGGAGCAGCTATTCTTTTAATCTTGCTCGTGATTGGCGGACTCCCATTTTCGATATTTATTTTTTTAATAGCTGCAGCTGGTTATCATGAATACATACGTATGTATGAATTTAAGATGTTATCGATTGAGAGTATATGGGGATTACTCGCTATAACACTCATTTTTATTGATAATATCTTTATAGATGGCACTAACTCATTTGCAATTATATTAGCGATGATTGTCGGGTATTTTTTTATATTAATTTTTACAAAAAACCATATAAACTTCGATCGGATAGCATATCTTACACTAGGTGTAATTTATTTGACTTTTAGTCTTGTTGCTATATTAGAGGTACGATTGATGGAAGATGGTTTATTATTAGTTCTCTTTGTTTTAGCGATTGTTTGGGGCACTGATATTGGGGCGTTCTTTATTGGAAGTACATTTGGGAAAAATCGACTGTCTCCAGCAATTAGTCCGAAAAAATCGATCGAGGGTGCATTAGGCGGGATTTTTTTTGCTTTTATGATTGCTCTAGCATTCGGCTTCTTATTTCCGGAAGCAAGTATTTTCGTCTTAGTTCTTATTGCTATCGTAATTTCCGTAATTGGGCAGTCTGGTGATTTAGTTGAATCGGCATTAAAACGGATCAAAAATGTTAAGGATTCAGGTGACTTGCTTCCAGGTCATGGCGGAATCCTTGACCGATTTGATAGCCTAATATTAGTATTCTTTGTGATTTACATCGTACTTCTATTTATTTAGTTCCCAAAGGATGATTAAAGTGAAAAAGAACATCGCAATACTTGGCTCAACAGGTTCCATCGGCGTCCAAGCACTCGAGGTAATTGAACAGAATAGTGAAATATTTAATGTTGTTGCTTTGTCGGCTGGTCATAATCTTGATCTACTGGAAAAGCAAATTATTAAATTTAGACCTAAAATTGTATCTGTTGCCAACCAATCTCTGGCGGATAAATTGGCAAGTAGCCTGAATAATCTTGTAACAGTCGTTTCTGGAGAAGCAGGGTTAACTACAATTGCTTCATTTGAAGCCGCAGATTTCGTTTTAAACGCTTTAGTTGGAAGTATTGGACTGTTACCCACCATCTCCGCGATAGAAGCTCGCAAAACAGTTGGTTTGGCGAACAAAGAGAGTTTGGTAGTAGGTGGTCAGCTTGTGATGGATCTTGTGAAACAGTATGAAGTTAAGCTATTACCAATTGATAGCGAGCATTCTGCGATTTTCCAAGCTCTTAATGGCGAAAGTATTAAAAGTGTTGAGAAGTTAATTATAACTGCTTCTGGCGGCTCTTTTCGTGATAAAATTAGAACTGAACTTGCAAATGTAACTGTTGCAGATGCGTTGCGTCATCCTAATTGGAGTATGGGCGCTAAGATTACGATTGACTCTGCAACTATGGCGAATAAAGGATTAGAGGTAATTGAAGCACATTGGTTGTTTGGAATACCGTATGAACAGATTGAAGTAGTCATTCATCCGGAAAGCATTATTCATTCAATGGTTCAGTATGTGGATAAATCAATTATTGCTCAACTTAGTCTTCCTGATATGAGGTTGCCGATACAATATGCTTTGACTTATCCAGAAAGAATCAATCTTAATGTTAAAGTACTAGATTTCTCTAATGTTAGTGAGCTAACTTTTAGAAAACCTTCATATGAACGTTACCCAGCCCTTAAACTTGCGTATCAAAGTGGATTTGCTGGGGGGACAACTCCAGCAGTTTTCAACGCTGCTAATGAAGTAGCGGTTGCAGCTTTTATTGACGAAAAAATTCCTTTTCTAACAATCGAAAAGATTATTGAAGAAGTACTAAATCAGCATCAAAATATTATTGAGCCGGATTTGGCGGAGATTATAAGCGCCGATAGATGGGCACGACTTCAAGCTGATGCTTTAATCAAAAAATAGGGGGATGGAAAATATTTCTACTTTATTGATAATCCTGCAAATTGCAATTGCATTTTTTCTGATGCTATTTGTGCATGAACTTGGACATTTTGTTTTTGCTAAACGCGCGGGCGTATTAGTGCGTGAGTTTTCCATTGGAATGGGGCCAAAAATATTTTCTTTTGTAAAAGGTGAGACAAAGTACTCATTGCGGTTACTACCAATCGGCGCATATGTAAATATGGCGACCAGTGATGACCACTTGTACGATCTAAAAACCGGTATGAGCTACGGAGTGGAGTTAAGAGATGGTTTGTTAACTGACATTTATTTCAATCCGAAGGAACACGATACTATTACTTTAAATCAGTATGATTTCAATGAAGACTTGTTTGTTTCCGGCACTAATCTTGCTGGCGAAGAAATACGCTACACTGTTGCTGAAAATGCGATTGTGCATAAGGAAAAAACGTCGGTTCAAATAGCTCCTAAGTCGAGACAATTTATTTCCAAACCTGTCTCAACTCGCCTTTTGAGTATTGTAAGTGGCCCGTTATTCAATATTGCGTTAGCTTTAATTTTGTTTTTTGCAATTGCATTGATCGTTGGTGCACCAACAAATGAAGTAATGATTATTGAAGTAATCGAAAATTCTGCCGCGGAACAGGCTCAGTTGCAAGTTGCTGATAAGATTACCGGTATTAATAACCAAACATATGACACCGCAAATGCTTTAATTGAAAAACTACAAGCATCTTCGGGAGTTGAAGTAACATTAAATATTGAGAGAAATGGCTTGAAAATGGATATTCCGATTACACCTGTTTTAGATAATGGTGCTGGGCGGATTGGTGTAATGACTGGCAGTGTATATGAAAAAATTGGCTTAGGAAAGGCGATAACCACTAGCTTTGATGAGATCAAAAAATGGATTATTCTTATTATAGACAGCTTTAAAATGCTTTTTACTGGTAAAGTTGACATGGATGATTTAGCTGGACCGGTTGGTATATTCCAAATATCAAGCAACGCTGCTAAAGCTGGGTTAATTTCACTAATGAATTGGACAGCAGTCTTAAGCTTGTACCTTGGCTTTTTTAACTTATTACCAATCCCTGCATTAGACGGTAGTAGATTGCTTTTCTTAGTTGCCGAAGGAGTTAGAGGTAAACCAGTAGCTCTGGAAAAAGAGGGTTTTATCCATTTCTTGGGCTTCGCTTTTCTTATGTTGCTGATTATTGTTGTAACGATTAACGACATAGCTAAATTTTTCTAACATTATGCAATGAGGTGATAAAATGTTTAATAGGTATGATACAAAACCGATTTTTGTTGGCGGAGTCCAAATTGGAGGACAAAGCGATGTTGTGATTCAATCAATGACGTCAACCGTTACTAGCGATATTGAGGGCACTGTTAAACAGATTAATGACTTGGCTGCTGCTGGCTGCCAAATCGTGCGGCTTGCAATAAATGATTTTGCTGCAGCAGACGCTATCTCGCAAATTAAACAAAAAACTAACATACCACTAGTTGCAGATATTCATTTTGACTATCGTTTAGCACTTGCTGCAATCGAGCATGGTATTGATAAAATCAGAATCAATCCTGGCAATATTGGTTCAGAAGAGAAGGTTAAAGCTGTTGTGGAAGCCTGCCGCGTTAAAAATATACCGATACGGATAGGGATTAATTCTGGTTCGATTGAGAAGGAAATTCTACAAAGAGATGGCAAACCTACTGCTAAAGGGTTAGTGGATTCCGCATTAAACCATATTAATATCCTTGAAAATCTGGATTATACGAATATTTGTATCTCTTTAAAAAGCTCTAATGTACCAATGATGATTGAAGCATATCAAATTATGGCGTCAATAAGAAACTATCCTTTGCATGTCGGAGTTACTGAAGCCGGCACATATTTTTCTGGCAGCATTAAGTCTGCTGTTGGCATTGGTACAGTACTTGCGCAGGGGATAGGTGATACAATTCGCGTTTCTTTAACTGGGGATCCTGTCCCAGAGATTAAAATTGCAAAAGAGATATTGAAAAATCTTGAAATACGAAATGATAGTCCTACTATTATATCCTGCCCAACTTGTGGAAGGACAGAAATCGATTTGGTTGGGTTAGTTAATAAAGTAGAACTTTTACTGGAGCAGATAGATAGACCGCTTAAGATTGCAATCATGGGTTGTGTTGTAAACGGACCTGGTGAAGCACGAGAGGCAGATGTTGGTGTGGCCGGCGGTTCTGGTCAAGGTATTATCTTCCGTAATGGCGAAATTATTCGCAAGGTGAAAGAGGATCAGTTATATGTTGAACTGGTTAAGGAAATTGAAGATATTATAGGTAAAAAATTGGTCTAAGGAGTTCTTATGAACGATATGGGTAGAATTGCCTTTGACAACTTAATAAAAAATACGCAGTTACCGGAGGAAATCCTCTATGAATTAACTGATACGGAAATTGAAAGAGTGTCTTTAGATAAGAAAGAAGGCATTCTTTCAATAGT
>CAZMPM010000020.1:0-21242 GCA_964568525.1 uncultured Caryophanales bacterium
CGTTACCAACTATTCCTAGCTTGAATAGTTCAATTAACATTAATGTCCACAGCAATATGCCGATAAATTCATATTTTATATTTTTGATTAATTCTTGCCGTTTTTTAGAATCCCGTTTTTTCGCCATCTATTTCACCTGTCTATCAAATTTTTACCAGATTATACTTCCATAATTATCGGTAAAATCATTGGTTTTCGTCGTGTTTTATCGAACAAAAACTTACCCAGATCATCCCGAACATCGTTTTTAATTACTGACCATTCAGTAATATTTCCATCAAGTAATCTATTAATAGTATTAGTTACCACACGATTCGCTTCATCAAGCAGTTCTTCAGATTCACGAACGTAAACAAATCCACGTGATACGATATCTGGTCCAGAAAGTATCTTGGAACTACCTTTTGCCAAAGTGACGACAACGACGAGAATACCATCCTGCGAAAGTAGACGGCGATCACGTAAAACTATATTGCCAACGTCGCCAACCCCTAGGCCATCTATTAAAATGCTTCCTGTAGTTACTTTAGCGGCGCGTTTCGCAATCCCATCAGAAATTTCAATAGAATCACCATTATCAAGAATGAATATATTCTTTCTCTCCACTCCCATCAGCTCGGCTAAATCGGAATGAATCTTTAACATCCTGTATTCCCCATGAATCGGAATAAAATATTTTGGTTTCATTAAACTTAACATTAATTTCAGTTCTTCTTTGCTAGCATGACCAGATACGTGAACTAGAGAACTTGAATTGCTAGCATAAATAACTTTTGCACCAATCTTAAACAATTGGTCAACGGTCCTAGCAACCGATTTTTCATTCCCTGGAATCGGCGTTGCAGCAAGAATTACAGTATCACCAGGCAAGATGTCAATTTGTCGATTGTTACCTCGAGCCATTCTAGCAAGCGCTGACATCGGTTCACCTTGGCTACCTGTTGACAAGATAACTACTTCGTTCAAAGCAAGTTTATTAATATCTTCTATATCAATTATCATATCTTCTGGTATGTGTAAATAACCTAGGTCGCGACCGATACCTATCACGTTAATCATACTTCGCCCAACAATCGCTATTTTTTTATCAAAAGTACAAGCAGCATCAACAACTTGCTGAATGCGATGAATATTCGAAGCAAAAGTCGCAATTATTATGCGTTGTTCGGCCTTTCTAAATACCTCGTTTAACGACTCACCAACCAAACGCTCAGATAATGTATACCCTTCGCGTTCCGAATTTGTACTATCCGATAATAATAAAAGTACCCCTTTTTCACCAATGGCCGCCATTTTTCGAATATCTGGCATTTGGTTATCAACAGGCGTAAAGTCAAATTTAAAGTCACCTGTCTGAACAACTACACCTTCAGGTGTATCGATAACAACTCCAACTGATCCAGGGACACTGTGATTTGTATTAAAAAAAGATATATTAAATATACCAAGTTTTAACTCCGAATCGCCATTAATCTCAATTAAATTAGCCTGTTTGAAAATTTTTGCTTCACGAAGTTTGCTCTCTAATAAACCCAAAGTGAGCCTAGTACCGTATATCGGCATCTGTATATGTCTTAAAATATAGCTAAGAGCACCAATATGGTCTTCGTGACCGTGTGTTAGGAGAACTCCCTTCACCTTCTCTTTGTTTTCAATTAAATGCGAAATATCAGGTATTACAATGTCGATACCCAATAAATCCTCTTCCGGGAATTTTAATCCAGCATCAACTATGACAATGTCATCTTCATATTCGAAGACATACATATTCTTCCCGATTTCACCTAGTCCGCCCAAAGCATAAAATTTCAGCTTTCCCTTATTTTTACTCAATATTTCATCTCCTTCTGTGTTTATCAGTCTTTTTCTAGGTCTCAATGGCTTTCTTATAAATTTCGCGCAATATATTAGACTGTTCAGCATTCACGCTCATTAAAGGCAGCCGTACACCACCGACATTAATTCCGTTCTGAATTAATAGATCCTTAATCGGTGATGGATTAGAGGTAATAAATATACCCTCAAATAGATTAATTAACTTTAAATGAATTGCCATAGCATTAACGATGTCGCCTTGCACAAAACTGTTTGTCATTTCGCTAAGCTGTTTCCCAACAACATGGCTCGCAACGCTAACACTACCATAACCGCCCACAGCGAGCACTGGCAGATTAAATTTGTCGTCACCACTATAAAGATAGAAATTGTCGTCCGTATACTTGATAATCTCACTTATCTGTACAATATCACCGCTTGCCTCTTTTACAGCAAAGATATTATCAATTTTTGATAACCTGATTATCGTTTCGGCTTTAATATTAATACCTGCTCTACTTGGAATATTGTAAATCATAATAGGTAGTTTAGATTCCATCGCTACGGATTTAAAGTGATTGTATAGCCCCTCTTGTGAAGGCTTGTTATAATATGGTGTAACTAACATAATTCCATCAACACCGGTTTTTTCCGTTTCTTTTGTAAAACGAATCGTCTTGTTTGTGTCGTTGGAGCCAGTTCCAGCAATTACCTTTATCCTACCCTTTGCAAGTTTAACTACTTCGGCAAATAAATTTAATTTTTCCTCATCAGAAAGTGTTGGTGATTCGCCCGTTGTTCCAGAAACGACAATAGTTTCAGTTTTTGTAGCAATTAAATGCTCAACCAACTGAACGAGAACATCATAATCGATTTCTAAATTCTCGTTAAAGGGTGTAACCATAGCAGTCATTAATCTACCAAAATCCATCTCTTCACTCCTCACATAACATAAAATTTAGCATGTAAAGCATTAATTGTCTTTGCTAAATCAGTGGTATTTATCAGTACTCCAATCGAAGTGTGCGAATCGCTTGATTGAATTACTTCAATTTTTTCTTTATTTAGTATATCGCTAATCTGTGCCATTAATCCAGGTACACCAGCGATTCCTGCGCCGACAATCGATACTTTTGAACAATTATAGCGAATCAACGGTTTATAACCCTTTTCTGACATAATTTCAGCAAGTTTAACAAGGTCATGCTTAGCAACCGTAAAAGTAACCTCGTTAAAAGAAATGTTAATAAAATCAATAGTTATTTGGTTATCGGCTAATGTCTTAAAAAAGAGAATTCGTTTATTATTGGTTTCGTCGTCAACATTAAGCTTCACTTGCACTAAATTTGAAATCGAGGTAATACCTGTTATTATTCTATCACTCCTAGCGGTATTAACACTATAATCTTTAAGAGATTCTTTTGTAGTAACTAAAGTTCCATCGCTCTTATCAAAAGTTGAGCGCACACGGATCGGAATATTTTTCTCCATTGCAATTTCAACGGCGCGCGGATGAATTATTTTGGCACCTTGATTAGTTAAGTTACAGATTTCTTCATAAGTTACCTCTAAAAGTCGTTCAGCATTTTTGACAATGCGCGGGTCAGCAGACATTATACCAACAACGTCAGTAAAGATATCTATATATTCAGCAGCAAGCGCAACTCCGAGAGCTGTCGCAGTAGTGTCAGAGCCCCCGCGCCCTAAAGTTGTAATATCACCGTTTTCTGTCACCCCTTGAAAACCGGCAACAATCACAACATCATATTTGGCAAGTTCATCAAGCAGACGAGTAGTGTCAACTCGCTTAATTTTAGCATTGGCAAAATTACCATCAGTAATAATTCCTGCTTGCCCACCTGTTAAGACGACATTATCAATCTCCCTAGCATTAAGCATGCTACTTAAAGTAGTGGCTGAAATAATCTCACCACAACTTAGCAATAGATCAAATTCACGACTTTTAAGCATGTTTCCATTTCGTTGAATATGTTCAATAAAAGTATCTGTAGCATATGGATCACCCTCACGGCCCATTGCCGATACAACGATTACCAATTTATATTCATCGCTAAGCGCACACTTAATATGAGTAATCACCTTTTCACGTGTTGTTAAGTCAATTAGTGAAGAACCGCCATATTTTTGGACAATGATCTTTTTATTTGGCATCATAAGCAATCAACTCAGCAATTTGAACAGCATTCCAAGCAGCACCCTTAATCAGATTATCCGTTACAATCCATAAATTTAGTCCGCGTTCACTATCGAGATCTTTGCGAACACGACCAACGAAAACAGATAATTTACCAGCAGTTTCGGCTGCAGTTGGGTATTCTTGTGCACTAGGGTTATCCATCAGAATAACTCCAGGAGCATTAGCAAGTGCTTCTCTGATCTCATTGATTGTAAAATCTTTATCTAACTCAACATATACAGATTCAGAGTGTCCATGAATTACTGGTACTCGCACACAGGTAGCAGTGATTTTGATACTGTCATCAGCGAAAATTTTCCTAGTTTCGTTAATCATTTTAAGTTCCTCGAGTGTAAAACCGTTTTCAGCAAACTGATCGATTTGTGGTATAACATTAAATGCGATCTGTTTCTTAACAGGTAAAGAACTTACCGGAAGAACGTTCATCGAAACTTTGTCGTTATTAAGTACTTGTTTGCTCTGTTGAATAGTTTCGTTCATAGCCAAAGTTCCGGCGCCTGACACTGCTTGGTAGGTAGATACAATAATTCGGCTAATTCCGAATTTGTCGTAAAGCGGTTTAAGTGCCACAACCATCTGTATTGTAGAGCAATTTGGGTTAGCGATTAATTTTGAATTACCTTTAATTGCCAGCGGATTAACTTCTGGTACAATTAAAGGAATATCATCATCCATGCGAAAAGCGCTTGTATTGTCAATAACAGTAGCACCAGCGTTTACCGCATGTTGGACAAGTTCCTTACTAACGCCACCACCAGCACTAAAAAAAGCGATGTCGATGTCTTTAAAACTATCTTTAGTCGCCTCTTCAACGACCACATCTATGCCTTTAAATTTAATAATAATTCCTTTAGAACGAGCAGATGACAATAGCTTAATCGTTTTAACCGGAAAATCCCGCTCTTCTAATAGTCTTAAGATATTTGAGCCTACAACACCTGTCGCACCAACGATCGCGACATTATATTTTTCTTTTATTTGCATTTTGCTTGCCTCCCAGTGTAATTGTCTATAATTAACGATTTATCTATAAACCTGTATGACCAAATCCGCCAGCGCCTCTATCTGTCAGCTTCAATTCGTCATCTTCAACCAACCGAATCGCCGGAAGTTCAACAAAAACCATCTGAGCAACCCGGTCTCCGCGTTTAATTGTAAATGCGTCTTGACCATGATTTATAATGATTAATTTAACTTCACCACGATAGTCAGCATCAATCGTGCCCGGGGTGTTAACTAATGATATCCCGTGTTTAATAGCTAGGCCGCTACGCGGTCTGATTTGTGCCTCGTAACCAGCAGGGATCTCTAAGGAAAACCCTGTTGGAATCAGCGCAATCTCAGCCGGCTTAATAACTACATTTTCCTTCACCGCTGCAAATATATCATAACCGCTTGCCCCTTCTGACATTTTTGTTGGTAAGGGCAGGTCGCTGTTTTCTTCATCTCTTTTAATTTTTACCACCAGCAAAGTAATCACTCCTTAAACTGCTTGGCAATGTCGACATTGGTCCGATAAGAGCAGCAGAATATTCATTTGCAAAAATCTTATGTAAGGTTTTATTAAACCCTTCTAAATTAATTGCATCAATCTTGCGAATAATTTCGTCAATCTCTGAATGTTTCCTTAAATTTATCTCGTTTTTGCCGAGCGTAATCATCCGATTAGTAGTACTCTCTAATCCAAGAACTAGGGCACCTTTCATTTGTTCTTTACCGTTCTCAACCTCTTTTTCAGTAATTTCGCAATTTAGTGTCTTATCGATAACTTCATAAATGACTTCAATAACCTCATCGATTTTAGTCGGGTTAGTGCCAGCATAGATTGTAAACTGACCGGTATCTTTAAAAGCAGAATGATAAGAGAAAATCGAATAAGCCAAACCGCGTTTTTCACGGACCTCTTGAAAGAGCATTGAACTCATACTGCCACCAAACAGATTATTTAGTAAATTTAGTGTGTAAATCGATTCAGAATCAACAGGTAATCCTGGAAAAGCCAGTGCAATATGGGCTTGTTCAGTATCCTTTTCTTTCAACAAAAAATTTCCGCCAAATACGGCTGGGCTGATACTATTTTCCTTACCACTGATATTGTACAACCCAAAATATTTTTCAACCAAAGTGATTACGTTACTATCAACGTTTCCTGCAATCGAAATTACAATATTATCAAAATTGTATCTACGTTGCATATAGTCGAGAATTTTATCGCGTGTTAAATTACTTAAAGAACTTTCTTGTCCAAGTACGGAATAACCAAGTGAGTTACCATCGTAGGCACAAGCAGAGATTAGATCATGAATCTGATCATCAGGAGTATCCTCATACATCTTAATTTCCTCTAGAACAACGTTTCTCTCACGTTCAATCTCATTGACGTCAAACAAGGAATTGAAGAGCATATCAGCCAGTAAATCAAGCCCAATTTCAACATGCTGGTCCATTACTCGTACATAGTAACAAGTTTGCTCCTTTGACGTAAAAGCATTAAGATAGCCACCAATATTATCAATACTTGCAGCAATTTCTTTTGCATTACGTTTTTCAGTTCCCTTAAATAATAGGTGCTCAATGAAGTGGGAAACACCATTGATATCAGAAGTTTCATTCCGCGAGCCTGTATTTATCCAAACACCGATCGCTACAGAACGGACACCAGAAATCTCTTCAACCATTACACGAAGTCCGTTCTTAAGTTTATGTTGAATAATCATCTAGTCCCTCCTAAAATTTACAATTATAACTTAATTAAATATATCAAATTTAAAATGATTTCTCAATTATGCAAATATCAAGTTATAGAAAAAGCCAGATTAGCTAACCTGACTTTTTAGATACTACTTTTTATCTTGGTCTTCTGTCTGGTTATCCTTCAAAGCTGCTTTTCTAGAAAGGTTGAGGCGTCCCTGATTATCAATTTCCGTTAGTTTTACCATGATTGAGTCGCCGATATTAACAATATCTTCAACATTTTCAACACGCTTGTTATCAAGTTGCGAAATGTGGACTAATCCTTCTTTTCCAGAGAATATTTCAACAAAAGCACCAAACTTCTCAATTCTCTTAACTGTTCCGAGGTAGGTTTCGCCAACAATTGGCTCCCTTACAAGTCCCTCGATAATAAGTTTAGCTTTTTCATTCTGAGCCAAGTCTTGTGATGCGATATATACACGACCATCTTGTTCAATATCGATTTTAACACCTGTTTCATCGATAATTTGATTGATAATACGTCCGCTTGGTCCAATAACGTCACGAATTTTATCTGGGTCAATCCTGATTGTAATTATTTTTGGAGCGTATTCGGATAGTTCGCGATTAGGCGCAGTAATCGTTTCTGCCATTTTATTTAATATAAATAATCTGCCCTGTTTCGCCTGTTCTAACGCCGTTTCTAAAATCGAACGATTAATATCATCAATTTTAATGTCCATTTGTAATGCAGTTATTCCATCAGCGGTACCAGCTACTTTAAAGTCCATATCACCAAGATGATCCTCTAAACCTTGGATATCAGTTAGCACAGCTGTTTTGTCAGCCTCTTTAACTAGTCCCATAGCAATACCGGCTACAGGGGCTTTAATTGGTACCCCCGCCTGCATTAAAGCAAGTGTACTAGCACAGATACTAGCTTGTGAAGATGAGCCGTTAGATTCCAACACTTCTGAAACAACACGAATAGTGTAAGGGAAATCATCTTCAGATGGAATTATTGGATCAAGTGCTTTCTCACCTAGTGCACCATGCCCAATTTCTCTTCTTCCTGGCGCACGTGCAGGGCGTGCTTCGCCTACACTGTATGGTGGGAAATTGTAATGATGCATAAATCTTTTTGTCTCTTCAAGGTCTAACCCATCAAGTTTCTGCATATCAGCTAAAACGCCTAAGGTGCAGATACTAAGAGCTTGTGTCTGTCCTCGCGTAAATAATCCTGACCCGTGTGGCCTTGGCAAAATACCAACCGCAGTTGAAATTGGACGGATTTCGTCAAGTTTTCTACCGTCAGGACGTACTTTTTCCTCAAGAATTAGTCTTCTCACTTCATCGCGCAGAATCTCTTCCAGGGACTCTTTTACTTGTCCGATTTTCTCAGCATATTGTTCTGCAAAATAATTAATTGTATCAACATTTATCGCTTCGACTGCAGTTGCACGTTCCTGTTTATCCTTAATTTGAATTGCATCGACCAATCTAGCTTTAGCATATTCAGTAACAGAATTTTTAATATCAGCATCGATTGAATAAAGTGTAACTTCACGTTTAGCTTTACCGATTTCAGCAACTATTTTTTCTTGGAAGGCAACAAGCCTTTTTATTTCTTCATGTCCAAACAAAATCGCTTCAAGCATTAGTTCTTCAGAAACCATGTTAGCGCCAGCTTCAACCATGTTAATTCCATTTTTTGTGCCAGCAACAGTTAAACTAATTTGACTTTTCTCAGCCTCTTCAACATTTGGATTAATTATAAGTTTGTTATCAACATAGCCAACCTCTACGCCTGCAATAGGCTCCGAAAAAGGAATATCAGAGATTGATAATGCTAGCGATGTCCCAAGCAGGGCAGCAATTTCCGTAGAAGCATCTTGATCAACGGATAGAACCGTTGCGCTTACCTGCACCTCATTACGAAAACCTTCCGGGAATAAAGGTCTAATCGGGCGATCAACTAACCTAGATGCCAAAGTAGCTTTCTCGCTTGGTCGCCCCTCTCTTTTAATAAAACCACCCGGGATTTTGCCTACCGCATAAAGGCGCTCCTCATAATTTACAGTGAGCGGGAAAAAATCTATGTCCTTAGCTTCGTTTGAAGCTGTAACAGCAACTAGTATAACAGAATCAGCATAACGCACTAATACTGATGACGTCGCTTGCTTAGCCAACTCACCTGTTTCAAAAATCAGTTTTTTACCATTAAGAATATATTCAAATATCCGCTTTTCCATTGATTAAACTATCTCCCTTCATTAAAACAAGTTCATTCTTTTAGATATTTAAAAAAGCGGGGTAAACCCGCTTTTTAGTTACAGCGTTATCTACGTAAACCAAGTTTACCAATTATCTCGCGATAACGAGCTATATCATTATCTCTTAAATAATTTAATAAGTGACGACGACTACCAACCATTTTAAGCAATCCGCGACGTGAGTGGTGGTCTTTTTTGTGAACGCGCAGGTGTTCGTTTAGGTAATCAATCCTGTCAGTAAGTATTGCAATTTGAATCTCTGGTGAACCAGTATCGCTTTCATGAATACGATACTCCTTAATAATTTCTTGCTTCTTTTCTTGTGATAATGCCATTGTAATATCCTCCTTAATATTTTTGTCCCTAACCAAGATAAACGTTGGAGAATCGTTAATCCTAGTGCAGGGTATGCTTAGTAGTTTATGTCTAAACAACATTCGAATTATAACACACTACTTCTGATAAAGTAAAGAAACATATGCTTCCATTTTCCTAATGTCTTCCTCGATGGCTATTTTAAGCGTCTCAAGCTCTTCAAAACGTTTCTCTTTACGTAAAAAGTTGAGCACATCTACTTCAAGCTCTTTGCCGTAAATATCCTGATTAAAATCGAGTAAGTGTATTTCATAGGTGATGTCAGCAGGGTTTTCATAAAAAGTTGGTCTACTTCCCACGTTCATCACACCATAATATGATTTACAATCAATATATGCTCTAACCACATAAACGCCGTTTAATAGCCCAATGTATTCTTCCTTTAGTGCTAAATTAATCGTCGGATAACCAATCGTTCTTCCACGTTGCTCCCCTTTAACAACTACACCTTCAATATTAAAAGGTCTGCCGAGTAGTTTGTTAGCCTCCTCAACCTTGCCGTCTAAAAGAAGACTACGTATCCGTGAGCTACTAACCTTTATTTGATCAATCATAAATGCATCAACAATTTCTACTTTAAACAAATTGTTTTCTTTGGCATATTTTTTTAAATTTTCCGCCGCACCCTTTCCTCGTTTTCCATAGCGGAAGTCAAACCCAACAACCACACCACCGAAATTCATTTTAGCAAGAATTTGTGTTGTAAATTCCTGATCAGATAATAACGCAAATTCCTCAGTAAAGTTCATAATATAGCAGATTTCAACACCAATTCTTTCTAACTGTTTGAGCTTGTTTGCCGTTGGTGTAATTTTCTCTGGAGAGTTTGTAGTATCAATAATATCAAGTGGATGCGGATCAAAAATCATCACCGCAAGCTTTGTTCCTGACTGATTGGCTAAGGTTTTAGCGGCATTAATCACCTTTTGGTGACCTAAATGAACGCCGTCAAATGAGCCAATCGCGACGGTACTTTTTGTAAACTCTTTTCCTGTAATCGGGTAATTAATTTTAATTGTGTCCATTGGCTCCACCATATTTAAATACTTTTATTGGCATAAATTTATTTTCTGCAGTTAAGTGATATAGCGCTACTAACTGATTATTTTCGTTTAAAATTTTAACCGGTTGATGATTCTCCATTGCATCAGTAATCTCATCAAGAAATAACTGTTTCCCATTATAAACCGAATTCACGACGACCTCATCGCTTACTGCAATAGCAGAAAACTCACTCAGCGCCTCATTTAACGGAATGAGTATATCATTTAGTTCACCTTCACAAAAAATCTGTTCCAATTCAGCCAGGCTATACGCCTGATCTATATTAAATTTACCGCTTGCGCTACGCTCCAACTTTGACATATGAGCAGGTAAACCTAAACGTTTACCAATATCAACAGAAAGTGTTCTAATATAAGTGCCTTTGGAACAGCTTACAGTAAAATCAATGATTACGCGTCCAGCTTGCGCAGAATAGTCATTTAAATGAATATCATATATCTCTACAACTCGTGGTGAACGCGCGTGGTGTTCGCCCTTTCTTGCAAGTTTGTAGAGCGGCTGTCCGTCAACTTTTATTGCCGAATACATTGGTGGAATTTGATCGTAACTCCCGATAAAACTATTAAGAACTTCTTTTATCTGGCGGATGTCAGGCTGTTTAAAACTAATCTGCTCAATCACTTCTCCGGTAGCATCTTCTGTAGTGGTCGAAATACCTAAACAACACTCTGCGCGGTATACTTTCATCTGGTCAATTAAATAATCAGAAATCCTAGTTGCATCTCCAAATGCGATTAAAAGTAGACCAGTTGCATCTGGGTCGAGCGTTCCAGTATGACCCACCTTTTTTGCTCCAGTAATACGCCTAACCCGATAAACTACATCATGTGATGTCATTCCGCTTTCCTTATATATCGGTATAATCCCGTGTAAATTACTCAACTAGCTCAATCCCTTTATTTTTCTTATAATCGACTACTTTTGCAACGATTCTATCCTTTAAAACAGCTAAATCGCCTTCATAAGAAAACCCAGACGCGTTAAAATGCCCTCCACCGCCAAATTCAGCAGCGACTTGACTAACATCTACCATTTTATTTGATCTAAGGCTTACACGGTATTTTCCAGGGTTATCTTCCTTAATTAGAAAACTAATATCAACGTTATCAATATTGCGTAATAAACTAACGATGCCATCTGCCTCATCATCTAATTTTTTTAAGCTTTTGTAGTCAAGCAAGCTACCAATAATCGTCTCATTTTCGTAAAATTCAATATTGTTGAGAACAACCTTGAGTCCTTTTAGATATCTAAGTGAAATCTTCTCGAGAGAGCGGTCAGCAAGCTCGCCAGGTTTTATGCCGTGCGTAGCCAGTTCAGCAGCCAGTTGCAATGTATCAGGAGCTGTATTAGCATAGCGGAAGCCACCAGTATCAGTTAATAAGCCAGTATAGATGTACTCGGCAAACTCCTTCGTAAATTCGAAATCTAGTGCTTTTGCCAACCGGTAAATCACTTCAGTTGTTGAAGCAGCTGTTGTTATTACAAGATTAATGTCACCGTATTGGCTACCTGACAGATGGTGATCGATATTCACAATTGTACTTTTAGCTGCTATTAACTGTTCGGCCTCACCAAGACGATTTATATCGGCAGTATCAACCGTGATTACATTAGTGAATTTATCAGTAATTTCTGAAGCAAGTTTTAGCAAATCGTATTTTTTTAAAAAAGTGAATCTTTTTGGATAAGGATCCTGATTTACGATAACAAATTTTTTATTTAGCGATTTTAGAATATATCCGATAGCCAAAGATGAAGATACAGCATCTCCATCAGGGTTAACGTGAGAAACTATCAAAAAATTGTCCTGCTCTAATAAAAACTTTTCAAAAGCAGCTATGTCAAGCGGGTTCAATCTTGTCATCTTACTCTTTCTCCTTGATTTCATTTAATAACTCTTCAATTCGATAAGCATAATCGATTGAAGTATCTTGCTTAAAGATCAACTCAGGAATGCTTCGAAAACGGATGCGTTTGCCAAGTTCAGTTCTAATATGCCCTTTTGCACGATTTAATGTCTCTAAACTATTTTTTATTTCCTCATCCGTTCCATAAATACTCACATAAATCGTAGCAATTGATAAGTCATTCGTTAATTCAGTACCTGTAACAGTTAAAAAGGCGACTCTAGGGTCTTTTAGATCGTTTTGAATAATTTTGCTTATCTCACGTTTAATCTGTTCAGCTAAACGCATTACACGTGAATTTGCCATTGACAATCACCTCAATTTTTAACCTCTTCCATGATATATGCCTCAATAACATCGTTTTCTTTAATATCGTTATAGCGGGCAATCGTAATACCACACTCATACCCCTTCGCAACCTCGCGCACATCGTCTTTAAAGCGCTTAATAGACTCAATAACGCTATCATAAACGACTTTATTATCACGGATTACACGCGCTTTGGTATTACGAGTTATTTTACCGTCTATAACAAAACAACCAGCAATTGTGCCTATATTAGATGCTTTAAATACCTGTCTAACTTCAGCGCGACCGATAATCACCTCTTCGTAACTTGGATCTAAGAGCCCCAACATTGCTGCATTAATTTCTTCAATCACCTTATAAATGATCTGGTGTAAACGAATATCAACCTTCTCACGTTCAGCAGCTTCACGAGCTTGTGGCTCAGGGCGAACGTTAAAGCCGATAATAATCGCATTTGAGGCTGAGGCGAGTGAAACGTCGGTCTCAGTAATCGCCCCAACACCTTTGTGGATAATTTTAATTTTTACACCTGCAACATCAATTTTTAATAGAGAGTCTTGCAGCGCTTCAACAGAACCTTGAACATCACCTTTAATGATTACATTAAGGTCACGAATTTCGCCCTCTTGAATCTGTTTAAATAGGTCATCTAGTGTAACTCTAGCAGTTGATCTGAGTTCAAGCTCTCTCGCCTTCGCTGAACGTTTTTCACTAATCGCACGCGCTTTTCTTTCTTCAGAAAAAGCAATAAATAGGTCGCCCGCCTGCGGCATATCGCTCAACCCAGTAATCTCAACTGGAGTTGATGGACCAGCGCTTTTTATCCTTTTACCGCGGTCATTCACCATTGCGCGGATTCGGCCAAAAGTAACGCCTACAACTAATGGGTCACCAATATTAAGCGTTCCATTCTGAACCAAGATAGTTGCTACTACCCCTCTGCCTTTATCCAGTTGTGATTCAATAACAGTCCCAGTTGCAAGGCGATTTGGGTTAGTCTTCAATTCTTCAACCTCCGCAACAAGTAATAACATATCCAGCAAATCATCTAATCCTTCGCGTTTTAACGCTGAAATCGGCACAAAAATTGTATTTCCGCCCCAATCTTCAGCTAACAGGCCCTGATCAGCAAGTTCTTGTTTAATACGATCAATATTGGCAGTTGGTTTGTCTATTTTGTTTACTGCAACAATAATAGGTACGTCTGCAGCTTTAGCATGGTTTATCGCCTCTATTGTCTGCGGCATAACACCATCATCGGCTGCAACAACAAGAATTGTTATATCAGTTACTTGCGCACCTCTAGCACGCATCGTTGTGAACGCTTCATGCCCAGGCGTATCGAGAAATGTAATCTTTTTACCTTTTACGTCAACTTGATAAGCTCCAATATGCTGTGTAATACCGCCTGCCTCGCCAGCAGTAATCTTCGACTTACGAATTGCATCCAACAATGTTGTTTTACCATGGTCAACGTGTCCCATAATCGTAACAACTGGAGCGCGCTCGACTAAATCGGCAGGGTCATCTTCGGTAACTATTAGTTCAAATTGCGTTTCATCAACGGTAATTTTTTCCTCTACTTCCGCATCATATTCATCAGCAATTAAAATTATAGTATCCAGGTCAAGTTCCTGGTTAATTGTGGCCATCACTCCAAGGCCTATGAGTTTTTTAATGATCTCGGAAGCCTCAACTTTTAATGCTATTGCAAGTTCTCCAACAGTAAGCGCACCAGAATACAGTATTTTTATCGGTTCTTCACTACTTGCTCTCTTTTTTGTTTTTTTAGATGGAGTTTCTTTAACAGTTTTAACGATCTCCACCTCTTGTTTTGGTTTCTTTGCAACTTTTTCTTTTTTTACTACAACATCATCATCTTCAACCGCTAACTTTTCTTTCGCTTTTTTCCCTGCCTCTTCTTTCGGCTCTTCTTGTGTAGGTTGTTTCTTAACAAGTGTACCCTCTTTTAAAGCAGTAAAATACTCTTCAATCTTATTTATGGTCTCATCTTCTAGAACGCTCATATGATTAGTAACAGAGATATTTAACTTTTTCAGAACATTAAGTATCTCTTTACTCTGCACTCCTTGTTGCTTTGCATATTCGTGGACTCTAATATTACTCATCAGATCACCTCCAAATTATTGAAAACATCTTTAATTTTCTTAGCAATTCCAGCATCCTTAATGCCAATTGCTATTCTATGTTCCTTGCCAATCGAGTTACCAAGTTCGTCTGCGGATGCAAAATAGATATAATCAATCTGGTAAAAGTTGCATTTATCTGACAAAAGTTTTTTTGTAGCTTCTGAAGCGTCTGTTGCAATAATTACCAGTTTTATTTCCTGATTACGAATCGAGTTAATCACCTGTTCGCTGCCGCTCACGGTAAAACGCGCTCTCCCCGCAAGTCCAATTAAATTAAGGATTGCTTTCCTTTTCATTATGATTATTGATCTCACTTTCTATTAAGGAATATGTCTCATCAGTCAGCTTTGATTCTAACTTTCTCTCTAAAACGTTCTTTTTCCTTGCCAGTTTGAGACATTCGAGATTGTAACAAATGTAGGCGCCTCTACCTGATTTTTTACCACTCAAATCAACTAGAACCGTATCTTCAGGTGTCCGTACGACTCTCAATAGCTCTTTTTTAGGTTTTGATAATTGGCAGGCAACGCACCTGCGCATCGGGATCTTCTTCATAGTGGAGCCTCCCATTACACTTCGTTAGATTAAAATTCATTCTCTATAACAAGTTCTTCCTCGTCGTCTGCGTCCGTTAGTTGTGACTCGCTTTTAATATCGATTTTCCAACCAGTTAATTTCGCTGCTAAACGAGCATTTTGCCCCTCTTTACCTATAGCAAGCGAAAGTTGAAAATCTGGAACAATAACAACAGCACTTTTGGCGTCATCATTTAGCTCAACAGAGACTACTTTTGAAGGGCTAAGCGCATTAGAAATGTAAGTCTCAGCATTCTCAGACCATTTTACGATATCAATTTTTTCACCTTTTAGTTCACCGACAATTGTCTGTACTCGAACACCTTTCGGCCCAACGCAAGCACCTACCGCATCGACTTCTTCTTTATTAGAGTGGACAGCAATTTTGGAGCGATAACCCGCTTCGCGAGCAATTGCTTTAATTTCCACAACTCCATCGTAAATTTCTGGCACTTCAAGTTCAAATAACCGTTTCAACAAGCCAGGGTGAGTCCTGGACAAAAAGATTTGTGGACCTTTTGTGGTACGTTCAACCTTAGTTACATATACTTTAATCCGATCACCTTGTTGAATCTTTTCGGATGCGATTGTTTCGTTAACCGGTAGCAACCCTTCTGTTTTACCAAGATCGACATAAATATACCGATAATCAACTCTTTGTACAATTCCAGTAACTATGTCATCTTCTTTATCAATAAAAGTGTCATACACAACAGATCTCTCAGCTTCGCGTATGCGCTGAGTAATAACTTGTTTCGCTGTTTGAGCTGCAATTCTCCCAAAGTCATTTGGTGTTACTTCAAATTCTACGAGATCACCAATAATATAATTAGGATTAATTCGTTGAGCCTCCTCAACTGTTAGCTCAATTTGCGCATCTTCTACTTCAGCAACAACAGTTTTTATGGAAAACACCCTTACTTTACCATTCTCACGGTTAATGTCTACTCGCACATTCTGTGCTGAGTGGAAGTTCCGTTTATAACCAGAGATTAAAGCAGCTTCAATTGCTTCCAATAACACATCCTTGCTAATGCCTTTTTCTTTTTCTAATACGCCTAACGCATCCATGAACTCATTGTTCATCATCTTTCCTCCTTAAAACTGTATCTTTAATCTAATTTTTTTTGTATCTAAAAAAGGAACCTCAATAATTTGCTCGCCACTCTGGATAGTAATTATATTGTCAACAAATCTTAATAATTTACCTTCAATAGTATCATTATTCTCAATCGGTTCTTTTAATGAAATTAAAAGTTCTTTGCCCATAGCGCTAAGGAGTTCCTTCTCATTTCTAAGCTGGCGCTCTGCACCAGGAGAAGCAACCTCTAAAAAGTAAGCATGTTTGATTAAATCGCTTTCATCAAGCGCATTGCTAACCGCCTCACTAACCCTGGTGCAATCATCAATATCGATCTCTTGATCCATTTTGTAAATATAGACGCGCAAAAAGTAATTTTTACCCTCTTTACTGTATTTAAGACTATATAGCTCGGCACCTAACTCGTTAATTAACGGTAATATTAGATTTTCAATTCTCTGTGAAAAAGTATCGTTCATCACCTTGTACCCCTTTTTATATGCATAATAAAAATGTAAGAGTGGGCTCCCCCACTCTACCGTTAGCTAATCAAATATTATATGAACATTATAACATCAAACATCTCGATAAGCAATTACTTTCAGAAAAGCGATATTTGGTCAGTACTGTTCAATTTCTTTAAAACACCTAACTTCTCTAAGCTTTCTGTAATTGTTTTAGAAATTTTGCAACGCTGTTGTAAATCCTCGACTGATATAAAAGCTGCTTGTTTACGTGCTTTTACTATATTCTTAGCAAGATTTAGCCCAACCCCACTTATTGAAATAAATGGTGGAATTATCGCATCACCCTGCTCATTTACTGTGTAGCGGTGTGAGTCTGATTTATATAGATCGATATTCTCCATGCTGAATCCGCGGTGGTACATTTCCTGCACAACCTCAAGTGCGGTAAGTAGATCTCGTTCTTTTGTAGAAGCATCATTGCCTTTCCGATTAATTTCATTAATCCGCTCCATAATTCCGTTGATACCTTTTGTGATTTCATTAATTTCAAAGTCACTACTGCGCAGCGTAAAATAGGTTGCATAATAATAGATTGGATAATAGATCTTAAAGTATGCGATACGTAAAGCCATCTGCACATACGCAACTGCGTGTGCTTTTGGGAACATGTATTTAATTTTTTGGCAAGATTCAATGTACCAGGCTGGTACAGAGTGCTTCCGCATTTCATTAATATCTGCCTGTGCCAAACCTAACCCCTTACGTACTTTTTCGCTAACAGAAAAAGCTACAGCTGAATCTAATCCTTGTGATATTAAATAGAGTGTAATATCATCGCGTGTACAGATGACTTGACTTAAGTTTGCCTCTCCTCGTTTTATTAAATCCTGCGCATTGTTTCGCCAAACATCTGTACCGTGAGATAAACCAGAGATACGAACTAGCTCGGCAAAAGTAGTTGGCTGCGTCTCATCCAGCATTTGTCGGACAAATCTTGTGCCAAATTCCGGTACACCAATAGCACCGTTACGAAAATCTTTTAATGGTGTAGTCAACAGTAAGGGCTCGGAACTGGTGAAAAGCTGATACAGGCGTGGGTCATCAAAGGGAATTGACCGCGGATCCACTCCAGTGAGCTCCTCTAGCATTTTTAGCGCAGTTGGATCATCATGGCCCAACAGATCCAATTTTAATAGTGTCCCACTTAAAGCATGATAATCAAAATGTGTTGTAATAACTTCAGAATTTTGGTCATCAGCAGGACGTTGGATTGGCGTAAATTCTGTCACAGCCATATCTCGAGGAATTACAATCTGTCCACCTGGATGTTGCCCTGTCGTTCGCTTAACACCTTCACAGCCCTTTGCTAAACGCGATATTTCCGCTTCTCGCAGGTTTAAATTGTTATCCTCAACATACTTCCGCACATAGCCGAAAGCAGTTTTATCGGCAATCGTCGAAATCGTGCCGGCGCGAAATACTTTCTTCTCGCCAAATGTTTCCTCTGTTTGTCGATGAATCCTTGTCTGATATTCACCAGAGAAGTTTAGGTCAATATCTGGAACCTTATCCCCTTTATAACCCATAAACGTTTCAAAAGGTATGTCATGACCGTCCTTAGACATTTTCTCATTGCATTTAGGACAATTTTTGTCAGGTAAATCATATCCGGACCCAACACTCCGGTCAGTAATAAACTGACTGAATTTGCAGTTTTTACAGATATAATGTGGCGGTAAAGGGTTTACCTCAGTAATTTCAGTCATCGTTGCAACAAACGATGATCCAACAGAGCCACGCGAACCGACTAAATAACCGTCAGCTAATGATTTTGCAACAAGTTGGTGCGAAATTAAATAAATTACAGAGAATCCATTCTTGATAATGCTTGACAATTCGCGCTCTAAACGACAACTAATAATTTCCGGCAAAGGCGAACCGTAGATATTTTCTGCATTAGTGTAACTAAGTTTGGTAATCTCCTCGTCCGCACCAGCTATTGTTGGTGTGTGCAACTCATTGGGAAATGGACGTAAAGACTCAATTTGCTCGTTTAGCTTGTTAGGGTTTTTCACCACTATTTTTTCTGCTGTTTTTTTATCGACAAAGTCAAACTGAGCAAGCATCTCTTCAGTGTTTAGATAGTGTGCTGGGTACAACTCCTTTGAGTGGTGATAACGGGCCCCGCTTTGTTGATTGTGTATCAAAATTTTGCGGTTTAACGCTTCATCCTGATCAACATGGTGAACATTCCCCACAGCAACAACCGGTATATCTAGTTTCTCGCCAAGCGTAATAATCTTACGGATTATTTCTATAATTTCATCCTGATTTTTTACTAAATTATTGCTAAGTAAATATTGATAATTTCCAACCGACTGGACCTCTAAATAATCAAAATAGGAAGCTATCGCTTCAATTTCGTTTTCTGTTTTATTTAAAATCGCATTAACTAACTCGCTTTTTGCACAGCCGGAACCCAAAAGAAGGCCTTCTCGGTGGTCATTTAGGTAGGTCTTTGTAATTCTTGGTTGGCGATAGAAATAATCTAAATGCGACTTAGAAACCAGTTTGTATAAATTTCTTAGACCTATACGATTTTTTACCAGAATCGTCAAATGATCCGGCCATATTTTATCATAATCTCGCTCGTTTAGACTTTGGTTAATGTTTTGAATATTTTTAATCCCTTTTTTGCTTAAATCTTGTGTTTGAATGATAAATAAAGAAGCCGTGGCTTTAGCATCGCTAATAGCACGATGTTGATCGGCATTCTCGATGTTGTGAAGTTTACATAAAGTCTCCAGCTTATGATTTTTAAGTTGTGGTTCTAAATAACGCGCCAAAGCTAAAGAGTCAATTATTGTATTACCTAACGGAGACATTTTGTTTGCTTCTAATGCGCTCGCGATAAAAGCACTATCAAATTTAGCATTATAAGCGACCAAAGTCGCATCACCAACAAAAGCACTAAATTGCTGCAATGCTTCACTTATATTAGGCGCATTTTCCAAATCAGCATTAGTAATACCGGTTAGTTCAGAAATGAAATTAGATATCTTTTCGCCCGGATTCACAAAAATAGAAAACTCATCCATGATCGCATTGTTCTTAATCTTAACAGCGCCAATCTCAATAATTTTGTTGAGGTTAGCAGAAAGTCCGGTTGTCTCTATATCAAAAATGACAAAAGTTTCAGCTTCGATTAACTTATTTTTCGGATTAATTACAATGATATCCTCATCATTAATTACATTGGCTTCAAGGCCGAAAATTACTTTTACACCAAGGCGCTGGCCATATTCAAAGGCCTCTGGAAATGCCTGCACTACACCATGATCAGTTATTGCCATTGCGCTGTGTCCTAATTGGGCAGCTCGTTCAATATTTTTCTGTGCTGAAGAGACGCCATCCATCGCACTCATATTTGTATGTAAATGTAACTCAATTCTTTTTTCTTTGGCGGAATCCGCCGGTGGAACTACCTCATAGTGCTGGATATCGAAAATCATTAACACAAGCTGATTGCTATATCGGTCAAATCGCAAATTTCCACTGATTGTAAGCCAAACGTCAACAGAAAGCATGTCGTAGATTTGTTTGTTGGTTAACTGCGACCTACTAAAAAGTTTGGCTTCAAGCGAATCATGATAGTCGGTTAAACTTATCGTAAGCATTGAAGAGTTATTTTTTAAATCTCTTAAGTCAAGCGAAAAAACTTTGCCAGTAATTACCACATTATCTTCTTCACTAGTAAGTTCACTCATTTTTCTGGATTCAGCAGTAATTTTTTTGCCATAAATATTCTTTTTAATCGCTTTATTTTGCTTGTTATCCTTACTTTGTGATAAGGTAGTTGCTTCTGACATTAACTCCTTAATATCAAGCTCTAATTCGGCTTTTAAAAGCTTATTATACCCTTTTAAGTCCTTTTCCTCGGCGATTTCTAGCAATATGTTTAAATTAGCATCTAGCCAAAAAGATAAAGAATTGCTTAGTAATCGGATAATGTCGTTATCAATAAAATGGTCTTTAATTGAAGCGGAACTAAGGTATATCTTGAGGTTGTCATCATTTAATTCCCATTTCACTCCTTGAAGCAGATTGAAAGTAGCCCCATTTGACTGCAGGCTACTAATGATTTCGGGCCAATACTCGCGCAGTATTTCTTCGTTAGTATTAGCTGGGAAACGGTTTATAAATAATACTTGCTTATATTCTGTGAGAGCATTTGTCACACTGTTATGAAACCCATTTAAGATTGCGATTGAATGAATTTTATTGTACTTAAATACTATTGAAAGAATGCC
>CAZMPM010000021.1:0-19619 GCA_964568525.1 uncultured Caryophanales bacterium
GCCTGAAAAATCGATATTTTAATATCGCCATATTTGTTATCCTTAATCAAGGATAACACTCCAATCACACTTGGTAAAGTTAATTTATAATCATGCTCTACGACAATTCTTGCTTCTTCGGCTAATAAATCACTCTCGATAAGCGCAAGAATCAACTCCTCATAGCCAGCTAAATTGTAAGGTGGATCTAGAAAAACGAGATTGAACCTTGCTCCTTTTTCTCTTAACAACTTAATTGCTTGCTTTGCATTTATCCGATAAACAGTAGCTTGTGCTTTAAAACCACATTTGTCGATATTATCGCTAATAACCTGAATCGCCTGTGCACTATTATCAACAAAAACGGCAACTGAAGCACCACGACTTAATGCCTCAATCCCCAACGCACCAGAACCAGCGAATAGGTCGAGCACTTGCAGATCCAGCAAACTTGGTCCGAGCAGGCTAAAGATAGACTCTTTAACTCTGTCAGTCGTCGGTCTTGTCGCATCACCAGCAATTGTTCGTAGCCGCCTACCTTTTGCCTTGCCACTGATAACTCGCAAAATATCTCCTCCTAAATCTGCATTAACCTCTCATCAATTTGTTCAAGATGGGATAGGATTCTCGAATACTCAGGATTGTTCCAAAGTCGCTCATCACTCACCCACTCTTTGGCATCCCTAACTGTTGTCTCTAATGTTCGATAATCCCTCACGACATCAGCCAATTTAAAACTAGGTAATCCGCTCTGTCTTACTCCAAGTAGGTCGCCGGCCCCTCTAATCTCAAGATCACGTGTGGCGATTTCAAAGCCATCATTTGTCTCCACCATAACTTTTAAACGTTCTCTACCAGATTCTGTTGTAGGGTCTGCCACCAAAATGCAATAGGATTGGTCAGCTCCACGGCCAGCCCTACCTCGCAGTTGGTGCAGTTGCGCCAAACCAAAACGATCGGCGTCGTAAATAATCATCAGCGTAACATTTTTAATATTGACCCCTACTTCGATAACTGTTGTTGAAACTAGCGCATCGATTTGCTTATTTTTAAAGTTTTCAATTACTTCTTCTTTCTCCTGAACTGGCAATCTACCATGCATTAAACCAATTTTATAAGCAGGTAATTCCCTGCTAATCAATTCATGAAGTTCAATCGCGTTTTGCACATCAAGTTTCTCAGATTCTTCAATCAACGGTGAAATGATATAGGCTTGTTTCCCTTCTGCTAACTGCTGTGCCATAAAATCTAATGCTTTTTTAAATTGATTGCGACTAATTAGAGATGTTTTAATCTCTTTGCGACCTTCCGGATAATGTTTAATTGATGAGATATCCATCTCACCATAAACAGTTATTGCCAGAGTACGAGGAATCGGCGTTGCAGACATATATAACACATCTGGTGAGCCAGCCATCCCTTTTCTACGCAACTCAGCACGTTGTTCCACTCCAAAACGATGCTGTTCGTCAATAATAACTAGCCCAAGTGTACGATACTGAACCCGTTCTTGAAACAGAGAGTGTGTGCCGATTACAATGTCTACTTCGCCACTTTCAATTCCTGCCAGAACCGCACCCTGCTCCGCTGCTAAAATGCTGCCAGTGAGCATCACAATTTTTACTCCTAGAGGCTCTAAAAGCGCTTTTAACGAATCTTTGTGTTGAGCTGCAAGTATTTCTGTGGGAACCATAAAAGCCCCCTGAAAACCCGCTAAATAATTGGCATATAATGTAATTATTGCTACAATCGTCTTGCCTGAACCAACATCACCTTGAAGTAGACGATTCATTGCTGCTCCAGAAGCTAAATCAGCAAATATCTCTCTAATTACGTGCTTTTGGTCAGTGGTTAAGGTATATGGTAAGGAGTTTACCAACTCTGCTATTTTTTCATTCACTATCGGCTTCTCAAGTCCGGTAACTTCATCCCTAACTCGTTTTTTATTCACTTGCAAACGAAGCTGATACTGCAACAATTCATCATAAATTAATCGTCGTCTCGCTAGTAAATGCTGTTCTTCATCAACCGGAAAATGAATCGCCGTCAGCGCCTCTTTTAGTCCAAGCAATTTATAATTTTGCAAAATTGTTTCTGGTAAATATTCAATAATTTCTGGCGAATACTGAATTAGTGCATTGCGCATGATTTTTTGCAGATCAGACAAGTAAAAATCCGCAGGAACAGTATAGACGGGCATAATATTACCTTTTTTGGCAAGCGTTGCTGTATCAAGAAAACTAGATTCCGCAACGGTAATCTGTCTTCTACTTTTATCCCATTTACCTGAAACTAAGATATTACGTCCGGGAATAAGTTGCTTTTTAAGAAAACCGCGATTAAACCAGACAAGGCTGATAGACCGGTTATCAACAATAATCTGCGCTGTTAACATGTTGCGTTTCTGTCCGAGGTAGCGTAAATAAGGGCTACCATAGAGTTCGCCCTCAACGGTTACCTTCTCGCCATGTTGCGCTAAATTTAGATCGATTAGCTGATAATTTTCGTAGCGATAAGGAAAATAGGTTAGCAAATCTCCTACAGTTCCAAGATTCATCAGTTTTAATCGTTCTATTTTTTTCGCAGTAATTCCATTAATCAATGAGATGTCATAATTACTTAGCATTAAATATCACTTGTCCTTATAAAAAATCCCTCTACAAAAATATTATAGAGGGCGAGAAAATAAACTGATTGGAAAATTATATTTGTAGAGCCTACAAGTCTCATTCCCTATTTTACTCAATTCCAAATATATAGTTATAAATCGGCTGCATACCATTATGGATTTCTATCTCAAGATGCGGGTGCTCTTTCTGGATCCGCTTCGAAAGCTCTAGAGCCTCTTCAGAGGAAACATCCTCGCCATATAGTATTGTCAGTATCTCATCAGATTCTTCAATCATTTCATCTAAAAGTTTATAAGAAGTCTCAAGCAAGTCATTTCCATTAACAATAATCTTATTATTTGCTAAACCAATAAAGTCGCCTTCATTAATTTCCAGGTTTTCCAACTTAGTATCTCTGATTGAATAGGTAACTTGTCCTGTTTTTACTGCAGAAAGGCCTTCAATCATAGCCTCTTTATTCTCCATTAACGCTGCCGACTGATCATAGTTTAATAATGCAGAAATACCTTGCGGAATTGATTTACTTGGAATTACCGCAATCGGCTTATCAACGAGTTCGATTGTCTGTTCTGCAGCCATAATAATATTACTGTTGTTCGGCAGTATGATGTAATTTTTCGCATTTATTTCACCTATGGCCTTTACCATATCCTCAGTACTTGGATTCATTGTCTGTCCGCCAGAAATAACTACATCAACACCTAGACTCTTAAAAATATCAATAATGCCGTCACCCATACCAACAGCAATGATACCGTATTCTTGTAATGGTTTCTCTTGCTTAGCTTCGTTAGCACTTTTCGCTACGTCCTTATCATCCACCACTAAATGACTATGTTGTTCACGCATATTTTCAATTTTAATTTTTGTTAGCCCGCCATACTTGGTAGCTGCATTGAGGATAGTCCCCGGCTCGTTGGAGTGCAGATGCACCTTAACAATATCCTCATCATGAATTACTACTAATGAATCACCAAACTGGCTTAGTTGTTCTTTAAAAGCTTTTTCCGGAAAATTAGTATCGGTTAAATTAATAAAAAATTCAGTACAGTAACCAAACTCAATATCCTCAGCCGAAATTTTGCTCTGAGCAGATTGTGTAACCTCAGTTGATTCATCTTCATAAACCTCTAAATTATCATCTTCAAAAACCAAGTTAGGGTTCTTTAAAGCAATTAAAAATCCTTTATAAATGTATAATAGCCCTTTTCCACCTGCATCAACTACTCCAACTTCCTTAAGAACTGGCAAAAGATTAGGTGTGTTTGCTAATGATTTCTCACCAGCTTTAATAATTGCTTCCATTAACTTTAAGATATCTTTTTCTTGCTTAGCTAGGATAGTTGCCTCATGTGCAACATCTTTCGCCACTGTTAATATTGTACCTTCTACTGGCTTCATAACAGCACTGTAGGCACTTTTTACACCGAAAGTTAATGCTTCTGCAAAGATAACGCTATCGATCTCCTCATAGCTACTAATCTTCTTAGAAAATCCTCTAAATAACTGCGAGAGAATAACTCCTGAGTTTCCACGGGCACCCATCAAAAGGCCACGTGAAAGCGCCTCTGCATTATGCCCCACATGGTCATTCTGCTTCTTTTTTAGTTCATTTACCCCTGAAATAAAGGATAGGTTCATATTAGTTCCAGTATCTCCATCGGGAACCGGGAAAACATTTAATGCGTCGATAGCTTTTACATTTTTATTTAACTGTTTTGCAGCCGATAAAATCATCCTTGTAAAAATGGGTCCATCTATTTTATAGTATTCCACAAGATTGCCTCCTTAGCTATGCCTGAGTAACTCTTACACCTTGCACAATTACGTTCACAGTTGTCACATCGATGCCGATTATACTCTTTAATGAGTATATTACCTGCTGCTGAACATTATGAGCTACTTCAGATATTTTTGTACCGTAACTAACTATAATATAAATATCTATAGTTATTTCATCGCCATCTAATATGACTTCGACACCTCGATTAAGATTATCCATACCAAGAAGCTCGGCAATGCCATCCTTAAATTGCTTGCGTGAAGCCATCCCTACCAAGCCAAACACTTCCATCGCGGAGATACCAGCAGCGACAGATATTGCGTCACGTGAAATATAATAATTTCCTGTTTTTTTTTGAATCTCTATAGCCATCAATTAAACCCCCTTATTGTCTAAATTTGGGCTATGATATATCTTACTATAAAACCAAATTTATTAAAAGTCTTTGCTAAATTTGTAATCAAAACTTGATAAATTGACCGGCTTATGCTAATATAACACGAGTATGAACAAAGAATCAAAGTTATAGTTGACGAGAGCTATGAATAAAGGAGGTTAAACAATGTCACGTAAGTGCTTTATTACAGGCAAAGGTCCTAGTACCGGAAATAATGTAAGTCACTCTAATCGTAAATCAAAACGCAAGTGGGGCGTAAACGTGCAGAAGGTTCGAATCCTTGTTAATGGTAAACCTAAACGCGTATATGTAAGTGCAAGAGCTCTAAAATCTGGTAAGGTTCAAAGAGTATAATTATAAAAAACAAATAGAGACTTCAATCTACTTACAAGTAGTTGAAGTCTTTTTTAATCTTTACTTTCAATCACAAGCAATACTCCCTGATCAATGCTAATAGTCGCACTATCCTCGATCAGTTCATTGCTTAAACCCCTAGTACTTCCGTGCATTAAAGTCAAGTTATCAAGCGGATATTTTAAACCAGTACCTTGCAGACCCTTTACCTGTTCGGAAAAAGCTAGTAACGATAAAAATTGATACTCCCCTTTAGTTAGATGAAGTAAACGCTTCGGCAAAAGCAACTGTACACAATTATGTGCATCGCGAATTACAGCGTTAACACCCTGCTCCTCCGCTTGCAACAGAATATTAACATTGGCCATAATATGGTCAATTCGTGTCCCAGTCGCGCCGTAAAGCAGTATTTTTTCTGGCTTAAATTTCAGAGCAAATAGTAAAGCTAATTCACTATCTGTTTCATTTTTAACTGCTGGAAAAGCGAAAATTTGTTCAGGGTATTTTTGCTTAATCAAATCCATGAGTTTGCCATCGATTGAATCAAAATCCCCCAAAAAATAATCAGGAACAATCCCTCTAGCAAATAGTGCCTGAGCACCACTATCCACGGCTATCACTAGATCACCATCTGCAAAAATAATTTCGCCGATGTTTTCAGCAATTGTACCACCGGCAAAGATATAAATTTTTTTAACTTTTCCTTCTGGCTTTCTCATACTCTTTACCTCGCAAATTTTATTTCACCGCTTGTTACAATCAGCTCAGTACCAGCATCATCAATTACAATCAGCTCGCCTCGCACGTTAACATTAGCTATGCGACCGGTAGACTGCTGATTTACAATTACCGCTTCGCCTTTTCTGTATAATTTATCGTTATATTGTGACAAAAATGGTGTAAAGCCAGTTTGTTCGTATGCATCATATAGCTTCGCAAGTGTAGTTAGTAAAGCATTAATTAATTCAACTTTATCAGGTGGATAGCCGATTGCATCTTCAATCGAAATCGGTTTAGCTAGGAGTTCATCAGGAAAAGCCGTTTTGTCAGTATTCAAACCTATACCCAGAATCACATGTGCTGCCGTTCCCTCAACTATTCTTGCTTGAGTTAGAATGCCAGCCAGTTTGTTATCTCCATAATAAATGTCATTTGGCCACTTTATTTTAACATCCATCCCGTATAACTGATTTAAAGTCTGCTGGATTGCTAAGGAACTGATCAGCGTAATCTGAGCTAAATAATCAATTCGAAACTGCGGGCGCAGAACAATACTAAGCCAAATTCCCTTATCAGCGGCTGAATGCCAGCTACGACCTAATCGTCCACGACCCGCGAGTTGTTCTGTTGCAAGTACGACTGTTCCATGCGAGGCACCGGCAATTGCTAGTTTCTCAGCTTCGGTTTGTGTCGAATCAACACTTTGGTATCGATAAATCTTTGTGCCTAACCTATCACTCACTAAGTTCACCTCGAATTCGTGCTGCTTCAGCTAATAAAGTGCTCTTTTTATTAGCTAATCCTTGAAAAATAACTCGCTGTAATAACTCATCAAGTATCTTACCAACCATCACGCCGGGCCGTAATTTCAGCTTCGATAGCAACTGATTTCCATCAATCGCTAAGTCTTTAACCGATCTAACCGTTAGCTGCTGATCTATCATTTCCAGCTGCTCTAACCAAAATACAGCGGACTCTTGGTCGCCCCCTAGCAAAATCTTAATTGCTTCAGCAATAGATTCCTTTTCATAAGATATTAAGCACTTTGTTAGCGTTTGTGTAGTAAGATCTTTGCTCAGCAACTGATAAACCGCAGCTCGCTCCTCTATCCCTTTTCGTTCTTTTTGAGAGAAGCTTAAACTGCCTAACAAAAACGTAAAGTTATCCGCGTTTAATAGATGCAAGAGTAGATACCAGCGTGTGATTATGTTTTCACTTTGACCAATCAATCTGCTTAGCTGTTTGCCATCAAGTGTGCCCAGCTCAGTCAGCGCAATCCTTGGCAACCATTCTAATAGTCCGGAAGCAAATAACATTTCAATTCCCTCCTCAACATAAGGCGAATCAAGAATTCGGTCCATTTCCATTTTTACACGTTCAACAGCCACATGCCGAAGAAAAGGAGCAGAATTTTTAAGTTCTGTCCAACTGTTCTCTTCAATTTGAAAGCCAAGTTGTGCGATAAAACGAATCGCTCGTAACATACGGAGTGGGTCCTCACGAAAACGTTCCTGAGGAACACCCACGGTACAAATTATGCGGTTTGTAAGTGCTTTCCTACCTTCATGGTAATCGAAAATCCCACCATCCGCATCCATCGCAAGTGCGTTTATCGTAAAATCGCGACGTGATAGGTCCTCTTCTAAACTCTCACTATATTTAACAACCGATGGGCGGCGATAGTCTAAATAATCCGATTCTGAACGAAAAGTGGTTACTTCAATGTATTGACCCTTGAATTTAACAGTAACTGTACCATATTTAATACCAGTTGGTATCGCGTCGGGAAATAGTGTTACTACTTGTTTAGGTGTTGCCGACGTTGTCACATCAAGGTCTTTAATCGCATGTCCCAGCAAGAAATCACGCACCGTTCCACCAACCAGATAGGCTTGGTAACCCTGCGCGTTGAACAATTGTAGAAACTCTTGTCCAATCTTGATTTTCTCCATTCCTATCCGCTTCCTTAATCCATTATCTTTTCAAGACCATAGTAGATGCCGGTAAACTCCTTAACTTTGTTAATCGCTAAATATACACCCGGCATGAAAGATTCACGATTGATCGAATCATGACGAATTGTTAAGGTCTGCCCCAACGCTCCAAAAATCACCTCTTGATGAGCTACTAAACCAGACAAACGTACGCTATGGATTCTAAATCCCGCAAATTCAGCACCGCGAGCACCACTAATGCTCTCCTTCTCATCCGCATGGCCCTGAACCTTAGCTGCTCGAGCGCCGGCAATCAACTCCGCCGTTTTAAGCGCGGTCCCTGAGGGCGCATCAAGCTTCTGATCATGGTGCAGTTCAATTATCTCAACGTCTGGCATATATTTCGCAGCCTGCTCAGCAAAACGCATCATCAAGACCGCACCAATCGCAAAATTAGGCGCAACGATTCCGCCAATGCCGTGCTCCTTAGCGAGTTGGTCAAGCTCCGCTAATTCAGCTGTAGTTAAGCCAGTTGTCCCAACAACAGGTGATATACCAGCTCTAATCGCTAACTCCATATTTTCTTTTACACTTGTCGGTGTCGTAAAATCGACAAGTACATCCGCAGCGGTCATTTTAATTGCATCTGCAAGCGTGCCAAACTCTAACAGTGTTGAATCCGTCACAAATTGTTGATCAACACTACCTGCCAACTCTAAATCAGGACTAGCTTTTACCAGCCGGACTACCTCTTGTCCCATTCTACCATTAGCTCCAGTAATCAATACTCTTATTTTAGCCAACTACAGCCCCTCACTTTCAGAATGTTTCACCTTAGACAAAGTGAATTATCAAGATTTTTCTCTATCTATAGTATATAATATAATCAATTATTTAATATACATATTATCAGTTAATTTGCTGAAGGAGAAAAGAGCGAAATATGAAAGCTGCAGTTCTTGATATCACTAAAACGTTAATATTTATTGCAATCGGTACATTTATTTTCTCTTTTGGGGTCAACTACTTTGTTATTGCTAATGGGCTTGGCGAAGGTGGAGTTACAGGGATTGCGCTAGTACTTAACTATCAGTTCGGTATCCCCCCAAGTGTTACCATCCTGCTTTTAAACATCCCACTTTTTATTCTCGGCATGTGGAAGCTTGGCTTTCGTTCAATGATTTATACAATACTTGGCGTGCTTTTTGTCACATTATTTCTCTGGCTAACTGATCAATTTAGATTTCCGATGGAAGACCTAATGCTATCCGCCCTTTTTGGTGGAGTATTAATTGGTTTAGGCCTTGGAATCAACTTTCGTGCTGGCGGAACAACTGGCGGATCAGATATCGCTGCCAGACTAATGTTTCGCTATTTTCGCGTCAATATGGGCAGAACAATGTTGATAATCGACGCCGTAGTAATCTCTGGTTCGGCATTTATAATTGGTCTTGAAAAAGCGATGTATACTCTTGTCATGGTATTCGTTGCTTCGAAAATAATTGACTTTGTACAGGAAGGTGCCTATGCTGCTCGCTCGGCGATGATTATTTCTGATTATACTGAGGAGATAGCTGAAAGGATTATACATGATATGAAGCGTGGTGCGACGATTTCTAAGGCTCGTGGCGCCTATACTAATAACGAAAAAGAAATTCTCTTCTGCGTGATTAGCCGGAATGAAATCGCACGTTTAAAGAAACTTGTGCGAGAAATTGACCCTAAGGCTTTCATAGTGCTAAGTGACGTTCATGACGTACTAGGCGAAGGTTTCGAACGAAAATAGTCACGCACTTTCACATCAATTGTAGCAATCACACTTTGATGTTCATTTTTTCAAAAGTCTACGATTTAAGTTGAAATTTATCTCCTATATTTTGCAACTTGCGGCGAAGAAGAGATAAAAGATAAAAAATAAGAAGTGTTGTACCGCTCAATAATAAAGTAAATTTTGCAACTGATAAAATATCGCCATACAAACTTTCATTTAGCCAAGGATAAATATTGAGAGCATAATCAAGGATATCATTGAAGAATATCCAGATTCCAACCAGAAATATCGATAAAAAGCCATAGGAATATTTGCGGAAGAAAACAATTGCCTGTGCAGCCATGATCAAATGCGTGAATATCAGCAAGATGTCAAGCCAGCTAAGTGTATCCACCATTAACATCTTGATAATTGAAGCCTCGGTATTCCAAGCTCCCCAGATAATTATTACAATTGCCCAAATACCATATTTAAAAATCGTTATCGATGCAAGCGCCTCCATGAAAGGCACTTTTTTATCAAAGTAATAGAGAAATAAAAAAATCGCAAAAAATAAAGTAGCTAACGGGCTGTCAGCGACAAATAGCCATAAATGTTTTGGGACAGTAAATAGCTGATTTTTGTACCAAAAAAAACCAAGGATCGCTCCTAAAAGGTTTGCTATCGCTAAAATAAGAATAAACCTCTTATTGGTGATATAACGCTCGATTATTTCGAAGATTCCCATCAGTTTCCTGCCTTCTCATGCAACTTAATAAAAAATCCTACCTATCTTACGCCTCGGTAGGATTATCAGTTCTTCGTGATAGCCAACTTAAAAATAGAATTATAATCGCTAAAACAAATGTAGCCCCTATCCAAAATAGCTGCGCCTCATTCTGATTTTGTTGATTCGGTACATAAATACCAGGTTCACCGGTTCCAATTATTGTGCTCCCTGATACTGTCAAAAACTCTAAATGCGGGAATGTTTTAGCATACTCAACTGGCTCAACCATGCTCGTAATACTTTCATTTTCAACCACCGGGACTGAACTACCACTTGTCGGTTGAATAAAAACAAAGCTAACGATTACACCTAATAAAGCAATAATTAAAATAAAGGAGCTAAGCGGTTTAAAGTACCGATTTGGTTTAACTTTCTGCTCATGTACTGGTAAGGTCCATCGGTCCTCGTCAAGAATTCGCTCCATAACATTTTGCGAGAGATTAGACTTATTACCATTTTCACGCATCTATCCTTTAACCCCTTCATAGTCCTCGAGCTTATATTTGATACCGGAGCGGGCTCTAAACAGTAATGATTTAACCGCACTAACGCTTTGACCCAGAACTTGGGCAATCTCATTGTACTCCATCTGCTCGTACTCACGTAAAATAATTGCAGTACGTTGTTTTTCAGGCAATTCATTAATCGCTTCTCTCACCTTATTAACACGTTCATTGCGTAATAACTCTTGTTCAGGCAAAAGTAAATTGGAAACCTGCACAGATGACAACATGTCATCAAGTGAGACTTCTACTGTCTGAACTCTACGCAACTCACTTAAAGCGGTGTTGCGAGCAATTGTATATAGCCATGTTGAGAAGGTTGCCTCCTCATCACGGAAGGTATGTAAACTACGATACGCTTTATAGAAGGCTTCTTGACAGATATCCTCAGCGTACTCAGAAATTTGCGTACCCTTTAAAATATTAGCGATAAAATAAGCAAGCTTTTTCTCATAACGAAGAATCAGCTCAGAATATAGATTGATATCGCCCTCTTTGATTAAACGAATCAACTGCGAGTCTGTCATTTAGAACACCCCTTCCTGCAAACATCTAATCTAAACTTATAAGTATAGCTAAAAAACTTATCCTATCTATATCATTATAGAATAATACAACAGCTTTTAACAAGGGAAAAATGAAAAAAACCACTTTCTATTTTACAATTTTCGCTAAATCAGTGAAAAAATCGGGATAAGAAATATCTATGGCTTCAGTTCCAACTAAATCTATACCATTAGGAGCTAGTAGTCCAGCAACTGCAAGCATCATTGCTATCCGATGATCACCATGTGAAACTACCGACCCACTCTTTATCTTTTGTTTGCCGCTAACTGAAAAGCCATCAGGTTTCGTTGCCAGTCGGATTCCAAGCTTCGCAAGTTCACTAGCAACAGTATCAATTCGATCTGTCTCCTTGACTCGTAACTCAGCAGCATCAGTAACAATACTCTCTCCTTCCGCCTGGCTTGCCAGTAAAGCAATTAAAGGCAATTCGTCAATCATACGAGGTATTAGCTGCCCAGATATTTTCGTAGCTTGCAGCTCACTACCACGCACTAAAATATCTGCCACCTGCTCCTCGCCATAAAAGCGCTGGTTAATTAACTCAATCTTGCCATTCATCTGCACAATTACATCAAGGAATCCCGTCCGCGTTGGGTTCAAACCTACATTTTCTATCAAGAGCTCACTACTTGGAACCAACAGGGCTGCGGCGATAAAAAAAGCGGCAGACGAAAAATCACCTGGAATCGCTAATTCCTGCGCCATTAACTGGGCTGTGGGCTTAAGCATAACCATTTTGTCGTGAACTTCTATTTCAGCGCCATAAAATCGCAGCAACTTCTCAGTATGGTCGCGTGAGCGGGTTGGCTCAGTAACTGTCGTCGTACCATCGGCATACAGGCCCGCAAGCAACACCGCTGATTTGACTTGTGCGCTAGCGACGGAGTTTTGATAGTCGATACCATGTAGCTTGCTACCAATTATTTGCAGTGGTGCAAAGCCGTTCTCACTAAAAATCTGCGCACCCATTTGGCTGAGGGGCTGAATGACTCGATTCATCGGTCTTTTAATAATTGAAGCATCGCCACTGATTGTACTCGTAAAATTCTGCCCCGCAAGTAGTCCGGTCGTCAGGCGAATAGTCGTTCCCGAGTTACCAACATCTAAAATGGCTACATTAGGCTTTGATAACTCCATGCCTCTACCCGCTACAGTATAACTTGTTGCAGCGACCTGAGCTATTTCCACGCCAAGTTGTCGAAAAATTTTAATCGTATTTAAACAGTCGGCTCCGTTAAGAAAACCAGCGATTGAAGATTTCCCTTTTGCAATAGCCCCAAGCATAATTGCGCGATGAGAAATCGACTTATCACCTGGAACTACGATTCTACCAACAATTCGTCTGGCAGGCTCCACCTTCAGCTTCATAAAGCACCTACTATCTCTGTAATTCGTTAATTTTTTCCCTTAACAAAAAATCCGGAATATCCGTAACCAACTTGACTGAACCCAGTCCAGTCGGCAGGACCATGCGAATTTGACCGCTCTGCGCTTTTTTATCATGTTGCATAATTTCAAATATAGCTTTCGAATCGAGTCCCGAAGGTATAGTGGTTGGTAAATGATAATCTCTTAAAAGTTCTATAGTCTGCTCCTTAACAGCATCATCAACTAATCCGAGGGAAGCCGCAATTTCTACTGAATAACGAATTCCAATTGCAACCGCTTCACCATGTAAAACACGATAATTTGTCGCTGTTTCTAGTGCATGAGCTAAAGTATGCCCATAATTCAGGTAGGCTCTTACACTTTTCTCTATTAGATCAGAAGAAACAATTGCTAACTTAATAGCAATTCCTCGAAATAGCGCGTCTGTTAGCAGCTCGTTATCTAAGCTAAGAATTTGCTCCGCATGTTGCTTTAACCACAGTACAAAATCGCAATCAGCAATCAATCCATGCTTCAGTAACTCAGCTAATCCAGACTTTATCTGTTGTTCTGGCAACGTCTGCAGAAATTTTGTGTCGTAAATTACGGCCATTGGGTGATGAAAAGCACCTAACATGTTTTTGCCAAGTTGGTGATTAATAGCCACCTTACCACCAACACTACTATCATGTGCAAGGATAGTTGTTGGAAGCTGAATATAACGAACACCACGCATATAACTCGCGGCAAAAAAACCAGCAAAATCGCCAACAACTCCGCCGCCTAGCGCCAAAACAACTGTCTGGCGATCTAGCTGTTGCTCCAATGCGTAGCTAGTCAAACGGTCGAGCTCACTTAGCGATTTTGACTCCTCACCCGCTGCTAGTACATAGCTATAGATGTTATACTCCGCTAATATCTGCATCATCTCAGCCAGATATAGCTCAGCAACATTACTATCGCTCACCAGCAAAAGCGGCATTTCCTTAGTAATCGCCAGCTCTGCAAGAAACTGCGGTAGTTTTGTACGAATACCAGGGCCAATATAAACATTATAATTCTGTTCTGAAGAAAGAACCTTGATTGCTAGCGACTTCATCTTAATACTCACCTATCTGTTTTAAATAGCTGTTGTAATGCTGTCTAACTTCCGCAAGTGAATCCCCACTAAATTTTGCGAAAAAAGCAGCCGCAATCTCCCAAGCTGTAACGTAATGTGCAACGATGCTCGCTGCTGGAACCGCACAGATATCAGAACGTTCAATCGTGGCAAGGAATGTCTCCTTGCTCTCAATATCAACACTGCTAAGAGGATTGTAAAGAGTTGGTATTGGTTTCATCACGCCAGTAATAATTACCGGTTCACCATTAGAAATTCCACCCTCAATCCCGCCAGCATTATTGCTTGGCCGATAAAAGCGGCGATCTTTCCACTTAATTGGGTCATGCACTTTAGATCCAGGTAGTGCAGCTGCTTGATAACCGATTCCGATTTCAACACCTTTAAAACCCTGAATACTCATAATCGCTCGTGCCAAGTTGGCGTCCAGTTTGCGATCCCAATGGACGTGACTACCCAAACCAACCGGCAATCCCAGCACAACAACCTCTACAATTCCGCCTAAAGTGTCACCGTCATCACTAGCTCGCTCAATTGCGCTAACCATCTCTTTCGCTAACTCAACATCCAGGCAATTAACTTCCGACGAAGCAACTTGCAAACGTAATTGGTCCAACGAAACATTATCGAACTCACTATAACGTTTAGCCTGTATCCCAGCAATGTTAGTTACATGACTAAATAATTGAATCGCAAAAGGGTGGAGCAACTGCTCCGCAACAGCCCCCACCGCAACACGTATCGCCGTTTCCCGCGCGCTAGAGCGTTCCAAAATATTCCGCAGGTCTTGTTGATTGTATTTAATGCCTCCGCTTAAATCTGCATGACCTGGCCGAGGCTTAGTCACAGCTTTGAGATTAGTGTAATCCGCTGTTTCAATCGACATAAGTTCTTGCCAATTTTTGTAATCTTCATTGTTTATTGTTAGAGTGATTGGCGACCCAATTGTTTTGCCGAAGCGAACTCCGCTGGTTATCTCAACCTGATCTTGTTCAATCTGCATTCGCGCACCACGGCCATAACCTTTCTGACGTTTGTGAAGTACTTCATTTATTCTGTCTGTAGTCAGGGTAAAACCGCTAGGAACACCCTCAATGATTGCCGTAAGTTGTTTCCCGTGTGATTCGCCTGCATCAAGAAATCTCATGGCTTTGCCACCACTCTTTCATTAAAATTATACCCAGCGATCAATTACCCGTTGGTACTCAACTAATTCTGCCGGCTTGAAAAAAAGATTGATTTCGCGCTCGGCACTTGCCAAAGAATCCGAACCGTGAATAATATTCATTCCCAATGAAACTGCAAAATCACCACGAACAGTACCCGCCGCAGCATCTTTTGGATTAGTTGCACCCATTAAACTACGAGCAACAGCTACAACATTTTCGCCTTCCCAAACCATAGCAAATACAGGACCAGATGTAATAAAATCTACCAATTCGCCGAAAAAAGGACGTTCACGATGCTCGCCGTAATGTTGTTCAGCAAGCGTACGATCGATCTGCATTAGTTTAGCGCCAACAAGTTTATAGCCTTTTTCTTCAAATCTTTTTACAATCGTTCCAACCAGATTGCGTTGCACGCCGTCAGGTTTAATCATTAAAAATGTTCTTTCCATCTTTTTAACCCCCATTTTATATATAAATTTAAATCCAACTAATTAACACTTGAAATTTTATCAGAAAAGCAAAGTTGCTTCAATCTTTAATCAGTATTTAATAGGTGCGGTCGGCAATGAATTGACTAACCTCAAATAATGTATCTCGTTCCTTAATTGCTGGCAACTTACCTAAAGCTCGTTCAGCCTTTCTCAAATACTTCTCTGCTAAAATCTGTGCCTCTTCAATACCACCGGAATCCTTAACTAGTTGAATAATTTCACCAATATTCTGATCGGTCACCCCACTTGCAATAAGCGCTTTTAATTGCTCGCTCGAGGGCGAATAACTATAGGCATATAGAGCAGGGAACGTTATATTTCCTTGTCTTAAATCACTACCAGCTGGTTTGCCTAATTCCTCAGTAGTACCAGTAAAGTCCAACACATCATCAATAATCTGAAAAGCCATCCCAGTATAATAACCATATTTATGCAAGTTACTAACAACTTCTGGATCGGCATCGCTTACCAGCGCACCAAGTTGCGTTGAAAGAGCGATCAATAATGCTGTCTTTCGCTTAATTCTTCTTAAATATTCACGAAAAGAGATATCCCACTTGTTCAGGTCGCGAATCTGGTCAATCTCTCCTTCAACAATCTGCACCAATGCACGCGAAACCAACTTATGCAAGCGCGGATCCTCCAATTCGGTTATTAGTAGCAGAAATTTTGCTAGTAAATAGTCGCCTGTTGACATTGCAACACGATTATCCCATTCTGCCTTGACTGTAAGTTTGCCGCGCCGACGATCAGCATTATCAATAATATCATCGTGTACAAGCGTCGCCATATGCACCAACTCAAGGGAGGCTGCAACAGTTTTAAGTTTAGCAAAATTAAAATTGCCAAAATTGCCTGCTAATAAGACAAAAACTGGGCGAATCCGCTTGCCACCAGCTTTAAACAGCTGATACGACGCATCGTAAAGTACAACTTGATCTGTCTTGATTGCGGCAGCAAGTTCACGTTCAATCTCTACAAGGTCCTTACGCATGTCTAAGTAGATGCTCTCTAATGTCATTTTCTACTCCTAATAATATTTATTCTTATTCACCAAAATCGATAATTGCTAACTCGGGTTCAACAGCCAATGCGCCAATCTTGTGTGCTAATTGATAATAATAGTGCAAACCTTCCTGTTGTTCTATAGTAAGGTCATGCGATAATCCCGTAAAATACTCGTGCCAGAATTCGCTTGAGCCACCGTAGCGTTGAATAGCAACAGCGATAATCGTCTCAATCTGTTGGTAGCCCTGATGCTTACTTCTAATGTATTCACGGTAGATTCGTTCGACCAGTTCCGGATATTGTTGGTAGGTCTCCTTCCGGACAGCGTAGACCGAAAACACCATCCATTTTCCAGTCTGCAGTAACCACTCGGCTCCAAGATCCAAGTGCTGATAAAGTGGCCTTATGCGATGTTTAATGCTTGCAAATAAGGCCTCGTCACCAATCAATAAAGCAGCATCAGCTTCTTTCATCATCTCGTCAATAGTTGGAGCCATTGATAGGTATTTTGGTTGAATCCGGTAAAACTCCTCAAGGATAATACGTAGTAGATTAACCGATGTTAATGAGGTATTAGTTAACGCAATCTTTTTCCTATCTAATTCCTTAAGTTGCGGTTTATGATAAAGCGAGATTGATCCAATATTGCCGTAGCAACTGACTGATAAGTTTGGCAAAATAAGATAATTATCTGCATTCTCCGCATAGGCAAAAGATGAAATCGCACCAATATCGATCTCGCCCTCGGCCATTTTTTTGTTTAACTGGTTAGGCACCTGTTCAATAAAGTCGACTTCGCCGGCAAAAATATTCTCGTCAAAGAAATGCGTAACTGGCCACATATTACTGTATGAAATTTTGCCCAATCTAATTTGACTCACCAGATAATGCCTCCTAAGGCGAAGAATAGATTAATTTACCAGAACAATTTAACCAGTATATCAATAAATGTAAAACTGAAAATCACAACACTTAAGACGCCATTCATTGTAAAAAATGCTATGTTAAGCCGTGATAGGTCAGTCGGTGAAATAATCGAATGTTCGTAGTATAAAATAAAACTGGCAACAATAATACCTATAATATACCAGATGCCAAGGTTCACTTGAGTGAAAAATAAAAGCAAACCAAGAATTGTAATAACATGCGTTACACGAGCAATTAAAAGAGCATTTCTGATGCCGAACCTAACAGGTATCGAATGCAGTCCATGCTCATGATCAAATTCAACATCTTGGGTGGCATAAATTATATCAAATCCCGCTGTCCATAATGCAACACTAATATAAAGAACAACTGCGGCGAAGGTGATTTCATTTGTTATCGCAATCCAGGCCGCTACAGGAGCCAAACCAATTGCTGCGCCTAAAAAAAAGTGGCAAAGCCAGGTAAAACGCTTTGTATATGAGTAGAAAATCAAGATAATCAGAGCAAGTGGCAGCAATTTTATCGCTAGTGGTGACAGTTGTAAAGTCGCTATAATAAAGATAAATAATGAGATTAAAACAAATATTATCGTTTCCTTGATACTCAACTTCCCTGCAGGAATTGCCCTAGTCGCAGTGCGCGGATTTAATTTATCAATTGTACTATCGATCAGACGGTTCAAAGCCATAGCAGCACTACGCGCTCCAACCATAGCTAAAGTAATCCATAAAAATTCACTCCAAGTAGGTAGCTGAGCAAATTTTTCAAAACTACCAATTACCATCCCTAAATAGGCAAACGGCAATGCGAAAATTGTATGTTCAAATTTAATCATTTCTAAAAAAACTTTAATCTTACTTGATGCCATACTCTCCCCACTTTCGGTCAACAAGCGCCTTAATCTCAGGTGACATCTCCACATCTGGTGGCCATTCGCGATTATGTCCTTCTCCCGGCAACTTTCTCGTTGCATTGATGCCCATTTTAGAACCGGCAAATTGAATTGGCGATGAATGATCTAGGTCATCCAATGGACCACGCGAAAATACAACGTCTCGCTCAGGATCAATATTACTAAATACCTTCCAAGCGACCTCAGAGTAATTATGAACATCTACATCGTCATCAACGATAACAAATAATTTAGTAGGCGCCATCTGTCCTAAACCCCATAGTGCATTCATTACCTTCTCCGCATGAAACGGATATTTTTTCTTAATTGAAACTATTACGCAGTTATGAAAGACTCCTTCAGGCGGCATGCTATAATCTACAACCTCTGGTTGCACGAGCTTAATAATAGGTAAAAATAAGCGCTCCGTGACCTTGCCTAAATAGGCATCTTCTTGTGGTGGCTTACCGACGAGTGTCGCCATATAAATTGGGTCTTGCCGATGTGTAATCGCCGTTAAATGAAAGGTCGGATATAAATCAGCTAGTGAATAAAACCCAGTATGATCGCCAAAAGGTCCTTCCATTCTAAGATCATCAATGTCAACATAGCCCTCTAAAACAATCTCTGAATTCGCCGGAACCTCGATATCGACAGTCTTACACTTTACCAGTTCAACTGGTGCGTTACGCAGAAAACCAGCTAAAATCATCTCGTCAACTATTGGCGGCAGCGGTGCATTAGATGAATAGATAACAGCAGGGTCAGATCCGATCGCTACAGCAACCTCTATGCGGTTTTTGTTCATTTTTCGAAGTTTTTCGGCATGAGCTGCACCGTCTTTTAATTTATGCCAGTGCATCCCCGTCGTCTGTCCATCATAAACATGTAAACGATACATTCCGCAGTTGCGGGCTCCCGTCTCTGGGTCTTTGGAAAAAACCATAGGCAAGGTGATAAATTTCCCACCATCAAGTGGCCATGTTTTAAGAATTGGAAAATTATTCAAATCGAAACCTTCTGTTATCACTACGTCTTGACATGGGCCATTCTTAACAAGCTTTGGCATGAAATTTCCGATTTCAGCAAGTTTCGGTAGTGCTTTAAGCTTAGCAAACATTGATGAATCACCAGAACCTACACTAGTCGGAAGATCTAAATATTCTAATAAACGTTTCGCGATATCATCAGGTTCGGAAACCTCTAAAGCCAATGAAATCCGCTCCATCGAACCAAG
>CAZMPM010000022.1:0-19251 GCA_964568525.1 uncultured Caryophanales bacterium
CACGTTGAGACGGTTGCTCTGGTTATAAAGGGTAATGAGAAGCAGTGAGCTACTGATTAGGAGGTTGTTATGTTAGGTCGATGATACTTATACCAATAGTTTAGAAAGGAATGATCAATATGAAGATAGTTGAAGAAACGGGAAAGTTTATTGCTCTTAATGACGATTCAAAAATAATTGGAGAATTAAGATTTAGTTTGGCGGGGGAGAAGCTATGGGTTATTGATTACACCCATGTAAATTCTGAATTTCGCGGACAAAATATTGGAAGTTATTTGGTGGGCTACGCCGCTGAAGCTGCGCGAGAGAAAGGGATTAAGATTCTGCCTCTTTGTTCTTTTGCTAGTCATGACATGCAGAAAAATTTAGAAAAATATTTAGATGTTCTTCATCAAATATAAGTAAACACCCTCGAACTTCAAGTAACGTTCGAGGGTGTTTTTATGTTTATCTTATTCTAATACATTCATCATTATTCAACAGTATTGTTGTCTTTTAATGCTTTACCGCATTTAGAACAGAAGCTATCTTTAGGGTCGGTCAATTCGCCGCATTCGGAACACTGATGTTTCATTGCGGTTCCACAGGCAATGCAGTATGTGGCTGGTTTTTGTCGAGCGCCGCAACTATAGCAACTTTGACGTATAAAGCTACGTATCACTAAAAATGCTATTACAGCATAAAGGTTAAAGAAGAATCCAAGTAATGCCCACAGAAGTCCATTCATAGAAGCTTTCGTAGCAGCTTGATAGAGCCATGCAGTAATTAGAAGCCAGTAAGCAATAAAGAGTAAAGTAAGAAGTGTTAAATATGTGCCTAAAACAATCATTGCGCCGGTGGATGGTTGTGTAAATTGCTCGCTTCTAAAGAAATCGTTATGCATATAACCAGACCAATACCGATCATTATCTTCATATTTGTTGTAATAATGTCCTACTGGGAAATTTGGCTGTGTCCCTTCTTGGAAGTTGTTATCAAGTGTATTAAAATAGCTGTGGACCTCGTTTGCTTGTGTACCAAACATTAATCCAGTCAGAATTCCGCCGAAAATGATAATGATAAGCGATAGGATAATAAATATCTTGGCAGCCTTTTTGAAGTCTTTGTTCATAATGCGTGCTTTTAGTGTAGTCATAGTATTCGCCTCCAAACAATTTTTATGTATTTAATATATCAGCTGCTGTTAAACTGTCTTTTACCCAGAAATAAACTGCAGATAAAATATTTTAATACACATTGAAACGGTAGCCTGCACCTCGAATTGTTTGAATGTAGCGGGGATTACTCGGTTCCTTTTCAATTTTATCTCTTAAACGATTGATGTGGACAGCAACGGTTGCATTGTCTCCCATAGCATCCATGCCCCAAATGCGCTCGTAAAGTGTTTCACGGCTAAAAACGACATCAGGTCTAAGCATCATATACAACAGCAATTCATACTCTTTATTTTTTAAATCTACTTCAATTTCGTTAACGTAGACTCGATGCGTATCAGTATTGATGCGTATACTGCCCAAACTAATCTCTGCAGGCATCATCTTACCAGTCTGTTTTAGTCGAGCATATTGTGCTAAGTGAGCCTTTACCCTGGCCACCAACACACTTGGTGAAAAAGGTTTTTCAATATAATCGTCTGCACCCAGGCCGAGTCCGCGTATTTTGTCGATATCTTCTCGTCGCGCTGTAACCATCAGAATAGGAATGTCTAATGTTTCGCGTAATTTTCTGCAAATAGTAAAACCGTCAATACCGGGAAGCATAAGATCAAGGATAACCAAATCAAAATCACTTTGCAAAGCTCTTTCCAGGCCAATCCTGCCGTTTGTTGCAATTTCTACCTCGAAATTCTCAATCAAAAGATAATCACGTTCAATAGCTGCAATGGCTTCGTCGTCTTCAATTATTAATATTCTTTTCATATTATTCACCTGCTTTTGGTAGCCAAATAACAATTTCTAGGCCGCCATTTTCACTATTTTTTGCTTTAATAGTGCCGTTCATTCGGCTAACCGCAGTTGCCACAATCGCTAATCCTAGACCGCTTCCGCGATTTGGATTTTGCCGTGAGGGGTCGCTACGATAAAAAACCTCAAACAAATGGGGTAAAGCATCCTCTGGAACGCCTGGACCATCGTCATGAAGAGATAATTTATATCCGCCAATTTCTTCTCTAATAGAGATGGTCAAGTTTCCTACTTCTTTTATTTTATATTTTTGACTATTCTCCATAATATTTATCAGTATGCCGCGGAGTTGATCTGGGTCAGCAGATACTATCGCGGGCGTAAGTGTTTCGATTGATATAATAAGTCCTTTTTCACTGTATTCAGAGTCAACTGCACTCACAAGTTGTCTTATTTCATCGTCAAGCCGCAAAAGTTCTGGATTGTCCGAGTATTCGCCTAATTCCAGTTTTGAGAACAAAAAGAGTTTTGCTAACATTTGATCGATATCATGTGCTTTATTCTTGATTGTAACAAGATACCTCTCTTGAGCTTCCGGTGTTTTAGCAACACCGTCTAAAAGCCCTTCAACATAAGCACGGATGGAGGTTAGTGGACTGCGCAGATCATGAGAAACACCAACAAGTAGCTCCTTGCGGCTTTGCTCATGTTGGTGGAGTTGATTAACCGAGGCTTCAAGTCGGGCAGCCATTTCGTTAAAGTCTGCACAGATTGGTGCAAATTCATCCTTCGCTGTATACTTGATGCGATATTGTAAATTTCCCTCACTAATTTGATGCACGCCGTCAGAAAGTATGTCAAGTGGTTGTTCAATCTTCTGCAATACAAATTTTGTAAGAAAACGATTCGTAAATATAATTGAGAAGAGAACAGTCAACATGAGAATCATTGTCGACAGTGCGATAGCAAATTTCAAGGAGTTATAGGATAATTCAACAGGGGTGGCAAAGACGGAAATTCGATACTCAGTATCCTCAATTTTAGTATTATATACATACAGTTCGCGGCTACCGTCAGAAACAAAGCCCTCTCCACCCAATAAGTCTACAGCAGATAGCAACAGAGCATCGGCATCGGTGCTTTGCCCATATCGAAAAACACTTGTATCAGAAGAATCAACGACTAACAATGTGGAGTTTAAATCAAGTACTTTGCTAAGTGACTCGAGCTTTTCTGATTGAACAGAAGGATACGTGTCCACCAGAGCATTTTCTATGTTCATGGCAATGCTCTGGCTAGCTCGATAAAAGTCTTCACTATTCTCAAATCCGAGTCCAGTACTATGTGTAGCTGTATGCCAAATTAGACCAACACTTGCGGAAGCGATAAAAGATGTAATTGTAACTGGCACTAAAATCATTAGTAGATTTGAGATAGCAAGCCGTCTTTTTATTGTCATATTTTTTTTGCATTTATTTTTTATAACCATAAAATTCCCGCCTCGCTATATTATATATTTGAGTATATCACAAGGATTTATGATAAAATTAAACCCAACTTAAACAATGTTGAAGAAGTCTCTTTTTTAGATGAATACTATTATGATTGCTTTAATTGAGGTGAGTAAGATAGCATCCATTATTGACTTAGATCAGGCAATATTATTCTATATTCAAACTAATTTTCATTTCCCGGTACTTGATGAGATAATGATTTTTTTCACTACAGTTGGGAATTTCGGATTGATTTGGATTTTGTTAGCTTTATTACTGATATTAAAAAAAGAAACACGTTATATTGGGGTACTTACACTGGCAGCATTACTACTTGGGATTATATTAGGTGAAGGAATATTAAAGAACATTATTCAAAGACCTCGACCATTTACCGATTTTCCTTCAGTTCAATTGTTAATCAATCAGCCTTCGACGTATGCTTTTCCCTCCGGTCATACTATGTCATCTTTTGCTGCCGCATATGTTCTCAGTAAATACATGAATAAATATTCGCTGATTATCTGGATTGTAGCAGTAACAATAGCATTTTCAAGATTATACTTATCCGTGCATTATTTTAGTGATATCATTGGCGGTATTGCTTTAGGCTTAATCTGTGGCAAAATAGTTTGTGAGATATATGAACGAAAAGTTAAGAAAGAGTTATCTTAGTGCTAGTATTACGGGTGTTAACGATGTCTCGTTCGCGGTGTCAAGCACCATGATAAGGCAACATAGCAAACAATATGGTATTATTAAGTTATATGGAAATTACAAATATTTTTATTAAAGGAGGTTTTTGAGATGAAAAAGTTTACATTATCTGAATCAAATCTTATTGCAAGCGAATTAGGGATTGACTTTGACAAAGTCAAATTTACACCTGAAGAATTTTTGGAGGGCATGAACATAGAACTTGAACATGGACTTGTTGACCCGAAAACTAATGTATCTAATGACAATCCCCTTGTTACAGGCAAGATTGCTTTGGCCCATCTGAATGAGGTAGCAACATACTACAATGAGGATATTGGTTTAGAAGCTTGGGAACATGCAATTGAGGAATTCAAAGGCGACCCAAAAGGTAAAAAAATTCAAATCGTTTAGGTAAATATTAACATTTATAAGTTTTTATAAGATATTTACTAACAGATTTGGGAGGATAATAAATGACAAGAAAGTTAGTTTTAACCGCATTAATTATTGTAATGATATTCTGCATCATAGGGCTAACTGGTTGTAGCGGTAATGAAGTTCAGGGGGTAAATATTAATGATATGGATGATTTGATTGGCAAGGTAAACCTAATTGATATTAGAGAACCATCCGAATATGCGGGTGGGACATTACGTACTGCAGTGAATATACCAATGAATGACCTATTGGCCAATCCTGATGATTACCTAGATAAAGATCAAACATATTATATTATGTGCCGGTCTGGTGCGAGGAGTAAAAAAACAACCGACACTCTCTCAGATAAAGGATATAAAGTGGTTAATGTACTTGGTGGATACAGTGCTTACAAGGGAACAAATAGAGAATAATGGAGAATTGCGAAAAATGGGAGTCATCAGACGACCATTTTTTCCATTCCATAGTCGTCCATGATGAAACCATCGCCGATATCTTTTGTGAACGATTTAACTTTTACAAAACCGAGTTTAAGATAGGACTCAATCGCTATCTGATTGTATTTGTTTACGGTTAAATAGATTTTGCTTAGATTTAATGCTTTAGTCCTGTCGACTATAAATTGAACACATTGCCGAGCAATACCATGCCCACGAAAATCTTGTTTAACATAGAGTTTGCTTAAAAACATCTGATTCAGAATGAATTGGGGCTCTATCGCAAAGTATCCTACATATTTATTGTCATATTTTACTAGAAAATACTCACAACCAGCACCAATTTGTTCGGAAATGACAGTTTCACTTTGAAAGTTCTTAATCATATAATCCACTTGCTCTTGTCCGATTAAGTCGGTGTAATGCTCACTCCAAATAATCGCAGCTAAGTCCGCTGTTAGTTTAATATCCTCTTGATTGATAACCGCTAATATTTCCATATCACATCATATCCATCTATCTTTAGTAAATCTTATTTCAACATAAAAGTGATTGAAACAGGATTGTGATCAGAATACTCAAAACCTTCGTTGCCTGTCACTACGTTGATTATTTCGACATTGTTTGAAACAAGGAAACCATCGATGACCGCTAGGAAGTTATAGCCAGGCTGATAATTTCTTGCCAACGTTCTTACTGTTGGTGTGTCTTTGTCCAATGCCCAGGTGAAACCCTCCATTGTAAAATCTGCCGGTAGATTTTGTAACCAGAATGGCCATTCTTCGCTTTGTTCAAAATAATATGGGTCAGAACCAGGCAGATTATGATTCCAGTCACCGCCTAAGATTATGTAGTTACCCTTCTTAGACTCGTTTGCAAGATAGTCCCTTAAATAGCCTAGTTGCTGTTGTCTAATTAACCCACCTTCGTCAAAAGCTGATAAATGCAAATTGATTAGCACTAGTTCGCCGACTGTTTCCACTTTAAATCTAGTCTCGGTGAAGCAGCGGTCTAGTTCGAAAATTTGGATCGGCCACTTTTCTTTGCCAGGCAGGTCAAAGCGATAGGCTTGCTCGATTTTGCATTTTGCAAAAGTCATTATCCCTGACTCTACTTTACCCATTGGATTTGCAAGTGGAACTGGTACCCATGGCACTCGATAGTTCACACCATAAATATAAGAGAAATCTGCTAATTTGTTTGAGAAAAATTCTAGTTGATTAACCTTATAACTTCTGCTGGAAGCAAGGTCCACTTCTTGTAAGAACAGAATATCAGAATCTACTTTTTCAAGGTAATTCCAAATACCAGCAAGATTAGCCTCAACTCGTTCTTTACTTTCAGCACGCGAGTTAATGCCACCATCCGCGAAGAAATCTTGGCTTTTGTCAAGACCAGCAAAGCCGATATTAAAGCTAGTCATTGTTATCTCTTGATTTAATGTTAATTGTTTGTTCTGGTTATTATTTATATCTAATTTAACTTTCTCGTCGGGTTTAAAATCGGTCAAAGTCAGAATGCCCAGAAGTAATCCAAACAGAAGCAGCAAAACTAATATAAGTTTGATTAGTCCTTTAATAAACTTCATTACCTTACCTCCAGATTAAGTAATAAGAGCATTGATTATTAAGTTAAGAATAACACATAGGTAACAATTGAACAATTGCCTAATCAATAGGATAGACTGTATAATTTAATTATAAATAGTGTCCAAGAAAGAGAGAACTTCTATGAATAAATTAGAAAGAACGATCGCGAAAGTATTTTCCAAACCGACCTTTAATATAAAAAAGCATTATAGGGAGTTTCGTAGGGTTAAGGACGTTCTTACACCAAATCATAAACAGCTATACAATACTTTAGATAGCAAGATATTGGTTGATGGCCGAGAAATTCCGGTACGTGTTTTCTTTCCTGTGGGGGTAGAAAAACCTAAAGTACTAGTCTTTTTACATGGAGGTGGCTGGGTTACCGGGAACATTGAGACCTATACCGGGGTCTGTTTGCACATGGCAAAAGTTACTGACCATATCGTCATTTCTGTGGATTATCGACTTGCTCCAGAGAATCCTTTCCCTGCGGGCGTTGAAGATTGTTACTACGTTATAAAGGAATTATATAAAAATTCTTGTTTATTGAATTGTAGTCGTGAGGATATTACTTTAATAGGTGATAGTGCTGGTGGTAATTTAGCTGCTGTGGTCTCGCTGATGAGAAGAGACAGAGGAGAGACGATTCCTGCCAGACAAATCTTAATCTATCCAGCCACTAATTATGATCATAGTGATAGTTCGCCATATCCATCAGTTAAGGAAAAAGGTTACGATTACATTATGAAATCGCGGATGATTCAAGATTATCTTGACTTATATGTTAGTAAAGAAGAAGATAAATTAAATCCATATGTTGCGCCAATTTTGTCCAAGGATTTATCATCCCAACCGAAAACACTAATAATAACTGCTGAGAATGATCCTCTAAGAGATGAGGGAGAGGCCTATGGGCAAAAGTTACGAGAATTTGGGAATGATGTTACAATATATAGAGTACCAGATGCTCTTCATGGATTTTTCTCAACACCAATAATTAATTCACATACTACGGAGAGCTATAGCGTGATTAACTCATTCTTGCACGATAATGAAATGGGGAAGTAAAATGAGACCTAGCAAAAAAGTGCAGTGGACTAAGTTAGATAATGCATCTAAGATTTTTCCGTCAACGGCAAACAACAGAGATACGAAAGTCTATCGACTTTCATGCGAGATTTACGAAGATGTGAATCCGGAAATATTGCAGGCAGCTCTTGACTTAACTATTGACAGTTTTCCGATCTATAGATCAGTTCTTCGAAGAGGTGTTTTCTGGTATTACTTTGAAAGAAGTGATATTCAACCCATTGTTAAAAAAGAGTCGAAACTACTCTGCGCACCATTATATTTTAAAAACAACAGAAACCTTTTGTTTAGGGTAATCTATTATAACAAAAGGATAAATGTTGAGATATTTCATGTGTTAACTGACGGTGCCGGTGCAATCTGGTTTGGGGAAACTTTAGTATTTCATTATTTGATGCTTGCTTATAAAGAAGCGCTGCAAGATGTTACACCAAAATTAAACTACAAAGCTTCAATCAGTCAGAAAATGGCGGATAGTTTTGAGAAAACCTACTATAAACATAAGGAAAGCTTACTAAAGGATACGGAAAAACATACATTAGCATATCAAATAAAAGGAAGCCGACTGGATGAAAACAGAGTTAGGTTGATTGAGGGCGGAATGTCTGTCGAATCAGTGATTGCCCTATCACGGGAAAATAATGTGTCTTTAACAGTATTTTTGGCAGCGTTATTTTTGTACTCGATTAATAAGGATATGCCAGAGAAAAAGAAAACTAGACCGGTCGTTCTTTCTGTGCCAATAAATTTACGGCAGATTTATCAGTCAATTACAGCAAGGAATTTTTTTACTACAATGAATATACGCTATAACCTCAGTAAAGAGAGTGCTGATTTTAGTGAAATATTAAAGGCTGTAGATAAAGCTTTTAAGGAGCATCTGACAAAGGAAGCCGTAGATTTAAAAATGGCTAAATTCATGGCATTAGAGAGCAATCCTTTCGCTAGGATTATTCCTCTAGCGTTGAAGGATATTTCATTAAAAGTTGGAAATGCGGTTAATAATAGCAGAATTACCACATCACTTTCGAATATAGGTAGAATTACAACTGCACCGGAGCTAGAAAAATATATCAAGCAATTTAGTATCTGTGTTTTTACTAGAAGACCGCAGATTACACTTTGTTCTTATAAGGATAGACTAGTAATTAGTTTTACATCTCCTTATGAAGAGACAGAGTTACAAAAGATATTTTTTCAATTTTTAGCAGATCAGGGTATTGAAATTGATATCGCATCAAACCTATGAGATGAGGAATCTTAATGAAATATTGTGAGCATTGCCAAGTGAATATTCGGGAAGATCGAGAAGAGTGCATTCTCTGTGGTAACCCATTGCAAATAACCGATGTTACAGAAGACTATGATGAGTTGTTTCCTGATATACCGCCATTTTACGAGCGGCGTCTTGCAATTAGAATTTTAATATTTATTTCGATTGTTACTGTTGCCTCAAGTTTTGCAATTAATTTTATATTTCCAACTGAGATAAATTGGCCGTTGCTTGTACTATTTGCTTTATTAAGCGTTTGGGTTGGCCTTTTTATTATCGTGCAGAAAAGGTATCACATACCCAAAAAAATTATTTGGTTAGTCGTTACTATCTCCTTACTTGCTTTGTTTTGGGACTGGTGGACTGGCTGGCGAGGTTGGTCGTTAGAGTTTGTCATTCCAATTATTATTGTCTCGGCAATGATTATTATGTATATTACTGCCAGAATCATGAGGCTAAGCATAAACGATTACATTACTTATGCGCTGATTGATGGTATATTCGGAATTGTGCCATTACTTTTCATACTATTTGGCTGGGTAGATCTCATCTATCCATCAATCATAAGTATTGTAGCCAGTATAATTTTCTTAGCTGCAATTTTTATTTTTCAAGGAGAGGCAATTAAAACTGAAATACTCAAGCGACTGCACGTATAATCAAGTCTTAATTTTACACCAATCGGAGAAGCAATTTCTTGATTGGTGTATTTTATTTAAAAGCCACCCCAGAATTTTAGTAAAGGTTATCGTAAATAATTACAATAAGGGTTTATATTGATTATGCAGAAAATTGAGCAGTGATACAGTAGGAGATGGTTGTAATGCGCGAGATTGACCAAAGAGCAGTTGAGGCAGTACAGGATGAGTATCAGCTTTCGGAGTTTCTTAAATTATACGAATCCTTCATCATTAGAACGGCTTCGAAAACAGCAAAGCGTTATATATCTAAACAAGATGATGAGTGGGCAATCGCACTTACCGCGTTTTCCGATGCGGTAAAAAAATATAATTATGAACGTGGCAGTTTTATTTCATTCGCCCAATTGATGATTCGTAATAGTCTAGTTGATTATTACCGCATTCAGAAGAAATACAGTCATGAGATTCAGGTTGAGTCTATAGAAGATCAGGCAATGATTGAGAATAGTGACTATGGCCTGCGTTATGAGATTGAAGCTATTACAAAAGTTCTTAGTACTTATAAAATCTCCTTTATGGATCTTGCTGATTGCTCGCCAAAGGCGGGGAAAACTAAAGTAGCTTGTGCTAGGGCTGTTTCATATCTTTTGCAAAACCCGCTGATGATGAGCCAAATGCAGGAGTTAAAGCAATTGCCTGTTAAAACTATAGAAGAAAAGACTAGACTACCCCGAAAAATTATTGAACGTCATCGTAAATATATAATAGCAGTAGCGGAAATACTTCATGGAGACTATCCCTATCTAGCTGAATATGTAAGTTATATAAGGGAGGAGGAGATAATATGAAAGCGGTTGTAATGGAATTAGAAAATGGTTATGCTGCAATATTGCAAGAAGATGGAACTATTGTAAGACATAAGAGTAATAATTTAATGATTGGAGATGTAGTTACAATGAATAAAACTACCGTCCATAAAAAAAGAAGAATTGGTATTGTTGCAGTGGCGACTGCAGTATTTTTAGCACTATTCGGAAGTGCGGCCTATGCCTATACGACTCCTGCTTATTATGTAAGTCTTGATGTAAATCCTGGAATTGTGATGGAAGTTAATTTGCTTGAACGAGTTATTGGTATAGAAGCTAGAAACGACGAGGCAAAAGGAGTGCTAGCTAATCTAGATCTAAAAAACTTGAATGCACAAGCCGCTATTGCTCTGGCGATTAAGCGTATGAATGAACTAGGATATTTTACCGATGAAGAGGGGAATATAGTTTTAGCTACTACTGCAAAAAATGAGAAGAGAGCTGAACAATTTTTAGAAAGACTTCAAAATGCAGTTGAAGCAGAAAATAGGACAAATGGCTTAAATGCTAGAGTAACTGCTGAGGTTTTTGGCTATGAAATGGTAGAAGCAGCAAAAGCTATTGAGGGCATGACACCGGGCAGATATAATATTCTTGTTAATCTACTTGGCATAGATGAAGATGACGCAAAAAATTATGTAGATACTCCTATTAGGGATCTTATGAAGGAATTTAATGCATCACAGGGAGAAAATGGAGATAGAATTCAAAATCAGCTGCAAGATCGAAATCATGAACAAGCTCAAGATCAAACCCGAGACCAAGATCGTGACAAAATTAAGGAAAACGCTCAACTAAATGAAGGCAACGGAGGTCCGCAAGGAGAAAATAATGGATTTATGGAACAAAATGCAGTAAGAGAAACAGAACAAGCTGAGCAACAGTATGGGAACCCACCTACAAATGGCCAGATGCCTGATAATAAAGGACCAAATGGTGGCCCGATGCAAAACAACCCAACCAACAATAGACCATAAATTAATGGTAAATGTAACAATCCCTACACGATAAGTTTTTCGTTTGTAGTTCCCCTATTAGAAGCCTGTGATAAGTGTGCAGGCTTTTAATATTATATTGTAAATGCGGACTATAGGAGTATACTTGAACTGAAAGGGACTACTTAGAATTGCTCTAAGAAAGGACTGCATATGACAAAACAAGTTCGCATATTTAATAATATAGCAAAAGTTTATGGTTTTTTCTTCAAATGGCAAATACAAAAGTATCGTAATATTCTCGAGAATGTTAAAGTTCAATTTAATTTTTCTCTTTACAAAAATGCTATTGATATTGGTTGCGGTACGGGAGCGCTCTGCAGGGTGCTGCAGGAATCTGGTTTAGAGGTGACTGGTTTAGACCCAGCAGAAGAAATGTTAGCGGTCGCCACAAAAAAGATTGGAGAGTTGGAACCGCTTGAACCGGGAATTAATTTTGTGCTGGGAGATGTGCTAGAAGGTTTGCAGTTTCCCGACAAGAGTTTCGATATCGTGGTTAGTGCCTATATAGCGCATGGAATGGCGCCAGAAGAACGGCAGATTCTGTATAGTGAGATGGTCAGAGTTGGTAGAGATGCTGCTATCTTGCTTGATTATAATGAGAACAGGTCACTGGGGAGTGACATTATCGAATGGGCTGAGGGAGGGGATTATTTCAACTTTATTAAGGTTATAAAGAGTGAATTAACGGATCAGTTTGGTAATCTTCAGGTCATCATCACCGGGAAACGGTCTGCAATGTATATCTGTAAAATTGAATAATAATCTTGAGAGTAAGAAGGGATTAGCATGAAAGCTATGATTTGGGCAAGTTCAACTGTAGGGAATTGGGCGGCCGCATTGACATTACTTTTTCTGGTCGCAACACCATTAAAACTATGGCTTCGACTCCCACTTCCATCTCCTGTGCTTGCCGTTATCGGATTTATCGCTTTTATTCTGGGGCTTATTGCGATTTTCAAGTATAAAGATAGATCGATATTTATGTTTTTGTCTATATTAGTAGGATTGTTGGTTATTACTGTAACCACATTGGAAGTAATGTTCCCGCACTAACAATGCTTTTCTGATTTAATCTTTGGGGCTATAATTATGATGACATAGTTACATGTTTATAATAATTCATAATAGAGGGGAGAATTTGGATGAAAAAAATTATTATGATTATGTTTATTTTAGTGTTGGCAGTTACTGTAGTGGCTTGCGATACTGTTAGTGTTCCCACAGATGAAGAGGTAGAGAGTGCTTATGCAAAAGCGCTTGAGGCATATCAGTGGCTCGATTTGACAACTATGCCATTTGCGGGAGAGCCAGTTGAACAGGATGGGCGTTTTTACTTTGTGGTAAATCATCAGACCATCAAAACCCGTGCTGATCTTGAAGCGTATTTGCAAGACTTATTCTCAGATGAAGTTACAAAAAAAATACTGAGTATGATAGAGTTTAGCTATATAGATATCGATGGTAAGCTGCATACATTGCCAGCGGACAGAGGAACGGATTTGTATGCGGGCGAGGAAACACATAAAATAATTAAGGTGGACAACAGTAAGATTATTTATCAGGTAACCGTTGAGGTACTTGATGAAGATTTAGAGACTGTAATTGATGAAAAAGTATATTCTTTTAACTATGAGTTTGTAGGTGATAAGTGGGTTTTCACCAATTTTAACCTAGTTAGATAATGATTTTGAATTGATGTGCATGATATTACTTTCATGTTATAATTAGGGAAAAATTATAATGGCATCGAGGTGTTTATTATAAAAGGAATTCATATTCTAAATCCAGCGGCAGGGAAAGGGAGAGCGTTGTATCTTGCGGAATGCGCTCCCACAGATTCAAACAGTTACATCACAAAAGGCATTGGCGATGCAGAGAGATTTGCTTACGAACAGAGTCTTGCGGAGAAGGAGCTTGCTTTTGTTGTTTGTGGTGGCGATGGGACTTTGAACGAAGTAATAAACGGAGTCATGCGTGCGAAAACAAATAATACTACTGAAATCTCAATGGTGGCAACTGGTTCGGGCAATGATTTTGTTCGGAATTTTAATGAAAAAGGCATTAAGACAAAGATTGATTTAATGAAATATAATGGTCGTTATGCTGTTAACGTGATTAATACGGGCTTTGATAGCCAAGTTGTTATAAAAATGAGTAAATACCGAAGGATTCCCTTGGTAAGTGGTAGCCTTTCTTACATTCTAGCTGTTGCTGAGGTCTTTTTTAAGAGAATCGGTAAACGCTATGTGATCACACTAACTGATACGAATGGCGAGTTAGAAATCTTAGACGGGATGTTTCTTTCTGTCGTAGTCGCTAATGGTTCCTATTATGGTGGTGGATTTAAAGCTGCACCACTGGCCTCATTAAATGATGGACTGATTGATGTAATTATGATTAAGAAAGTTGGACGGCTAACTTTTTTAAAGCTGGTTAGTAGCTATCAGAAGGGTACACACATGGACCCTGAAACCGGACAATTAATTGATAAGTTTGATTCCTACTTAACATACCGTCAATGCACGAATATTAAGATTAAGGGTATGACAGAGTTTGCTGCGGATGGGGAAATTGAGCATGTAAATGAGATTGAAGTTTCGATTGTGCCTGAGGCGATAAATTTTGTATCATAATTATTTTACGAATTAGATGAGGGGTTACTAACAATATGATTACAACACAGCCAAAATGGCGATTTATTAATCGAGATCTATTAAAAATACTAGCAGTGCTCTTCATGTTACTCGACCATGTCTGGAGAACGTTACTTCCTGATGTTTTGTGGTTGCACTTACTTGGTCGCATCGCATTTCCGCTTTTTGCTTTTATGATTATTGAAGGATTAGTTCATACTTCTGATTTCCGAAAATATATATATCGTCTAATCATTCTTGCACTCATATCTGAAATTCCTTTTAACTTATTTATTAGTGGCTCGCTAATTTATCCATATTATCAGAACGTAATATTTACGCTTCTACTTGGCTTGCTTGCGGCCAAACTACTTCAAGATTATATCCTAGAACGCTCGGGCAAAAATCTTGCAATAGCCGCAATGGGTGCTGTAGCGTTTCCGCTACTAGCTGATTTTTTCATGACTGATTATGGTTCAGTCGGTGTTATGACAGTCATAATTTTTTATCTATTTCGTGGCATGCGCTTTGGCTGGCTATTACAATTAGTCAGCCTATATATCTTTAATGTTGTTATGTTACAAGGGCTAATCATACCGGTTGAGCTAGGTAATTATGTTTACGAGATACCGACACAGGGCTTTGCCTTATTTGCTCTTATCCCAATTTGGTTGTATAACGGCACCCGTGGCCGTGGTGGAAAGGTTATGCAGTACTTTGTATATGTCTTCTATCCACTGCATTTGTTGGTATTATATTTTCTCACTCTGCTCTAGAAGCTGGGCAGCATAAGTTTCACTCGCATAGACGATTGCGTACTCAGCACTATTGAAAATTCGATCTTTGCCAATTAAATCGACAACGCCGCCACGCTCGAGTTTTATCAGCACTTTTGGTTGCACGCTGGTCATTAGAACCATCGTGCCTTTTTTCTGCAGATGGATTACAAGGTTATATAAAGCCTGCAGCCCTGAAATATCAAGAACAGGGACACCCCTCATTGATAAGATTAAAATTGCGGTATCGTCTAATTCCGATAGTTGCGACCTTAGCTTTTCGACTACCGCGAAAAATATCGTTCCTGTTAGGTATGCTATCCGAATCTGCTGTGGTACATCTGGGATGCTGATTCCCGCCTCTTCTAATTTTTTATTGTCTATTTTTCTAATTGTAATATCTATGTCCGCTAGACGAACAACGATTAAGATTGCAGAAAAAGCAACGCCGATTACGATTGCTTGCGTCAAGTCAAGCAGCAACGTAGCAACCAAAGTGATTGAAAACTCGGCTATCCCCGATTTAAATCGATGTCCAAAAACATAACTTATATTTTCCCAATCATTCATGCGCCATGCAGTGACAATCAGTACACCAGCAAGCGCTGACAGCGGTATTGCTGACATTATTGGTGCCAACATTAGCACTGACAAAAGCAACACCACCGCATGAAAAATGCCCGCCAACCGAGTTACCCCACCAGCTTTAATGACCACGCTAGTTCGTGCGATTGCAGCAGTTGCAGGAACCCCGCCGAAAAAAGGGATTACTATGTTGCCGATACCTTGTGCGACAAGTTCGCGATCGTTGTTAAGTCGTTCTTTTTTTAATCTGCCAGCTGAAGCCCCGCATAAAAGGCTTTCAATCATCGCTAAAGCAGCAATGCTTAGGGCTGGAAGTAGAAGTTCGCTATATTGAGTTAGAGATACACCTACTAGTGAGAGTCGGTCTGATAGAATAAGTGTTTTTGGAATTTCACCGACAGTTGCAACATCTAACTTAAGAAAATAATTGATTATTAAAACAATGACAAGACTTGCTAATGAGGATGGAATTATTTGATTTAGACGTTTAGGCCAGAAAATCATGATTGCGATAACAAATAGGCCAATCAACATTGTTGGGATATCAGGATCAAAGCCGATTCTAAAGTAGGAAATAACTTTGCTGATAGCCAGTTCCCCTTCGGAAGTAACTCCGAAAAAGTTATTTAGTTGTCCTAAAGCGATGATGACTGCAATGCCCGATGTAAACCCAGTAATAACTGATGATGGAATAAAGTGGATTAATCTGCCGAACCGAAATATACCGGCAATTACTAACATAATTCCTGCTATAAAAGTAGCAATAAACATGCCTTCAAGTCCATGATTATGGACAAGTGTAATTAGTATAGCCATCATTGCGCCTGTTGGACCAGAGATTTGAAAAGAAGCTCCCGAAAGAGCTCCTATAAGAAATCCAGCAATAATTGCAGTAACCAAACCGGCTGCAGCAGTAGCTCCTGAACCCACCCCGAAAGCCAGTGCTAGTGGTAAGGCAACAGCAGCGACGGTCAAACCTGCCATGATGTCTCTAGAAAGAATATTGCGATTATAACCGGCAAATTCATTTTTTAAATCATTAATATAAGTGCGTAACATTAAAAAATCCCCTTATATATGTACCCTATGGTGGGTCAACGCTATTTAGTATATACCTATTTTTAAAAGTTGTCACTATTAGTATATTGGCTATACCTAGAAAAAAGTGTTATTATATACGTATCATAAACGTGAAGATTTTTATTTTATGGGAGAGGTGTTAATGAAGAAAATTATTTTAAGCGCTGATAGTACATGCGATTTATCGGACGAGTTGAAAGAAAAATATCAAGTTTTTATTCAACCTTTAACTATAAATTTAGGTGATAAACATTATAAAGACGGGGTAGATATTAAGCCAGATGACATTTATGAACATTATCAACGTTATAAAGTATTATCGAAAACCTCAGCACCCAACCCGGCGGAATACATTCAGCATTTTAAAAAGTGGACCGATGAAGGTCATGATGTTATCCATATAAGTTTAGGGTCAGCAATTTCAGCATCGTATCAGAACGCTTGTATAGCGGCCGAGGAACTAGGTAATGTCTATCCAATTGACTCTGGTAATTTATCAAATGGTTCAGGACTTTTAGTTCTTGAAGCGGCTGACCGTATCGCTAAGGGGATGTCAACTAAGCAAATTAGCGAAGAAATAAACGCACTACGTTCAAGTGTTCATGCAAGTTTTGTTATAAATAGCTTGACCTATCTGCATGCTGGTGGTCGATGTTCGGCTCTACAAAAATTCGGCGCGAATACACTAAATATCAAGCCGTTGATTGAAGTAAATAATGAGGATGCATCGATGACTATCGGTAAAAAATATCGGGGTTCTCTGCAGAAGGCGATTAGAACTTACACAGAAGATAAATTGGCGAATCGTGACGACTTAAAGCTTGATCGGGTTTTCATAACACATTCAGGGGCAGCTCAAGAGAACCTTGAGATGGTTAGAGGATTAATTAAAGAACTGGCAGACTTTGAAGAAATTCTAGATTCACGTGCAGGCTGCACTATCTCGTCACATTGTGGACCTGATACTCTTGGCGTTTTTTTTATGACAAAATAGGAGTGAGATAGACGATGAGAAAAGTATATGTGGGAAAAACTAAAGATGTATATGCGTTAGATGATGGTAATTACCGTCTGGTTTTTAAGGACGATGTGACTGGGACAGATGGTGTTTTTGATCCGGGTGCTAACACAGTGGGATTAAAAATTGAGGGGATTGGTCTTGGCAATCTTAAAATGTCGACAAAACTATTTAAAATGCTTAATGATGCAGGGGTTGCAACACATTTTATCGGCGCGGATTTTTCGGCGGGGACGATGGACGTTAAGGCGGCAAAACCTTTTGGTAAAGGATTAGAAGTAATTTGTCGTTATCGTGCTGTTGGCAGTTTTATTCGCCGCTATGGTGCCTACATTAACTCTGGCGAGAAACTTGAAGCGTATGTAGAGATGACGATTAAAGACGATGAACGTGGAGACCCACTAATTACTGTTGAAGGGCTTGAAGCGCTGGGTATCCTTACAGCAGAGCAATTTAAGGAGATTAAACTCACTACACAAAAGATTACTGCGCTAATCAGTGATTTACTAACAAGCAAAGGGTTAGAGCTATACGATATAAAACTTGAGTTTGGAACTGATGCTGCTGGAAATGTAATGCTAATAGATGAACTATCTGCGGGAAATATGCGCGTGTATCGAGGCGAACAGATAGTTGATCCGTTGGAATTGACTGCAGAGTTAGTCTAACTTTCTATTTATGTAGTTTTGAGGTTCAAAAGGTCGGATTTACTTGAGGTAGCTACAATGTTTAATCAACAAGTAAACATAATTTACTATACTGGTACGCGAGGAACGATGCGGATAGCGGAAGCTTTTGCCAAATCGTTTCAAGCTGCTGGTTATAAAACTAATCTGCAGCGTCTAAAGGAAGACGTTGAAATTACTAATTTGGAACATGCGCTAATGTTTCTTGTATTTCCGGTGCACTCATTTAGTGCGCCGGAAATCGTTTATAAGTGGATCGAAAGTCTAGAAACTGTTGAGCAACGGCTTGCGGCTGTAATATCAGTTTCTGGTGGCGGTGAGATGTTATCCAATACCGCTTGTAGACATCGCGTTAATAAATTATTTGATGCTAAAGGGTATAAGGTATTTTACGAAGATATGATTGTGATGCCGTCAAACTGTATTGTAGCGACAAAAGAACCCATTGCTAAGATTTTACTAGAAATGTTTCCTGAGAAGGTTGATTTAATTGTTGGCGATGTAATACGCGGCAAGGCAAGGCGAACCAAACCAAAACTGATTGATTATCTGATTACGCGGCTTGGTGAGTCCGAGAAAAAAATAACCACTCGGTTTGGTCGTGAAATTGCGGTTACTGACCGTTGTGATGGATGCGGGCTCTGCGTTAAAAACTGTCCGGCGAATAACATCTCGCTGGTTGCTAAACGCGCCGTTTTTGCTGATGCCTGTCACCTTTGTCTGAGCTGTATTTACATTTGTCCGCAGAATGCTTTAGAACCACAGTATGGTAAAGTGATGGTTATTCGCGCCGGCTATGATCTAGATGCTTTGGAAAAGTTAGAGCTAGATACTAGTCAGATTAATGTGAAGAGGTATACGCGCGGTTTTATCTGGAACGGCGTCCGCAGATACATATTAGAACACAGGAAGTAGGTTATATTACTATCTTCATTTAACTAACTGTTCTAATTTGATATACTAGCGAAATAAGGATTTAGATCTAAATAATGTTCGCTTATGGCATTTAATAGAAGGAGTGTACGCATGAAGTGGATGAAGGCCTT
>CAZMPM010000023.1:0-18872 GCA_964568525.1 uncultured Caryophanales bacterium
CTAAACGCTCTAATGAAATTTTCGCAATTTCCCTTCTGACTGGGTCAAAACCAGATAGTATAACCGCTTCTGGCGTATCATCAATAATTAAATCAATACCCGTTAAAGATTCTAATGTGCGGATATTTCTACCCTCACGCCCAATGATTCGACCTTTCATTTCATCATTAGGCAAAGTGATTACAGATACTGTTGTCTCAGTAACGTGATCCGCCGCATAACGGTTGATTGCAGTACTCATTATTTCTTTTGCTTTCTTATCAGCCTCATCTAAAGCGGCTGTTTCAATCTCTTTAATCATCAGCGCAGTTTCATGACGTACTTCTTGTTCAACGGTGTCAAGAATAATTTTCTTAGCATTTTCCGTAGATAAACCCGAAATACGTTCTAATTCCGCAATTTTTTCCTGTAAAACCCTGTCAATCTCGACTTGCGTTTCAGATATAGTTTTTTCTTTTTCAATTAGTGACTCTTCTCTTTTATCTAAGGCTTCAATTTTTTTGTCAATTACATCTTCTTTTTGTAACAGCCTGTTTTCAAGACGTTGAGCCTCAGCTTGACGTTCGCGATATTCTTTGTCGGCATCACTTTTTATTCTGTATGCCTCATCCTTTGCCTCTACAATAATTTCTTTTTTTTCAGCTTCCGCTTCACGGAAAGTAGATTCGAGTATGCGTTTTGCTTCTTCCTCCGCACTCGAAATCTTTGCTTCAGCAATGGATCTTCTTATAAAATAGCCAAGAGTAAAAAATACTATAGCTGCCGCAAGTACAGGAAGGATATCAAGTGGTCCCATTAAAACACCTCCATATACTTACTACTCAGATTTTCTAGCTAATTCTTCAATATACTTTTTCACAAATCATTTTAAGTTACGTTAAATATATAAAAACAGAACAACAACAGTTAGATACACATTTAAATAGTATTATTATTTACTATTATTGTCAAGGTTATCAGCTTTCAGTAACTCAAGCGCCTGCACAGTTATCCCGTAGCTAAAGCCCCTTCTTTGCAAGTAGCCAGCAAGACGATTATGTATTGTGTTCCAGTCGGCACTTGCTATTGTTTTCCTTCTTTTTATTAAAAGTTGATAAGCCAAGTCAAGTTCAAGTTGATTATCAAGCTGTCTCAGGCTATTTTCAATAATCGTGGGGGTTACTCCTTTCAACTTTAACTCGTAAGCAAGCAATTTTTTTCCTTTGGGGTTCAATAAGATTCGTTCTTTTACGTAATTCTCAGCATAGAAGGCATCATTAAGAAAATTTGCTTCTTTCAGTGATTCAAGCACGCGTAGAATCAATTCATTAGGATATTCCTTATTTTTTAAATAATCATAAACTTCTTTTTCTGTTCGGCTCTTAAATCCAATATACCTTATGGCACGATTATACATTTTATTGAATTCGTCACTAATGATAATCTCTTCAATTTCTTGAGGCAGTATTTCACGCTCCTTTAACAGCCGATATTTAATTAAAATATCTTCATCCACCGAAAACTTATACTGATAGTCAACATAGATGTTATAGCGTTTCCGCTTCTCTTGTCTTTCAATTTTTGTAATAATGTTGTTCCTTTTCATCTCTATTACTCCTATGAAATTACTAATTATAGCTATGTAATATAAATATAAAGCTAGTTAACTGGTAACTAGCTTTATCTAATTTATGGCTTTCTAATTGTCATCCTTAAAATCTTCATCAATCGGCGAATCAAAATGTAATTTTTCTAGCTCATGATGATTGCGTATCGCCTCTTCAATAATATCAGCTATTTCAGGATGGTCGATCAGATACTGCTTAGCGTTCTCTCTACCCTGCCCAATTCGTTCATCATTATATGAATACCAAGCACCGCTTTTTTTAATAATGTCTAGATCTGCTCCAATATCCAAAATACTGCCAACTTGGGACATCCCGACTCCATACATTAGATCCACCTCTGCCTGTTTAAATGGCGGTGCAACCTTATTCTTAACAACTTTTATTTTCATTCGATTGCCAATCATATTTTCTCCCTGTTTAATTGTCTCTCCACGACGAACCTCAAGCCGAATTGTACTATAAAATTTCAAGGCTCTACCACCAGGAGTAACCTCAGGGTTCCCAAACATAACCCCGACTTTCTCGCGAATTTGGTTGATAAAGATTGCAATAGTTTTAGATTTATTGATTGTGCCAGATAATTTTCTCAAAGCTTGTGACATTAGTCTTGCCTGTAACCCAATATGTGAATCACCCATCTCACCATCAATTTCAGCACGCGGTACTAAAGCAGCTACTGAGTCGATAACAACCATATCAACAGCACCGCTTCTCACTAGAGCTTCAGCTATTTCCAGTGCTTGTTCACCAGTGTCTGGCTGGGAGAGTAGTAATTCATCGATGTTTACACCTAATTTTTTAGCATATTGAGGGTCTAAAGCATGCTCAGCATCGATAAAAGCAGCTGTTCCGCCACGTTTCTGAATTTCAGCAATTGCATGCAATGCAACAGTAGTTTTCCCCGAAGACTCTGGCCCATAAATTTCAATTACCCGTCCTCTTGGATATCCTCCAACTCCTAACGCTATATCAAGAGCAATTGAACCGCTTGAAATAACTTCAACATTTAAATAAGCAACGTTTTCACCAAGTTTCATAATAGAACCCTTGCCGAACTGTTTCTCAATCTGGCGCATAGCCGTTTCTAATGCTGCTTTACGATCTGTCACAATATTCACTCCTTACTAATTTTAATTTAGAGCTCGAATTTTAAGCTTCTAAATCTATTTCTATTGCAATTATATATCTAATTGGAATAAATTACAAGCATTTACGAACATTTATTCGTATAAATTATTAAATTTTTGAAATATATTCAAATAGTAAGGTAATTGCCTGTTCTGCTGTCGCCATTTTGATTTCTTCTCGCGATCCACATAAATACAACTCATAAGATATAGTATCGCTGTTCTTCATGCTAATTGCGCAATAAACCAGGCCAACTGGTTTATCTTCCACTGCTTCTGGGCCAGCAATTCCGGTAACAGCGAGGCCGATCTCAGTTTTATATAGTTTGCGAACATTATCGGCCATCTCAATTGCTGTTTCATTGCTAACAGCACCATAAGTATATAAAGTTGCATCAGCAATTCCTAGTATATCGTGCTTAATTTGATTATTATAAGCAGTAACACCACCATAGAAGACAGACGAGCTGCCAGCTACGTCAACCAATAGTTTACTGATTAATCCGCCTGTAAGGCTTTCAGCAGTGGCTAGCGAAATTCGATCTTCTTGCAATTTATGAATAAGTTCTTTATTTTTAATCTGTGGTTTTCCTTTGAAAACATGAAGATTTTTATAGAAGTAATCGATTCCTGAAATTACAGTAATGATTACAGCCAACCAAATAAAGATCAGGGCTAATGGTAAATCATATAAACCAAATGGATAATTGTCGATTATTAATAAGGCTATCGCTACGATCTGTGTTGCCGTTTTCCATTTACCAAGATTACTCGCAGCAATAACAGTGCCATCAGCAACAGCAAGCAGGCGTAGTCCGGTTACAGCCAGTTCACGTGTAATAATTATTATTGCTATCCATGCTGAGACGCGGCTCATTTCAACCAGAGCGATTAAACTAGCCATTATCAGCAATTTATCAGCAAGCGGATCAAGAAATTTGCCTAGATTCGTTACTAGGTTGTTTTTGCGCGCAATATAACCATCAATTCCATCAGTTGCAGCAGCAATAAGGAAAATGGCTAGCGCGATTAAATGTTTATAAGGCAGAATATTAGCACCGTAATTAATCCCGCCTAATTGAAAATCGACCAGAAGGAACAAGATTACAAATGGTATAAGTAGTATTCGGGTTAAAGTTATTTTATTCGGTAAATTCATTAGGTATTCCCTCCGCAACTAAATCGTAATCATAAGAATGCGTTATCTTTACACTGATAAAATCACCAATTTTTGCAGTGACGTTATTGATATAGACTTCGCCATCAACCTCTGGCGCATCGTACTGTGTCCGACCGATATAGACATTATTTTCTGCATCGTAGCGTTCAATCAGCACCTCTTGGATTGTCCCGACAAACTCAGAGCTCTTATTTGCGGCAATTCGATTTTGTAAACTCATAATAGATGCAGCTCTTCGCTCCTTTTCAGATTCAGGAACTTTCTCTTTAAGTTTATATGAAGCTGATTCTTCTTCATCAGAATAAGTGAACACTCCTAGGCGATCAAATTTAACGTCTTTAACAAAAGCTGATAAGTTATTAAAGTCGGTCGTAGTTTCGCCGGGGAAACCAACTATTAGCGATGTTCGAATTGATACATGCGGGATTTTTTCACGTAGTTTAGCAATTAATTCCTTAATATTAGTCTGAAAACTCGGGCGAGCCATTTTTTTTAGTAAATGTTCTTCGCTATGTTGTAATGGCATATCAATATATTTAACAAGTTTTTCATTTGTTGCAAAAGTATTTATCAATTCATCATCTATCCCGCCGGGATATAGATAGAGTATTCTTAGCCAATGAAGTTCAGGAATCGCTGTAAGCTCATTAACCAATGTTGCCAGCATTGGTCTATTATATAGATCAATACCATAGTAGGTTGAATCCTGAGCAACGAGTATTAGCTCCTTCGCACCGTCAGCGACTGCCTGCTGCGCCTCAGTCAAGATTGTATTGATACTTCTGCTACGATAAGAGCCTCTTATCAGCGGGATCACGCAAAAAGTACAGTGGTTATCGCACCCCTCAGCTATTTTGATATATCGATAGTGTTTAGGCGTTAATTGAAAACGCTCCAATGGTTCAAGATATTCAAATAGATTTTCATTGCGAATAACTGGTTTTTTACCAGCTAAAGATGTAAGGATGAATTCATTAATCTGTAGATATTCATTGGTTCCAAGGATACCATCAATTTCAACAATTTCATCCAGTAAAGCTTGCGAATATCTCTGACTTAAGCAACCTACAACAAGCAAGCTTTTTAGGGTACCCTGCTCCTTATAATCAGCAATTGCCAATATATTATCAATCGATTCGATTTTCGCATCCATTATAAAGCCGCAGGTATTTATTATCGCAACATCGGCTTCTGTCAGATTATCGGTAATGTTAAAGAGGCTCTTGTCCAATTGCCCGAGGATGATTTCCGAGTCAACTAAGTTTTTGTCACAGCCAAGAGTTCTTAAATAAACCTTCATTTTTCCTTTTGCTCCTTTATACAGTATAAAAAGAAGACTTAAAGCTAAGTCTCCTTTAGATTATATTAGTATTATTCACCAAGCTCGAGTGTAACCCGCTTCACAACTTTTAAATCACCTAAGTCAATCTTTTCATCATTAACTAGTATATTAATGTTTTGTGCGTTGCCAATGTGCATGTAAAGTGGGCGATCTAATTTAATCTTTTCAAAGGCAGTCTGTGTATTGAGTGTTCCAACGAATATTTCTGTGCCATTAATGTTATTTTCTTTAATTGAAACCCAACACGGACCAGCTATTTCGAAGTCTAAGTATACTTCCTTACTATCAGAAACAATCTGATAAAACTCATTATTTAAAGTTGTTTGATCCAATTTATTTATAATTACTTTGTCTGTGCTAGGAAGGTTACCGGCACCATTACCTGGTATTTCGCCTTTAGGCTCCTCTTGTTCCTGACCAGAAGGTTTATTATTAAATTGGTTAGGATCCTTGTCGTTGTTATCAGCAAAAATCGTAATAACGATATAGAAGACTACAACAACAAGCAAAAGCAAAACATAGAGCAATGGTTTTTTCAACAGGCTACGAATAGTGAGTATGGCACTTGATTCAGGCCGATAGTTATCAGCCTTTTCGAGTTGTTTACTTACACTAATCGGTTCACTCTCCGCTAGATATTCGTTATAGAAAGCAGGATCTAGTTCGACAAGTTCGGCATATGTTTTAATAAAAGCTTTTTCATAAAATTTACCAGGCAGTCTCTCAAGTTCACCCAGTTCGATTGCCTCAATATACCATGATCTAATCTTAGTAGCATTCTGAACATCTTCAATTGATAATCCTTTAGCAATACGTTGTTCTTTTAACTTCGCGCCGATTTCGAACATAATTCCCGCCTCCAAATGCAATTCAAATAGATCAACAATTAACGCTATTATACATCAAATTATAGCATTAAATAATATTCTATCTATAGCTAAATCTGGTTTGTCTAACATATTCTTGGTAACAAAATACCAGATAGACGACTTAACCTACGTGTTGTACCTAAATCTGTTCGTAAAAACAGCTTTCCTGTTCCAGAATCCGTAATCTGGCCAATTACTTGCGCATCCGTACCTTCTTGGAAACGGTGGATAGCATCAAGCACAGTCTGCTCATCTTCCTTAGCAACAATGAAGATGATTTTACCTTCATTAGCAAGGTAGATTGGCTCATAGCCAAGTATGTCACATGCTCCTCGTACTTCACGTTTAACTGGGATCAGTTCTTCGCTAATCTCCATAGAAACGTGAAAATCCTCGCAAATCTCTACAAGAGTAGTTGCTAAACCACCGCGTGTTGGATCGCGCATAATCCGTACTTTATCGCTAACAGCTAGAACAGCATCAATCATCGCATTTAAACTTGCACAGTCACTTAAAAGATCCGTTTTAATCCCTAAATCGCCTCTAGCAGCAAGGATTGCAACCCCGTGGTCACCTACAGTACCACTTACAATAATAGAGTCTCCTGCAGTCATTTTTTCCGGGGCGATTCTCGTTTGTTCGATGTAACCAAAACCTGTTGTATTGATATAAATGCCATCTGTGCTACCAACCTCAACAACTTTTGTGTCTCCAGCAATAATTTGTACATTCGCCTTTTTTGCCTCTGCCGCCATTGCCTCAACAATTTCAATAAGATCTTTAAGCAAAAAACCCTCTTCGATAATAAAACCAGAAGTAAGGTAACGAGGTACCGCTCCGCTAACAGCAATATCGTTAACAGTTCCAGCAACTGCAAGCTTACCAATATTTCCCCCTGGGAAAAATACGGGCTTAACAACAAAAGTATCAGTGGAAATCGCAACTTTATTTACATCGCAATTTAAGATTGCTGAATCCAGTTTGGATTGTTCAAAGTGTTTGAAAGCGTTAACAAAAACATCTTGAATCAGTTTATGGGCTAATTCGCCGCCATCTCCATGTGCTAAACTTATTTTCTCGCTCATTTTAGTCCTCCCGCATATATTGGTAGTAAGCTGCACAACTTCCCTCAGTTGAGACCATACAAGGGCCAATCGGATTTATCGGATGACATGCTTTATCAAATAGTGAACATTCATTAGGTGAAATCAAGCCACTAATCACTTCGCCACAGCGACATTTTGTCTTTTTAGGTTCGCCTACTTCAATGTTGAATCGTTTTTTTGCATTTAAATGTTCATACTCTTTTCTGATATCAAGACCACTTTTAGCAATGACGCCAATGCCACGCCACGCTTCATCAACTGGTTCTAAATAATGGTGCATCAGCTCTTGGGCGTAGGTATTACCCTCGTCAGTAACAATTTTTTTATGGTCATTGATAATTTGAACTTCCTCGTTCAACAACATTTTGACTAAAATATATAAACCGCTAATCATTTCAACGGATTCAAAGCCAGAAATAACACCAGGAACACCATATTCGGTAGTTAAAAAATCATAGCTATTTTTACCTAAGACAATAGATACGTGCCCTGGTAAAAGAAATGCATCGATATTTACCTCTCCGCCATCGAGCAGTGCTCTTAAAATTGGTTCAACAAGCTTCGTCGTTATCCACATGGAAAAATTGGCAATATTCTTTTCATCAGCAGCTTTCAATGTAGCTGCCAGAATTGGTATGGTTGTTTCAAAGCCAATTCCTAAAAAAATCACCTGTTTATCAGGGTTTTCTTCAGCTATTGTGATTGCATCCAATGGTGAATAAACGACACGAATATCTCTCCCGGCTGTTTTTGCCTCCATTAGTGATCTCTTCGTACCTGGTACACGCATCATATCACCAAACGTACATATTATGCGGTTTTCTCCTTCAGCCAGTTCGATCATTGCATCAATAGAAATTTGGTCGGTAACACATACAGGACAGCCAGGACCAGAGATTAAATTGATATAATCTTTTAAGATTGTTTTCAACCCTGTTCTTGCAAGCGACATCGTATGACTACCGCAGACTTCCATTATTGCTGGTCTTCTGCCGTTTTTCTCTTGATATTGAAGCGAGACTGCTTTTAATTTTTCTAAGAATTTTTTAGCTACTGCAGGATCTGAAGGATAATCAAGAATTTCGACTCTCTCTTGCATTAACAACATTCCTCCATTCCTCGATGCTAAGCAATGCGTACTCCTCATCCACAATCTTCATAGCTTGTCCAGCATGAACTATTACATAATCATCAATCTCGACTTCAGGCACAAAAATAATTCCAACAGTCATTTTTGAGCCCATTACATCGACCTCTGCGCTATATTCAGATAAAGAAATTACTTTTGCTGGTACACCTACACACATCTCTTTTCCTCCTCTTTTTATCTATTTATTTGCAGCTACAATTAGTTGACCAAAAGACAAGCCGCCGTCACCACACGGAATATCTCTGTGTGAATAAACTCTAAAGTTATTCTTAATAAATCTATCGCGAATATTTTCCGCTAAATACCTATTCAAAAAACTACCGCCTGACAAGACAATATTACGATTAAACTCAGGATTATTTCGCACCGCCATATTAGTTAAGGCTACAGCACTATCAACAATCGTTTCGTGAAAAGCAGTAGCAATTTCCACAAGATTCCTACCAGCCTCTTTATCAGCTAAAATTTGCTTAATCGCTTCTGCAAAACTAATTTCATATGCCCCATCAAACTGTTCAATCTGATACTCGTATGGACTCTCTTGTTTTTCTGATAGATACATCAACTCTGATAACAAAATTGCCGCCTCACCGTCATAGCTAGCGTTATGGCATAAACCCAAAATGGCACTTACAGCATCAAATAGTCTGCCGCAGGTCCCGGCATACGGTGTGTTGACCTGATTTTTTATCATATTTTCTATTATATCAATTTCGTAGAATTTATCAGCAAATAAATTGTTAGCAAAACACTTTCCCTCGTTACCATAGTATTCAATCAGCATCCCTGTTGCATTTCTCCAAGGTTCTTTTACAGCCCTATCACCACCAGGGAGCGGTGAATATTTAAGATGACCAATTCTCTGATAACTAGCCGCAGTGCCATATAATAACTCAAAGCCCCAAATATTACCGTCTTCGCCATAGCCCGTGCCGTCAAGAATTAAACCAAAACTCGGTTCGGTTACCTTGTTATCCTCCAAACAAGCTGCAAGATGTGCGTGATGATGCTGCACTTCGACAATTTCGGCTGAAAACTGTGTTGCTAACTTTCTCGTCTCATACAGTGGATGAAGGTCGATACTGATTTTGTCAGGTGTCGTACCCATCCATTTTAACAAGTGTTGCGATTCAGAATTAAAAAAATCGATAACTTCTATACTCTCCATATCACCTATATGCGGTCCAAGAAAGATCTGATTATTCCGCCCTATAGCAAAAACGTTATTTTGTTGACCACCTAACGCCATAATATTGTGAACTTTTTGCTTAGTAAAAATTGGGTCAGGTACATAACCGCGAGATCTACGAAAAAAACAAACGCTATCACTATATACTTGTAAAACAGAGTCATCTAACGGGTGAGCAATTTCGCGATTTGAAGTAAGAATGTAATCGGCGATTTCTGCTAAATAAGCAAAAGCCTCAGCATCTTTGTATAAAATAGGCATTCCTGATGGATTCGCGCTTGTCATTACAAGAATCGGTAGCTCGAATTCATCTACAATTAAGTGATGCAAGGGTGCATACGGCAACATCACGCCAAGCGTGTTCATTCTTGGAGCAAGCGAATAAGGCAAATCATTAAAATATTTTTGTTTGAGGACAACAATCGGAGCAGCTGATGACTTCAATTGCTCCAGTTCCTTATTATTGATGTAACAGATTTTGCTAGCAATTTCACTGTTAGCTACCATAACAGCTAAAGGACGTTTAGGGCGATTTTTACGCGCCCGTAATTCGTTTATAACAGCCTTGTTTCGAGCGTCACATGCTAAATGATAGCCACCAATTCCCTTAATTGCAACAATTGCACCATCGAGCAACAGTTTCTTTGTTTTTTCAATTGCTGCAAGGTTAGTTGCCATGTTCTGTCCTTTTATATCAAAAAGCTGAACACTAGGTCCACATATCTCACAGGCAATTGGTTGCGCGTGGTGACGTCGATCATTAATATCATTATATTCTTCAGCGCACTTATCGCACATTTGAAAATTTTTCATCGTTGTCCGTTCACGGTCATAGGGTAAACTTTCAATTATCGTATATCGTGGACCGCACTGCGTGCAATTGATAAAAGGATAATTATAGCGAAAATCAGTTGAATCCTTCATCTCAGCAACACACTCATCACAAACAGCTGAATCAATCGGAATAACTAGTGAAGAGTCGCCACTCGTTTCACTAGGTATAATTTGAAAATCCTGGTAGTTGTTAAACTCAGTCTCTCTAGTGGTGATAGTTTCTATCTGCGCTAAGCGCGGGTGTTCATCTTTTATTGCCTTGACTAGCTGGTTAAGGCTATCTATTTCTCCCTCAGCGCATATCAAAACACCATCCATATTATTCTGCACGGTTCCTTTTATTTGGTGTTTGCTAGCCAATGAATAAATAAAAGGACGAAATCCAACTCCTTGAACTCGTCCAATAACCTTAATTTCTAGCGCACTATACATTGTGATAGGCTTTTCTGAGCCAAGCGAACCATTCTTCAATTCCTTCTCCTGTTGTTGAAGAAAGCGCGATTAAATTTGATTCTGGGTTAATCCCCTTCAAATCGGAAATCGCTTCTTCGACGTTAAAATATAAATATGGTAACAAATCAATTTTATTTAATAAGACTAGTTCAGTCCGGTTAAACATTGTTGGATATTTAGGGATTTTGTCATTGCCTTCTGGAACGCTTAATACTGCAACCTTATGGTCTTGACCTAAGTCGTAGCCTGATGGGCAGACTAAATTACCAACATTCTCGATAAAAAGAATATCAATTTCCGCTAAATCAAATTCTGGAAGAACTTTTGCAATCATTCTTGCATCTAAATGGCAGCCGCCTTGAGTATTGATTTGGATAGCTTGAGCCCCTAGCGCACGTATCCGATCAGCATCCCGCTCTGTCGCAAGGTCACCTTCAATTACACCAATTTTAAAATCAGGACTTAATGATTCAATCGTCCGCTCCAGTATTGTTGTTTTGCCGGCGCCTGGCGAACTCATTAGATTAATAACGAGGGTCTTGTTTTTATTAAATTCATTTCTATTAAAATCAGCAGCAAGATTATTGTCAGTTAGTACATCTTTCTCTAGTTTAATCTTCATCTCTTCACCTCTTCACCTCTATTTAGTAGTCTTCATAAAATAAAAATAGTGTTAAAATAATCTTAACACTTTTATGCGTGGAATAACATAGCAGAACTATATTATTTATTTTCCGTTATATGAGATTATTTTAAAGCTTTCACCTGAAATTATCCGACCACTTGGTACTTGGCAATTCGGACAAATTGCTAGCAATTGATCAGGCTTGTATTTGTTGTCGCATAAAACGCAGATTGCTTCAGCTTCTTCTGTAACAATAATCAGTTTTGTTTCAGGTGCTAGAAAGCCAATCTCTTCAGCTTTATAAATCTCTAGCGCCATCTCTAAAGCATCAGGCATCGCATTACTCAATTTACCAACGAGTAATTCAATCTCAGTCACTTTTTTGAGTTTAGAATTCGCTAGATCTTCATTAATTAAGTTTAGGATATCTCCCATTAAGCCTAGTTCATGCATGTAGAATCAGTTCCATTTCCTTATAATTTATAAAGCCCAATCGCTAATTTACCGTCGTGTTTTTTTATTGTAAAATATTTTAAATATGGGTTATGCTTTTCGGTCAACACTTCATATTCTCGCTCACAATTGAAACATTTGAATTTATTGCCGTTGGAAACCCAGTTAAGAATCCCATCGCAGTTTGGGCAAGCTTTTTCCACTGCTTGGAGAATCCCCCGATCGTAATAGATGGCAATGTGTCGTTTGTTTATATATAAATCCTTAACGCCTTCAAATATCAAGCCTTCATCAAGCTCAGCGTTGTTAAGGAAAAACCATTCAACACCAATTACCTCATCAACGACGTCATCAATTTTATCGATTTCGTCAGCAACGATGGGGGTAATAAACTCCTTTGCAGCTTCAGTTAGATCTTTTTTAATTTCTTTAAAAAAATCTAAACGAGTTAACTCCTTGTCTGCCATTCTTCCACCTGTTTAATTATTATTTCAACTAATTTCGGAATGCTTTTCTGCACTGGTTCCGTCAACTCAAAACCAATCTCGACGAGCTGGGGTTGTACACCTATTAAGCACATCTCCTCAGGAATAGTACCTCTAAGATAGGCATTATGAACAAGGTCCTGTACGCCCATTTGATGAACAGACATTTTCTGGCCAAAAAATTTAGGGACCTCATCATTTTTAAGAACGATTATTGTACCTGGTTCCGCATCAGCATTGATTGCGTCAAGCATTATCAGATAATCAGTCTCCTCTACATGATGAAGTAACCTTATTCCTTCAGTACCGCCATCAACAATATCAATATTGTCGGCGCCTGGAAAAGCATCGTATAAGTAGTCTAACAAAAGAACGCCAACACCCTCATCTGAAAAGAGGGTGTTGCCGATTCCAAGAATTTTAATTTGTTTCTTATTTCTAGCTTGATCTTTGTTTATCATTTAGTAATTATTCTCCTGTAAAATCCTTAGATACTTTTTTCTTACCTGTGAATATTGACCAGATTGTACCATTGTTATTTAACCAAGTGTCACGAATTGACATGTAAAGATGGATTAACGTAAATAGTACTAAAATCCAAACTGTGATGTGATGTAATCCTCTTACTGCAAATGCTGTTCCACCAAACACGACAGGTACCCAGGCAAACAATGAGCCGACTGCTGAATTCAATTGAGGTTCAAAGAACAGATAAAGTCCAGTGATAACCATCAATATTGAACCGAGTCCGAAGAATACCCAGTAAGTTAATTGTGCAAGTTGGTTATGTTCAACATGCTCTCCATTTTTTACTGGAATAAACAGATAGTACTTAATATATTTCCATACACCTTTCCAGAAACTTGCTGTGAAAGGATTTGATCTAGCATACTTATTGCCCGCGAAGAACCAGTATAGTCGGAAAATAAGGTTTAGTATGAAGATTGACGCCGTAATGAAATGCGTTATACGTATTCCACCCATTAAGAATCCGTCAGCGTGTTCACTTGCTGCTCCAAGGAATGGATAGGTAATATATAGGCCGGTTAAAATAAGTATTAAGCCAGCCGTTACGTTAACCCAGTGAAAGATTCTAATAGGCAACTGCCAAACATAGAAATCTTTACGCTCTTCTACTTTATTAACTTTCGCTACTTGTGGGTTTGCAGGTACGGACATATATATCCCCCCTTAACCTATTTTTATGTCGATCTGCTTGTTATTTTTAGTATCAGCTACATGGATTGCGCAAGCAATACATGGGTCAAATGAGTGAATAACTCTTAGAATCTCTAATGGTTGTTCAATGTCAACCATTGGAGCACCAGTAAGTGCAGCTTCGTATGGCGCTTTAACACCATCATCATTTCTAGGAGAAGCATTCCAAGTAGTTGGTACGATCATTTGATATTTTTTAGATTTACCATTTTCAATTTCGATAAAGTGAGACAATGTACCACGGGCACCTTCCATATAACCGATACCCTTAGCATTTTTCGGCCAAGTACTTGGATCCCATTTTGTGTTATTGAAAGTAACTAAATCTCCACTTTTAACGTTTGCGATTAAATCTTTCATGTCTTGAACGCCCCAACCAGCAGCAAGAACAGTTTCTAAACCACGAGCAACAGTTCTACCAAGAACAGAGTTTAGGAAACCTACGCCTACGCCAAGTTCTGCAAGAGTAGTATCAACGATATTGACATACTCAGGTTTTTTCAAGCCATAACCAACAAGCATACGAGCTAATGGGCCAACTTCCATAGGTTTGTTTTGCCATCTTGGTGCTTTAATCCAACTGTATTTTTGATCAACAGTAAGATTTTTAAAAGGAATTGCCGGTCCATCATATGCAGGAGTTGTTTCACCTTGTAGTGGATGTTTTCCACCAGTTCTTTTGTTACCATCGTAAGAGTACCAAGATTTATCAATAAATTCAGCGATTTCGCCTTTTTCGGTTAAGTCGAAATCAGTAATAACATTATTGATATCTCCATCTACGATGATGCCGCGTGGGTAGCGGTATGAACTTACATCATTGATTGATTTAGTTGGGTTTGAACCCATAACTAAATAGTTTTCAATTCCGCCGCCATAATTAGTGGTTGGTGCATATGCAGCGCCAATCGCTTTAAGGTCTGGAATGTAAACTTGCTCAATGAATGTTTTACCATCAGCAATAATTCGCTCGATTTGCATTAAGCGATGAATATTGATTGAGTTATCATTGTTAGGATCAAGCGGTGTAGCCATACCACCTACTACGTAGAATGGATGTGGGTTTTTTCCACCAAGAATTGTTTGAACTTTAACCATTTCACGTTGGAAATCTAAAGCTTCAAGGTAGTGTGCAGTAGCTAATAAGTTGATTTCAGGCGGCAATTTGTAAGAAGGATGCCCCCAATAACCATTTGCAAATATACCTAATTGACCACTTTCTACTAGAGCTTTTATTTTGTTTTGAACATCAGTAAAATAGCCAACAGATGATTTAGGCCATTTAGAAATCGCTTGTGCAATTCTGCTAGTTTCAGCAGGATCAGCTTTTAAGCCAGATACTACGTCAACCCAGTCAAGCGCGTGTAGAATATAAAAGTGAACAAGGTGGTCAGACATCATTTGTGCTGCACCCATAATATTTCTAATTAAGTTAGCATTTTTTGGAATTTCGATACCAAGGGCATTCTCAACAGTTCTAACAGAAGCAAGAGCATGAGTTGTTGTGCAAACGCCACAAACACGCTGTACAAAAGCCCAGATATCACGTGGGTCTCTGTTTTCAACAACAGCTTCTAGTCCACGGAAGCCACTTCCTGAACTTAGCGCGTCTACGATTACACCGTTTTGAACGTCAGCCTCGATACGTAAGTGTCCCTCAATTCTAGTAATCGGATCTACTACGATACGTTCCATTATTTACTCACCTCTTCTGCTTTCTTTTTGTCTTTACCTTTTTGAATTCCAGTAATAGCAGCATGACCTGCTAGACCAGCAAGAACAACTCCGCCAGCTATTGCCCCTACTTGTTCAGGGTTAATAGTTACTTGTGTTCCAGGAATTGCTGAACGTTTTGTATAGAAAGGTCCGAAATCCCAGAATTTATCTTCCGTACAACCTATGCATGGGAAACCAGCTTTAATTGGATAGCTAGTACCACCGTTCCATTGCATTTCTGCGCAAGATGTGAACGTAGATGGTCCTTTACAACCCATTTTGTACAAGCAATAACCATTTTTAGAACCTAAATCGTCAAATGACTCAACAAAAAGTCCTGCATCAAAAAAAGCACGTCGATTACATTTGTCATGCAATTTATGACGGTAGAACGCCATTGGTCTTAAGTTAGAGTCTAATTCAGGTATAGAACCAAAAGTAACAACGTGAGCGATTACACCAGTCATTACGTCAGCAATCGGTGGGCAACCAGGTACGTTGATAAGTGGTTTATCTTTAATAAGATCTCTCACACCAACAGCATCTGTTGGATTTGGATTTGCAGCAGCAACACCGCCGTATGAAGAGCAGCTTCCAAACGCAAGAATTGCATATGCATCTTTTGCTACGTCAATCAATTTCTGTTTCGCAGATCCGCCACCAATTGTTAAGAATTCGGCATTATCTGGAATACTTCCCTCTACCACTAATACATACTTGCCTTTGTACTTTTCAATAACGTCTTGCAGTGATTTTTCAGTTTGATGTCCAGCAGCAGCGGTTAGAACTTCGCTATACTCTACAGAGACCATATCCAATATCACAGATTGCGTGCTTGGATTGTAAGATCTTGTAAAGGACATTGAACATCCAGTACATGCTTGCATTTCCATCCAGATAACAGGAATGCGTGTGTTGCTCTCTAAAGCCTTTACAACTTTCTCGGTTTGTGAAAACTGAAGACCCATAGCAGCAGTTAAAGCCGTGCACATTTTCAGGAAATCGCGACGAGATACTCCACGTGCAAGAGCAGTTTCATAAATTGTTTTTTCATTTACTTTCATCCCCATTTACTCCTCCTCTTTAATATAATTTTGATGATTAACTCTATTATAAAAGCTTATGTAAAATACATCGCTATTATAATCCTTAAACCATGCACAGTTATCGTGCATTTCTATCTTAAACCTTACCATATTTAAAAAAAGATTGCTCAAAATACGCGTTATGTTCATATCCTTGTCACAGTTTTAGCGGGTTGCCACTATTTTGATAGTGTATAATCATTAATGTAATGTGATTCAGGAAGTTTATAATATATTCAATATTTATCTAATGTTAAACCAGACTGAAACCACCATCAATTGTAATGATTTGTCCAGTTATGTATTCGGAATTATCGTGAACTAAATGAAGTGCAGTCTGGGCAATCTCAATTGACTTAGAAAAACGATGTAATGGAATCTCTTCACTTAATGCACGTAATTCATCTTGTGAAAAACAGTCATTCATTTTAGATGGAACAACACCTGGTGCGATAGCATTAACGGTAATTCCGGAAGGGCCCAGTTCTTTTGCTAGTGACTTTGTTAAGCTATTTAGAGCCCCTTTTGTTAAGGAATATAGGGACTCGTTAGCGCTCCCAATTTCTCCCCAGATTGAGGAAATGTTGATAATACGCCCATATTTGTTGGCAATCATACCGGGTAAAACCCGCTGCGTACAAAAATAGGCACTCATAATGTTGGTTCTAATTAGTTGATCCCAATTCTGGTAGTCAACATCTTGTATTAAGCCGTAAAAAGCTTTACCGACAGTATTTATCAAGATATTCGGTTGCAGTATATTTGTTTTTATCTTGTTAAATAATTCGTCAATATCTACTAATAGCGAGATGTCAGCCTGAAAGATTGCGACATCTACATCACGAGCTTCGCATCGTCTTTTAATCTCCAATGCCTTCTCAGTATTTGAATTATAGTGAAGAATTAAATTAATGTTATTTTCAGCAAATAATAGTGCGATTTCACTCCCAACGCTACCAGTCGCTCCAGTTATTAGTGCAGTCTTTCTATTCATAGTTTCAACGGCCATTTTCTACACCCGATAATTAATGTTCATTTTTATTTTTTAAAATTATACTTCTAGGTTTGGTTCCCTCGTATGGGCCAATAACACCTTTTGCTTCCATCTCATCAATCAGTCTCGCAGCACGATTATATCCGATTCTTAATCGTCGTTGTAAGAATGATACAGATGCTTGGTTAGCATCGATTACCAAGTTTACGGCCTCATCATATAGGTCATCTTCGCTATCAGCCACATCTTCGTTTGCAATGAAATTCTCTATAATATCGACGTCGAAATTGACGTCCTGCTGGTTTCTTACAAAATCAACGACTCTTTCTACTTCGTTTTCTGAAATGAAGGCCCCTTGCACGCGAATTGGTTTAGATAAACCAACCGGCATGAAAAGCATATCCCCCCTACCCAGAAGCTTCTCCGCACCGTTTAAATCAAGAATAGTACGCGAGTCAATCTGTGAAGACACCTCAAAAGCGATTCTAGATGGTATATTGGCTTTAATTAGACCAGTGATGACATCAACAGTAGGTCGCTGGGTGGCAACAATTAGATGTATACCTGCAGCCCTAGCTTTCTGAGCAATGCGGATAATAGACTCCTCAACGTCGTTAGAAGCAACCATCATCAAATCAGCTAATTCATCAATAACGATTACGATATAAGGCAACTCTCCACCCAACGTTCCAGCTTTCTTTTCCTCAGCAATCATAATTTCATTATATTTTTCAATGTCTCTTGCGCCTTTTAGAGAGAATAATTCATAACGATTTTCCATTTCCTCCACAATCATTTTAAGTGACTGAGAGGCTTTCTTAGGATTTGTAACAACTGGAGCTAACAGATGTGGTAAACCATTATAAACATTAAGCTCAACGACCTTGGTATCAATCATTAAAAATTTAACTTCTTGCGGATTAGCTTTGTAAAGAATACTAATAACCATTGTATTTAAAGAGACACTTTTCCCCGAACCAGTCGTGCCGGCAACTAAAAGATGCGGCATCTTAAGTAAATCATGAACAATCGGTTCGCCAGTAACGTCTCTACCTAACGCAAGGCTAAGCTTGGATTTGCTATCATTAAATTTAGGGCTGGCAATTACCTCTTTTAAGGAAACGATTGAAACGTCAGAATTTGGTACCTCGATACCGATTACCGCTTTACCAGGAATCGGTGCCTCAATCCTAATATCCTTTGCAGCCAAAGCAAGTGCAATATCATCAACTAGATTGACAATTCTACTAACTTTTACACCAAAATCTGGTTGTACCTCGTATCTTGTAACTGATGGTCCTTTATGAATTTGTAGTACTTTAACGCCGACTCCAAAGCTTCCCAATGCATCTTCCAGTTTACGCGCATTATCACTAATACTATCGAAGTTATCAGGTTTCTGCGCAGGTTCATATCTATCCAATAATTTAGGTGATGGC
>CAZMPM010000024.1:0-18167 GCA_964568525.1 uncultured Caryophanales bacterium
ACTTCACGATGTCTTTGCGCGAAGGTAACTCATACATCACATCGAGCAAGGCAGTCTCAATGATTGAGCGTAGCCCGCGTGCGCCAGTATTACGTTTAATTGCTTCTTGTGCAATTACTCTTAAGGCATCTTCAGCAAATTCAAGCTCCACATGATCTAACTCAAATAATTTTTTGTATTGTTTAACTAAAGCATTTTTCGGCTCAGTTAAAATTGCAATCAAAGTTCTTTCATCTAAATGTTTTAGCGTAGCAATTACCGGAACCCGGCCAATAAATTCTGGAATTAAACCAAACTTTAATAGATCCTCCGGCAAAACATGTGCCAGCACATCATCCTCAAGCGCTGCCAACTCTGCAGTAGTTTGCGAATTTTCCGTTGCACCACCCGTGCCGAAGCCGATTACCTTTTTACCAAGGCGGCGTTTGATAATTGTATCAATTCCATCAAAAGCCCCACCCACGATAAAGAGTATATTTGTTGTATCAAGTTGAATAAAATCTTGATGCGGATGTTTACGCCCACCTTGCGGCGGCACACTGGCAACCGTACCTTCAAGAATTTTTAATAAGGCTTGCTGTACACCCTCGCCAGAAACATCACGTGTTATTGAAGGATTATCTGATTTGCGTGCGATTTTGTCGATCTCATCAATATAGATAATTCCTGTCTGCGCTCTTTCCACATCAAAATCAGCTGCCTGGAGCAGTTTTAAAAGAATGTTCTCGACATCCTCTCCGACATAGCCAGCTTCAGTAAGTGACGTAGCATCAGCAATTGCAAATGGTACATCAAGAATTCGCGCCATCGTCTGTGCCAACAGCGTTTTCCCACTACCAGTCGGGCCAATTAACATAATATTGCTTTTTTGCAATTCAATGTCTTCAATCTGCTCATGCAAATTGATTCTTTTGTAATGATTATAGACAGCAACTGCCAGCGTCTTCTTAGCTAAATCCTGGTCGATTACATATTGATCGAGGGTCTCACGGATCTCCTGCGGTTTCGGTAAAACCATATTCTTTTTGTCGACATCCGCCGCAACCTCAGCATCAATAATACTGTTGCACAGCTCAATACATGCATCACAAATGTATGCATCAGGACCAGCTACAAGCGTACGCACTTGCTCCTGCGGTTTCCCACAGAATGAACATTTTACAACTTTCATCTCGTCACTAATTTCGAACACCCCCTATTTGCTTTCGGCGACAAGTAGGTCTAAGGCTTTTCGGTATTTCAAATCTAGTGCTATATTATCATAGCCAGCACCGTCTGCAAGAAGAATCTCTTTAATCTCTGCCGGCTCTCTTTCATATATCTCAGCGATGCGTGCAATTTCCACATCAATCTCTTCCTCTGTTACAGCAATCGCTTCAGCTTTAACAATCTCTTCAATAACTAAATCAGAACGCACCCGGCTAGCCGCATCCTCTCGGAATTGAGCGCGTAATGCTGCTTCGTCAACACCCAGATATTGCATGTAAAGCACAAGGTTTAGGCCTTGTTGGTTAAGTTGTTGATCAAAATTCCGTAGCATTTTGTCTACTTCGAATTCAATCATCGCTTCCGGAATATCAATAGTTGCATTGTCGGCCGCGAGTTTTACCGCTGAATTTCTCAGATAAACTTCTTTTTCTTCCTCAGCAGTTTTCTCCAGTCGTTCGCGGATATCCGCTGTTAACTCAGCCAATGTAGCAAAATCAAGATCTTTTGCAAACTCATCATCTAACTCTGGCAGCTGTTTGCGCTTAATCTCATGTAGTTTAATTTTAAAGACAACAGCTTTACCCGCCAGATCTTCACTGTGGTACTGCTCGGGAAAAGTAATATCAATATCGCGTTCCTCATCTTTTTTCATTCCGATTAGTTGCTCTTCAAATCCAGGAATAAATGAGCCAGAACCGATCACCAACGGATGATTCACTCCCTTTCCACCAGTAAATGCAACCCCATCATGGAATCCTTCAAAGTCAATAATTGCTGTATCTCCGTCAAGAACCTCTCCACCCTCAACCACGATAATGTCAGCATGACGATTACGTAGCGACTCTAATTCAGCATTGATTGCGCTATCAGCCACTTCGAAATCCTTTTTCTCAATTTTAAGGCCCTTATATTTACCTAATTTCACTTCTGGTTTTACGGTAACCTTTGCTGTGAAAATAAAAGGCTTGCCAACTTCAAACTGTTCAATATCTACATCAGGACGATCCACCGGCTCAATGTCCGTTTCAGCAATTGCTTTTGAATATGCATCAGGCAAGATAAAATCTATCGCATCACTGTAGAGCGACTCCACACCGAAGCGTGATTCGTAAATATTGCGTGGCACTTTCCCTTTGCGGAACCCCGGTACCTCAACTTTTTTAACCGCTTTATTAAAAGCGTGATCTAGTCCTTCCGCTAGTACTTCTTTATCCATTTCTACGCGCAAAAGAACCTGATTCTTCTCGCCCTCAACTTTTTCCCAAGTAGCTTTCATCAAATAACTCCTCCTTAAATTCTTGACTATCAGATATGTATCAAGGTATCTATAGATTATAACATAAGAGCCATTCATTTCAAGCAATGAAAAGCACATTTATATTTTAGGGACTACTTGATTTTCAGCATATTACCAGCCATAATCAAATTAAGGGGGGATAAATATGAAGCGTTTAGCGTTCATCCTGTTATGTTTACTGTTAATCGGTCTAAGTGGTTGTGATACCGCGGGTCAAGCGGGCGGAAAGTCTGATAATGTTGGAAGCGTATTTGGTATTAAAGGTTATACAATTGTCCCAAGAGAAGATACGATTCCTGAGCTTGTAATGGTCGCGGACGCGCGCTTCTCAATGAAGATTCCTAAAGGTTGGGTAATCGAGACTACTGGAGAATTTGAAACTTTCGGTTTTCGTGTTTATGATCCCAATCAACCAACAAGAACAATCTTTTATTATGGCAAAATGAATAACTGGCTTAAAAGCTATGCAGCAAAAGAATTCTGGGAATGGTATACGGCAACGGGCTCCGCTGCTGCCAGTGTCTACGCAGATGCACCGGTGTTAAGTAATGCAAATATTGAGGAGCTTTATTATGCCTTTGATGAATTTGCTGCTTATGCTAGAAAACATGGAATTCAACACAACTTTCCAAAATTCACTAATTTTGAAGTCATAGAAACATTTAACACGCCTACCGCGATGGCACCTTATGCGATTGATGAATCAACTCTCAGGCTGCAAATGCGAGATCAGAACAATTTCCCAATTGATGCTATGGTTACTGGAACGCTTGTAAATGCGATGACAACGTACGCCAACGGAATTGATACCGGATTTTATTATGCCTATCGCGTGAGTGGTATAATGGCACCTGCTGATGATTTTCTCTATCACCATGACCGTTTAACGGAATCTTTGGCTTCTTTTCAATACAAGGAAGAATACATCAAACAAGGTGTTGCCCTAATCGAATGGGGTACGCAAAAAGCATTAGAGATGTCTAGAACGCTTAATGAAACTTCGGAAATAATTAATAGTAGCTGGGATTATCGAAATCAAGTTGTTGACAAAACTAATGCGGAGTTTATTTCCTATTTACGAGGCAATCATTACGTGCTTGATTCTGATACTAATACGATTTACGAGCTATCCGGAAGCGATTTGACCAAGTTTGAGGATAATCGAGATAAATATAAACAAAATCTGACCATCATTGATGAGAAGCACCCTGCCTTCGGCCAGCCGATATCAGGAATTATAAAACCATAATTATCTTTTTCTAAACTCAAAAAATATATTAAAGGAACCATAAACGGTTCCTTTCTGCTTGCAAATGGCGTCTCAGGAGGGATTCGAACCCCCGACCTACGGCTTAGAAGGCCGTTGCTCTATCCAGCTGAGCTACTGAGACAGGTTATTTCATAAAATTATCAGAACACGCAAAATTATAACATGTGCATTTTTTTTAGTCAACGCAATTAACGATTAGTTATTATGTCGACCATTTTTTTCAGAGCTTGCGCGCGATTGCTGATCAGATTCTTCTCTTCCGCAGTTAGCTCTGCCATTGTCAGCCCGCGTTCCGGCAAATAAAATATTGGATCATAGCCGAAACCACCTGTCCCCGATCGTTCATACGCAATCTCCCCCCCACAAAAGCCCTCCGCCACCAGCGTCGTCTCACCGGGAACCGCAAATGCCAGCGCCGCCGCAAAACGTGCGCACCGTTTACCAGCGGGTACGCCATCCAACTCCGTTAACAGCTTATCAATATTGCGCTCGTCTGAGCGAGGTTCTCCAGCGTAGCGCGCCGAATAAATACCAGGCGCACCATTAAGTGCGTCCACCACCAATCCAGAATCATCAGCAATGACAGGCAACTCTAGCGCCCGACTTATCGCTTCTGCTTTAAGAATGGCATTTTCACTAAAACTGCTTCCATCCTCCACAACCTTTGGCAACTCAGGATAATCTGCTAAAGATTTTAGAGTATACCCCAACGGCTTTAGCATTAGCGCAAACTCCCTGAGTTTCCCCTGATTATTTGTTGCAACGATTAATTCGTGCTTACTCATCTAAAGACTCCTTCTGTAATTCGATCAGTTTACCAATTCCCTCTTTTGCCAGTGCCAGCATTGTAGCCAGCTCCGCTTCGGAAAAAGTCGCCTCCTCAGCTGTCCCTTGAATCTCAACAAATTGACCTAAATCCGTCATCACAATATTCATATCGACAGAAGCCGCAGAATCCTCTGAATAATCAAGGTCAAGCACCGCTTCATCATTAACAATTCCGACACTGATCGCTGCAACGTATGACTTAATCGGCGTCTCCTTAATCAATTCTTCTGCTAACAGATAGCGACATGCGTCGGCAAGAGCAATAAAAGAACCGGTGATTGCCGCTGTTCTTGTACCGCCATCAGCCTGTATGACATCACAATCAATCCAGATTGTTCTTTCCCCAAGTAGCTCAAGGTCAACAACAGAACGAAGCGCCCGACCAATCAGGCGGGAAATCTCTAAAGTCCGTCCGCTCTGCTTACCTTTTGTCGCCTCGCGTTGAGTTCTTGTCTGTGTTGCTCTTGGTAACATGGAATATTCAGCAGTAATCCAGCCGGTTCCTGCACCCTTTAAAAATACTGGTATGCGTTCTTCCACGGTAGCACTACAGATGATTCGCGTATCGCCATACTCAATTAAGACTGACCCCTCTGCATATTTTAAATAATTTCTCTCAATCGTAATTGTTCGAAGTTGATTGTTTTCCCTCTCGTTAGCTCTCATTCCGATCTCCTCCTGCTTATTTAATTGCATCTAGTTGAATATGTTTAACAACCAGTTCCTCTCCCAGCCACTTTTCGCCAATCTGCTTGAAAAGCGCGGGATCCCCAGTCGTGTAATAATTATTCCCCTTATTTTTATTGTCACTTTCTGCATTTAGCATCCCCAAGTCAGCAAGAATTGATGCCAGCTGTTTTGCGGTCTCCTCGGCAGAGCTAATTAACTTAATATCGGAGCCGACTGCCTCCCGGATATATTTTGTCAAAAGCGGATAGTGCGTACAACCGAGAATCAAGGCATCAAGTTGATGCTCGCTTAAAGGGGCTAATTCCGAAGTAACAATCTGCTGTTTCTCCTTCTCGCTATATAGATGCTCCTGTTCAGCTATCTCAACCAGCGTTGGTGCGGCTAAACCGACAACCCGATAATCTGCGTTAATTGCTTTAAGTGCGTCTTGGTATGCCTCGCTCTTAATTGTTCCAACAGTCCCAATCACACCAATAACACCAGTTTCAGTTGCCTCAGCAGCTGCGATACTTCCCGGCCGAATAACACCGATGACAGGTATATCAACATATTCACGAACAGCAGTAAGCGCATGGGCTGTTGCAGTATTACACGCAATTACAATCGCTTTTACATCCTGACCTAACAAAAAATCAACAATCTCAAAAGTGAATTGTTGCACTTCCGCAGCTGTACGCGGCCCATAAGGACAACGAGCTGTATCCCCTACATAAATTAGCTGTTCATTCGGCAGTTGTTTAATTATCTCTTTAACAACTGTCAAACCGCCTAATCCGGAATCTAAAATTCCAATTGGTTGATTGCTATGCATATTATTTCCCCTTCAAGTTTATTCATGTTCTATTATATAATATAAGGTGACGATTTAATATTACAATATCCACAAATCACGGTGCAAATTGCGAAGTTTATGCTGAAATTTCCACCTAATTATGGTATTATTTATTTTAAATATTCTTAATATTCTAATAAATTGACCGGGAGGTTGGTATTAATGCTAGAGCAAGTTACAGCAATCGCTGTGAGATTGAAAGAATTGCGCGAAATCTCCGGCTTATCAGTTGAAGAATTAGCTGCGCAGCTTCATCTTGAATTAGAAAAATATCAGGAATACGAAAGCGGCAAAGTCGATATACCGGTCAGCATCCTTTATACTGTTAGTAATTTCTTCGGTGTTGAGCTGACCGCTCTTTTGACAGGCGCAGATCCTAAACTGCACGATTTTTCGCTGGTGCGTAAGGATAAAGGTATTTTTGTGAAACGTCGTAAAAACTACAATTACCAGAATCTTGCTTATAATTTTGCAAATAAACAGATGGAGACTTTCCTGGTTACAATTGAGCCCGACAAGGCGAATAAGTCACTTGCTTTTAACTCTCACCACGGTCAGGAATTCGACTACATGCTTGAGGGAAGTATGCGCCTTGTAATTGACGGCAAAGAACTTGTTCTGAATGCCGGAGATTCAATTTACTATAACGCTGAACTTCCACATGCGATGGAGTCCTTAAATGGTGAAAAAGCAGTGTTTCTGGCAATAATTGTTGATGCTGATAATATTTAATTATTGCTTATAATAAAAGAGAGAGTGAGGAGAACAAAATGTATCGCAAATATGTAGCTCAAGATTCCTTCGAATCATACGAAGATTTTTATCAGAATTTTAAAATAAAAACGCCAAATAATTTCAACTTCGCCTATGACGTTGTCGATGAAATTGCTAATAATACCCCTGATAAAATAGCATTAGTCTGGTGCAATGATAAAGGTGATGAACGTACATTCAGCTTTAAAGAACTTCAACAATATTCCAACCAAGCTGCCAACCTGTTTGCTAGTCTGGGCATCGGTAAAGGTGATGCTGTTATGCTTATTTTAAAACGTCGTTATGAGTATTGGTTTAGCTTATTGGCACTACATAAACTTGGAGCAATCTGCATTCCGGCAACTCATTTATTAACTACAAAAGATATCGTCTATCGCAACAATGCGGCAGATATCAAAATGATTGTTTCGGTAAACGAAGAACAGATTATTGAATCAATTGAAGCTGCACAAGCCGAGACAGCGCCTTTCCAAAAGGTACTGGTTGGCGGCAAACGCAATGACTGGATCGATTATGATGCGAAACTTGCAGAAATGTCCAATCAGTTTAAAAAACCGGCTGGCAATGCTGGTACCAAAAATGAGGATATCTCGTTAATTTACTTCACTTCCGGTACTACGGGGATGCCGAAAATGGTACAACATAATTTCTTATATCCACTTGGTCACATCGTAACGGCAAAATACTGGCAACAAGTTACTGATGGCGGACTTCACTTGACAGTTGCTGACACTGGTTGGGCCAAAGCAGCATGGGGCAAGATCTATGGTCAGTGGCTATGTGGTAGCGCAGTTTTTGTCTATGATTATGATAAGTTTGTTCCAAATGAATTATTAGCAGTAATTATAAAGCACAAAGTCACGACCTTCTGTGCTCCGCCAACAATCTTCCGCTTCTTTATTCGCGAAGATCTAAAGTCACTTGATTTAAGTAATCTAACACATTTCTCGATTGCCGGCGAGCCGCTTAATCCTGAAGTATATAATCAATTTTTAGAGGCAACCGGTTTTAAGTTAACCGAAGGTTATGGCCAGACGGAAGCAACTGTTATGGTAGCATCTTTCCCATGGCTTGAAGTACGCCCCGGTTCAATGGGTAAACCATCTGCCGGCTATCAAATCGATATTATTAATGAGTTTGGTGCTTCCTGTGATGTTGGTGAAGAAGGCGAAATTGTTGTTCTGACGGACAAAATTGTACCGTTTGGAATTTTTGCCGGATATTATCGTGACCTTGAGTTAACGAAGAACGTCTGGCATAATAATATTTACCATACTGGCGATGTCGCTTGGCGTGATGAAGACGGCTATTATTGGTTCGTTGGCCGGACAGATGATGTAATCAAAAGCTCTGGGTATCGAATCGGTCCATTTGAGGTAGAAAGCGCTCTGATTGGGCATCCTGCTGTCTTAGAATGTGCGATTACCGCTGTTCCTGATGAGGTGCGTGGTCAGATTGTTAAGGCTACTGTTATCCTAGCAAAAGGCTATACTGCATGCGAGGAACTTAAAATCGAGCTACAAGACCATGTTAAGAGCGTAACTGCGCCTTATAAATATCCACGAATTATTGAGTTTGTTGATGAATTACCGAAAACGATTAGCGGTAAAATCAGACGTGTGGAAATTAAGAAACGAGATGCGCAATAAAATGTTATTTTTCAAAGGATGCGTTAAATTTGCGACTCTTAGCGGAAATTAAAATATTGCCGGAGTGGGATGGCCTAATGATTAAAGAGGTATTATATGATCATTTGAACTTCTCCCGCAAAAGCTTAACGAAAATCAAAAACGAGGGAGATATCCAGCTTAATGGTATCTCTCTTTATGTTACCCGCCGCGCAGCTACAGGCGATGTGCTTACGCTCTATGTACCGGAAGAAGATTCCGAAAATGTTCCGCCAGAGCCTGTCCCAGTCGATATTATCTACGAAGATGATGACCTTGTTATTATTAATAAACAACCGGGAGTTGTGGTTCATCCGACACGCAATTATCCATCAGGCACAATTGCTAACGGGATGCAGTATTATTGGCAGACAAAAGGCCAGCGCTTTCGCTTTCGTCCGGTCAACCGACTTGACCGCGATACCTCAGGGCTATTTATCGTAGCCAAAAACCAATACACGCATCACCGCCTGGCACTGCAACTAGAAAATAGCCAGCTAAAAAGAATTTACCATGGAATCGTCCATGGTAAGTTGCCGGCTGCAGAAGGTTTAATTAATGCACCACTAATTCGTGATCCAGAACATAGCGTGCGGAGAATTGTTGACTTTAATGATGCTGCGGCGAAGTCCGCATTAACGCGCTATCGCGTCTTGCGCGAGAGTACTGATTTTTCACTCGCTGAGCTAGAATTACTTACCGGTCGAACGCACCAGCTTCGGGCACATTTGGCCTGGCTAGGCGCACCGCTGGTTGGCGATGACATGTATGGAGGCTGGAGCGTATGCGCGGACTGCGCGCATGTGGAGCCCGCGCATGTGGACTGCGCGCACGCGTACGACATCGCCATCCAGCGGCAGGCATTGCATGCCTGGGAAATTGCCTTTGCGCGCTTCCACTTCCATGCTCCGTATCCAGATGATCTGGCGCGCTTCTGTGAGTGGCAATTTCCCGCGCCTTAGCCGTCGCTATTCAGGTGAGAGAGGATATCACTAGCCAATTTTTCGCTAATACCAAGTGCTGTCAGTTGCTTAACCGTGGCATTCCTTAACGCTTCAATCGAATTAAAATTCTGGTATAACAGAGCTTTTCTTTTAGGTCCAATTCCAAGTATATCATCTAATTCAGACTTTAACATGCTACCTGTTCGCAACTTTCGATGGAAGCTAATCGCAAAGCGATGGACCTCATCTTGAATCCGTTGAAGTAGGTAGAACTCCTGACTATTGCGCTCGAGTTCAATTCGCTCTCCCGCTTTACCTAGAATCAACTGGGCACTCCGGTGCTTATCATCCTTCACGATTCCCGCAACGGGAATATCTAAACTTAGCTCATTCTCCAATACGTCGATAGCAGCGTTAATCTGTCCCTGACCGCCATCAACGATAATTAAATCTGGCAGATTCAATCCTTCCAATAGAACATGGGTATAACGACGACGAATTACTTCACGCATTGTATCATAGTCATCCGGGCCCGTTACCTCATTAATTCTAAACTTGCGATAGCTGCTTCGGTCTGGAACTCCATCAATATAGACTACCATTGCCGATACCGGATTAGCCCCTTGAATATTTGAATTGTCAAATGCCTCAATCCGCTGCAGACGCTCAATTCCCAGTGCCTCCGCCAGGCCCAGAACCGCATCTGTCGTTCGCTGTTCCTTGCGTTCAGCCAACAAGAATTTTTCTTTTAGTGCATTCTCCGCATTGCGGCTCGCTAGGCTAACTAGTTTCCGCTTAGGGCCGCGGATAGGTTGCAGGACTTTCGCGGGGATCCACTCGCTGAAGGCCTCCACCTCAACATGGTTGGGGAGCAGGACCTCTTTTGCGAGGATGGGATGCTCGAAATAATATTGGGTGATGAAAGAGAGAAAACTCTCTGCTTCATCAGTATAAAACGGCAATATCCGCAGATCACTTTCCAGTAGATTGCCCTGGCGCATGAAGAATATTTGAATTGCAAGCCAGCCATTCTCAGCATGATAGCCGATAATATCGCGGTCAACGCGGTCGTTAAGGCTGATTGCCTGCTTAGTCATGATCGCCTCAATATCGGCAAGTTGCAACTTGATTTCGTTCGCGCGTTCATATTCCAGCCGTTCGGATGCGGTCAGCATGTCAGCAACAAGTTTCTTCTTAATCTTCTGATAATCGCCCTGTAAAAATTGCGTAATTTCATTAACCATTCGCTCGTTTTCCTCGACGCTAACCGGAAACTCGCACGGACCAAGACACTGATTGATATGGTAATAAAGACAGATTTGCTTCTTCATATTTTTACATTTCCGCAACGGATAGATGCGGTCAAGTAGCTGTTTTACGGCCTTTGCAGCACCAGCATCGGGATAAGGTCCAAAGTATTTCGCCTGATCCTTTTTAATTTTCCGCACAATCTCTAAACGCGGATGCTCCTCGGCAGTCAGTTTGATATAAGGATAGGTTTTATCGTCCTTCAGCATGACATTATAGCGAGGTCGATATTTTTTAATCAGATTATTTTCTAGAATTAGCGCCTCAACATTAGAATCCGTAATGATATATTCGTAGTCAACGATTTTACTAACCAATAGCTGTGTCTTGCGGTCATGGCTACCAGTGAAATAGGAGCGGACACGACTGCGCAACGACTTCGCCTTGCCAACATAGATAATTTTACCGGTCGCATCTCGCATCAGATAACAACCAGGCTTATCCGGTAGAATAGCCAGCTTCTGTTGAATATTCTCTAATTGATTTTCGCGCCCATCTGTGCTCACAGTTTCACTCCTTTCACCTTAAATCTATTTAGCTCCATTTTACCATAAAACACCGAATTCGCCGCATCTAAACTAGCAACAGCAAAAACCACTAACTGTCTATCAGAATAGTGCTGATATCACAGTTAGTGGCTAATTTATAAAGATATGTGCTTATATAACTAATCTATTGATGGCGTCTAATTACTTCTTTCAACTCATCTTTTGCCGTAAAACCAATCACTTTATCAACCGGTTGGCCATTTTTAAATAGAATTAAAGTTGGAATGCTCATAACTCCGAATTTTCTTGCAGTTGCTTGGTTGTCATCAACATTTAATTTTGCAATTGTTACTTCATCACCAAGGTCAAGTGAAAGATCTGCAAGGACAGGTGCAATCATTCTGCAAGGTCCACACCATGGTGCCCAGAAATCAACTAGTACTAAGCCACCGCCTTCTACTTCGGCAGCGAATGTTTGATCAGTTACCTCGATAAGTGCCATATAAATCCTCCTCCAATGTATATGATTTTAAATTATACCATCAATACTTGCTAATATCTATATGGCAAGTATAGTAGAATCTGTTATTATTTCCCACTTTTGCATCTATTTTAAAGTTACAACCGTTACACCGCTACCTCCCTCACCATAACGGCCTGGACGCAGTTCCTTGGTGTGTGGATGCCGTCGTAAAAAATCTTGCAGGCCGGCACGCAATTTACCTGTGCCTACTCCATGAATAATTGTTACTTGCGAATAACCGGAAAGAAAAGCTTGATCAAGATAGGTATCTAACTCAGCAATCGCATCCTCAACGTTAAACCCATGCAAATCGATTTCCGGCCGAACGCCACTGCAACTTCGTTTAAAACTAGTCCCGGAGAGCTGCTTCGGCTCAGCCAGCTTCGGTAATAAACTCAGATCAGAACGGTCAATCTTTAATTTAATAATGCCAATCTGCACAAGAAACTGCTCCGTTCCCAATTGCTCAAGTACCGTTCCACGTTGTCCATAACTTAATACCTGCACATCATCACCAACTTTTAATTCCACATTATCTGGCTTGCGTAGTCGTTTTTTCTTTGTGTCGGGAATCGCTTCATCAAGATCCTTTTTCATCTCAATCAACCGGTGTTCCTTAACACTCGCCTGTTCGGCAAGGGCAAACTGCCGTAGATCGTTGATGATAGTTTCTGCAGTCTGCTTCGCCTTAGCAACAATTTCCTCAGCCTCTTGCTGCGCTTTTGACAAAACCCGCTCCTGATCGGCTTCTAACTGTTCTAGACGTTTGTCCAGTTCAGAACTAGTTGTTGCGGCTTGCTTCCTCAGTTCCTCAGCGGTGACTCGTTCTTTTTCCGCTAACGAGCGATTCGCCTCGAGAATGGCAATCATCGACTCAACCTGTTGGTCATCTTGATCAATCTGTTTTTTTGCAACTTCAATTATTGAGTCGGCTAGTCCAAGACGCTTGGCAATTAGAAAGGCATTGCTCCGGCCTGGCGCGCCAATCATCAGGCGGTAAGTTGGACGCAGCGTTTCAACAGAAAACTCTACGCTCGCATTAACCACACCCGGGCTGTTATAGGCATAAGCCTTCAATTCACTATAATGGGTGGTTGCAACAACCGATGCACCGGCGCCACGAATATATTCTAATAGAGCAATCGCTAAGGCTGCACCTTCAGTCGGATCAGTTCCAGCTCCCAACTCATCAAGTAAGACTAAACTATTCTCATCAAATTCAGCAAGGATTTTAATAATATTAGTCATATGACCAGAGAAAGTGCTTAAGCTCTGTTCAATCGACTGCTCATCGCCAATATCGACATAGACAGCCGAATAAAGACTTGCCACACTGCCCTCATTTGCCGGAATATGCAGACCAGCCATTGCCATTAAAGTTAAAAGACCAATCGTTTTTAACGATACAGTTTTCCCGCCAGTATTTGGCCCAGTAATTACAATTGCCCCGTAATCGATGCCCAGCTCGACATCAATTGGCACAACCTCATCTTTATTAATTAAAGGGTGTCTAGCTTTTTTAAACTTCAGCTTGCCCTCAACATTTAGAAGTGGTTTGCTTGCGCGCATCTCTTCTGCCAACTCAGCTTTAGCTTGGATGAAGTCAATCTGCGCTAGCGCTTCAACATTCTCCATTAATGTCTCTTGCTCGACCATCGCCTTAGCACTTAACTGTTGCAGGATTTTTTCAATCTCTCGTTCCTCTTTCAGAATCGCCTCACGCAACTGATTGTTAATCTCAACAATTGCTGCCGGCTCTATGTATAGTGTTGCACCAGAAGCCGATTGGTCATGTACAATCCCACCAAAATGCATCCGATGTTCTTGCTTCACCGGAATAACATAACGATCGTTACGAATTGTAACGATAGCATCTTGTAATTTATTCTGATTACTAGGACTCTTAATAATGGCATCTAATTTCGCTTTAAGCTTCGACTCAGCACTACTAATCTGTTGCCGAATGCGTTTTAGCTCGGGTGAAGCGCTATCCTTAATCACGCCATTCTCATCAATCGCAGTACGAATTGCTTTTTCCAAATCGTTTAACTCATTGATAACCGACGCCAACTCCTGCAATTGCGGTATCAATTCCGGTTTTGCAAAACTAACAAGTGTCCGCTTGATCCGTCTTCCTGCATAGATTGTATCCGCAAGATCCAGCAATTGTTCAATCGTTAAGACCCCTGCCTTCTCCAGCCTTTTTAGCGCTGAACGCAGATCTTTTACGCCGCCAAGCGAGATGCCGCCACTTAGTCGGAATAACTCAAGACCCTCGCGCGTCACTGCCTGCCATAATTCAGCCAGTTCTAATCTGGTAGTCGGCAATAGTGCTCCCACCAATTCTTTGCCCATGGAAGTAACCGCCTTTGCCTCGAGCAGTGCGATAATTTTCGGATATTCTAGTGCTTTTAAGCTACGTGCATTCAAATCCTGTTCACCTCTTAGTTAATATTATATACTTTTGCATAATCTTTATATAGATTAAAATTATCTAGTAACAAATCGTCGAGAATGATATAATTTCTATAGTAGAATAGCTACTGAGAAATCGCGTTGGGGAAACCGATGCGTTTTTATTTGTAAGGGGTTTATTATGAGAGTATTTAAAGATCTTGCCTGGTTCTTCAAAAAAGAGAAAAAAAGTTATATAGTCGGCATTCTCGTTCTAATGATTGTGGCGGCTATTATTCTGTTCCCACCTTATGCCGTGGGCATTGTTGTTGACCATATTGACCAAGGAACCTTAACCGTGAAAATTTTATTCACCTGGTTAGCGTTAATTGTGCTCAGTGGTTTTGTGCTCTATGGGCTGCGTTTTTTCTGGCGGATTATGATTTACGGCGCAGCTGCACGCTTAGCGCAGGAATTGCGGAATGATTTATACAAACATTTTACTGAACATACGCCTGACTTCTATAATGAACAACGAACCGGCGATTTAATGGCGCATGCAACAAACGACGTGCGGGCTGTTGAAATGACAGCAGGCGATGGCATACTAACACTAATTGATTCCATCACACTTGGCGGAATGGTTGTTATTATGATGTCTGTATTTGTCAGCTGGGAATTAACGATAATCAGCCTTTTACCAATGCCGTTTATGGCGATTATTACAGGTAGATACGGAACGTTGATTCATCAGCGCTTTGCCTTAGCGCAATCTTCCTTTTCCAATTTAAATGACAAAGTGCAGGAGAGCATTTCTGGAATACGCGTTACTAAATCTTTCGGTATCGAGGAGGCTGAAATTGAAGACTTCTCCAGCAAATCCGAGGACGCGGTTAAGAAAAATATCGCTGTTGCGAAAATCGACGCATTATTCGATCCGACAATTCTTTTCATTGTTGGGATTTCCTACTTCTTAGCAATTGCCTTTGGATCTTATTATGTCGTTATCGACAAAATAAGTATCGGTCAACTTACAACCTTTATTATGTACTTAGGTAACCTAATTTGGCCAATGCTCGCTTTTGGTTGGCTGTTTAATATTGTCGAGCGTGGTCACGCTTCTTATGACCGGATTAGAGCGCTCTTAAGTATTAAACCATCTGTTGTCGATAAAGAAGACGCAATCGATTTGGTCCCACAAGGTGATATCAGCTACCGAATTAACAGTTTTAACTATAATTCGGAAGAAGAGACTGTGCTTAAGGAGATTTCGTTTGACTTAAAACGCGGCGAAACACTCGGTATTGTTGGGCGAACCGGTAGCGGCAAATCAACACTCTCGCGTCTATTGTTGCGTGAATTCGACTTGACTGATGGCGATATCCAGATTGACGGGCGCTCCATTTACGACTACAAAATTGATTCACTGCGCCAGACAATCGGCTATGTACCGCAAGACCATTTCCTTTTCTCTACAACGATTGCGGAGAACATTGCTTTTGCTAAGCCAGAAGCATCGATGGAGGAGATTCGCGAAGTAGCAGCACTTGCCTATATTGATCGCGATATCATGCAGTTTCCTGACGGCTACGGAACAATTGTTGGCGAACGTGGAACGACACTTTCTGGCGGGCAGAAACAGCGTATTTCGATAGCTCGCGCCCTCTTATTAAATTCTGAAATTCTAATACTTGATGATGCACTATCTGCTGTCGATGCAAAAACAGAGAAGGCGATTCTAAAAAATCTACTCCAATTACGTGAGGGAAAAACAACAATTATTGCATCGCATCGCATCAGTTCGCTCAGTCACGCAAACTTAATTATTGTTCTGGAGAATGGCGAAGTAGTTGAGCGAGGAACTCATCAACAGCTGATAACACACGACGGTTGGTATAAAGAAATTTATACTAGACAACAACTTGAACAACAACTAGAGCAAGGCGGTGAGTTGAATGTCTAGTGAAACATTGGCTGCAGAACAACATTTGACTAAAGAAAATATTACGCGGAAACGGACAGTGAGACGTCTTGCCAGTTACACCAAAAAACATGCTGGACTCTTAACGTTTAGTTTCTCGATTTTGCTCTTGGCGACAATTGCGGATGTGCTTAGTCCGATTATCATAAAAACTTTTATCGATAATCACTTAGTACCACGCGATTTTGCAATAAATAGCATTGTTGCATTAGCGATAGCTTATTTTGTTTTGCTAATTAGCGCAGGCGCTTTCAATTACGTGCAGTTGTTGTTATTTCAGAAAATCGCAGTACGCATCATCCATCAGATTAGAATTGATGCCTTTAGCCATGTTGAACGACTAGGATTAGCATTTTTCGACCGGACTGCAGGCGGTAGCCTAATCTCGCGGATTACTAATGATACTGAGGCAATTAAGGACCTCTACATAACAGTCCTATCAACCTTTGTCCAGAATATTGTAATGCTAATCGGGATTATTATTGCAATGTTCTATCTTAATCCGAAACTGGCTCTATTATACTTGATTTTCTTGCCACTAATTTGTGTGTTAATTAGGGCCTATCAATACTTTAGCTCACGCGTCTTTCATCTTGCTCGAAAAAAATTAAGCCAACTGAACACTAAGTTGAATGAATCGATTCAGGGCATGACAATTATCCAGGCAATGCGTCAAGAAAAACGCTTTCGTGAAAGTTTCGCCAAAACTAATGAAGAACTATATAAAGCGACGCTTAAGAATGTGAAAATCAATGCTCTGTTAGGGCGAAGCGTAGTTGATATTATTTACTTGCTTGCTTTAACCTTAATTCTTGCTTTCTTCGGAATTCAGTCCTTTAACAGTTTTGTTGAGCTTGGTGTACTATACGCCTTTATCAACTACTTAGATCGCTTTTTCGAACCGATTAATATGATCATGCAGCGACTTAGTCAGTTCCAACAGGCGGTTGTTGCATCGGAGCGTGTTTTTGGATTGATTGACGAAGACCAGCTGGCACCTACTGCAATGGGTGAGGAAGAGCTTGCAATAACTGAAGGCCAGATTGAATTTAGAAATGTTACCTTCTCCTATGATGGTAAAGTTGATGTGCTAAAAGATATTAGTTTTGTCGCAAAACCTGGAGAAACGGTCGCGTTAGTTGGTCATACCGGCAGTGGCAAGAGTTCAATCAGCAACCTACTGATGCGTTTCTACCCCTTGGAAAAAGGCGAGATTCTAATTGATGGTGTCAACCTAAACTCCTACCAAGAGAAAGAACTGCGGTGTAAATTGGGGCTTGTCCTGCAAGATGCTTTTCTCTTCTCGGGTGATATTAGCCATAATATCCGGCTTTTTGATGAGAATATTACTGATGAAAAAATTGTTGAAGCTGCGCGTTTTGTGCAAGCGGACCGCTTTATCGAACGTTTACCGGAACAATATCAACACCCTGTTGGCGAGCGGGGAAGCACCTTTTCCAGTGGCCAACGGCAATTAATCTCTTTTGCACGGACGATGGCACTGGACCCGAAAATATTAGTGCTTGATGAGGCGACAGCTAATATTGATTCGGAGACGGAGAAAGCAATCCAATTTGCGCTTAAAAAGATGCGTAAAGGCAGAACAACAATAGCGATTGCCCATCGACTTTCAACGATTTATGATGCTGATCTGATTTTGGTGCTACATAAAGGCGAGATTGTCGAGCGTGGCACCCACCAAGAGCTACTGCAACTGCAGGGACGTTACTATAATATGTACAATTTGCAATTAAAAAACGGCTAATCGCTTAGCCGTTTTGTTTATATTATACCGTTATATTATTATTCGATGAAAGTATTCCAGAGATTATATGCCCTCTCCGTCAAGCCAGGCGTTATGTCGAGCATTGCCTGGGAAATAGTTGACTCAGCTATATGCGTCTGAGCTACATCCGATGGTAGCACCGTAGCAAAATTGATTAAGAGTAACACTATCAAAAA
>CAZMPM010000025.1:0-17707 GCA_964568525.1 uncultured Caryophanales bacterium
ATACTCTCTTGACTTGTCTGTCTTCTTGGACATAACTGCACCTCCATTGTTAGTGTTTGCTCAAATTCTCTGTTGGTATATGGTTTGAGTCTTGGCTAAGCGAGAAACTGTTCTAATTCGCCAAGCGTTCGAACTCTTCGTTTTTTTAATTCTTTTAGACTGATTTCGAGAATTTTACCAGCAATGACTGCATCACCTAAAGCGTTATGGCGGCCTGCGGCTGAAATTCCCAGTTGTGTGCACATCTCTTCCAACGAACAGTTTGTTAACTGTGGATAGAGTCGAATGATGACCTCACGTGTATCGATACATTGGTGTCCTACTGGGTTGAAACCTTGTTCTGTCAGCGCTTGATTCATAAAAGAAAGATCAAAATTGATGATGTGAGCAGCGAGTAGACTATTGCCAACCCACTTAAAAAAATCGTGCATTTGCTCAAGAAACGTCGGTTGATCTTCAACCATTTGGTAGTCAATTCCTGTCAAACGCGTAACCACAGATGGTATGTTTCGCATTGGATTATAAAGTTGATAGTATTTCAAAGTTTCGTCAAGTACACAATCATGCATTTTAACGGCACCTAACGAGATTACGCGATCATCTTGATGTGGTTTAAACCCTGTTGTTTCAAGATCAAAGATGACAAAATTGATATCGGTAAGAAAACTCTGTTTGGCAATCGTCGCAGGGGATGGGAATAGATAACCCTGATTTCCTGCTGGAGTTCTCGTTTCGAATTGCGATTCATTTTTGCTACGGACCAAATTTGCAAGTACATTTACCATTGCGATATCCTCCTAAACATTCGCCTAAGCTAATTGTAAGCGCAAAGATACCGCCCTAAAATAATTTTGCTGTGAATGGTTATTTTTGCCTGGTCAATGGTAATTATTTAAGGTAAATGGCAGCGCAATAATGCACATTTATTCTCATTGGTGTTATAATGAATGGAAATGAGGTGGTAGCTGTGAAACAGGTAATTTACGATAGCAATTTATTACTGACTGACCAGACTCGTAGTTCGCTGCGCGAAGGCCTAACTGAAGAGTCTGCATTGTTTATTGCACAGATTGTAAAAGAGATTAGCGCTGTAGCCGCAGTTGCGATCACGGACACTGAAAAGGTTCTGGCTTTTATTGGTGAGGGTTGTGAGCAACATCCTGTTGGTAAGCCTATTGTCACAGAGGCAACGCGGTTAGCAATTAAAAATGGCGAAAGTATGATTGTCAGCAGCAAAGAGGGCTTTAATTGTCTTGATCAGTATTGCGAATGTCCACTGGAATCAGCGATAATTATGCCAATAATTAAGCGTGACGAAGTTGTTGGTACATTAAAACTTTATGAGACAGAGCATGGCGGTTTGCCTGATTATATAATTCGCCTAGCGTCTGGTTTAGCGCAGATTATCAGTACACAGCTGGAGATGGTTGATTTAGAGCGACAGGCACAGCTGACTGCAGAGGCGCAGTTAGATGCTTTGCAAGCACAAGTAAATCCGCATTTTTTATTTAATGCACTCAATACAGTAAATATGTATATTCTTAAAGACCCGGAATATGCGCGATTTTTGTTAGTTAGACTTTCAACATTATTACGTTATCTGTTAGGTAACAGTGGGCGCTTCATCTCATTGCGTGAAGAGATGAAATATATTGATAATTATGTAGTAATTGAGGAAGCACGTTTTATTGGGAAAATTCGTGTTCTATTTGACATAGATTCTGAGGCGAAAGATTGCAATATTCCCGTTTTTACGATTCAGCCATTGGTTAACAATGCGATTCTTCATGGCGTTTTGCCGATGGAAGGGCCTGGTGTAATTAAGATTTCAGCACAACGAGTTGCTGATGAGGTAATAATTGCTGTTGAAGATAATGGTGTAGGTATCTCAGAAGAAGATATTGAGAAAATTTATGAACCACGTTATGGAACAGGTTGCGGTGTTGGCATTTCTAATGTTAATGAGCGATTAAAAATATTATATGGAACGGATCATAGTTTGCGGATTGAGAGGGTAAAGCCGCAAGGGACCAAAGCTTGGTTCAAAGTACCGTATACGCAAGCAGTGGTAGAAGAGCAGGTGACGGAATGCGAATAAGAACATTAATTGTTGATGACGAATATCCAGCACGTGAAGAGTTGCGTTTTCTTCTGAGCAAGTACCCTGAAATTGAGGTGGTTGGCGAAGCAACAAATGCTACGGAAGCGATTACGCTTATTAGAGCAGTCGACTATCACTTAGTCTTCCTTGATATTAACTTTCCGACAAGCAATGGGATAGAGATTGGAATGGAAATAAAAAAAGAGGTCAATGCGCCACTTATCATCTACGTTACGGCTCATGAAGACTATGCCTTAAAGGCTTTTGATGTTGATGTGGTTGACTACATTCTTAAACCAATTGACAAAAATAAACTGGATCGTGCCATTGAACGCGTGGTCGCCGATTATCGAAAGCGAAACGATGCTGAAACGCCAACTAGTACCGATAGAGAAGAGAGTTTGCATGATGAAGAGCTGCTAACCCGTTTGACAGCGGAATACAAGGGGAAAATGATACTAGTAGATGTGAAAGATATTATTTATATCTATACTGAAGATAATTATGTATTTATCAAAACCTTTGATAAGCAGCTGATTAGTCGCTACACACTAAGTATGCTTGCGGAAAAATTAGATTCCAAAACATTTTTTCGCGCCCATCGCGGTTATATAGTAAATCTTGATAAGGTGCTGGAGTTAGCCCCATCTTTTCAAGGCACTTATTCATTAGTAGTTGCTGATAAAGAAGAAAGTAAGATCCCGGTGAGCCGGAATCAGACTAAGGAATTACGTAAACTTTTATTATTTTAAAAACAAGGACGGCGAAACCGCATGGCATTTAATCGAAAAATGAAGTATGCATTACTATCAATTATTTCTAATACGTCTTTAATAATAATGAAGGCAGTGACAGGGATTGTAACCGGTTCGGTCAGTATTATTTCTGAGGCAATTCACTCAGGGATGGACTTGGTCGCATCGGTTATGGCATTCTTTTCAGTCCGCTACTCCTCTAAACCAGCTGATAAAGACCATCCATATGGACACGGAAAAATCGAAAATGTAACCGGTTTTCTTGAGGCACTATTAATTTTTGCTGCGTCTATTTTAATTATTAAAAAAGCTGTTGAGAACATTATTAATCCATCTGAAATTACTATTACTATTGTTGCGGTTGTTGTGATGCTAATATCGGCGGCAATTAATTTTGTTGTCTCGCGAATTCTTTATAAAGTTGCGCGTGAAGAGGACTCGGTAGCCATGGAGGGCAATGCTTTACATATAATGACAGATGTATATACTTCTCTTGGCGTTGCTGTTGGTTTACTTTTAATTGTAATAACAGACTTTTACATTCTTGACTCGATCGTTGCAATTCTTGTAGCGTTGTTTATTATCAAAGAGGCATGGGATTTAAGTGTTAAAGCATTTCGCCCGTTACTAGATGTGCGGTTGAGTAATGAAGAAGAGGCTGAGGTTATGGAAATTATTGAGCATTATAAAGACTGTTATATTGATGTACACAGCCTTCGTACTCGCAAATCAGGTCCAATCAAACATATCGACTTTCATCTGACCGTGGATAGTGAACTAGCGGTGGGTGAGGCACATCAAACTTGTGACATGATAGAGCGAGCTTTAGAAGAGGAAATTGCTAATACAAGCGTTACAATTCATATTGAACCATACAATAAAGAGGAGCAATCAGGTAGCCTTGATGGGACACCGAGTAATGTTAAGGAGAAACAATGAAAGTAACTTTATTTCAATCAGAAAGCAATAACCCATGGCAGAATTTAGCCTATGAAGAATACCTATTAAACCACCTTTCACCAGAACAGGTGGTTCTTTATCTTTGGCAAAACGAGCGAACCGTTGTTATTGGTGCCAATCAGAATCCGTTTGGTGAGGTGAATACCGAGAAGCTAGAGGAGGATGGAGGCAGATTAGCGCGTCGGATGTCTGGTGGCGGTGCAGTTTATCATGATCTTGGCAATCTGAATTTTACTTTTATTGTTCCAAGAAAAGATTATGACTTCAAGCGGCAGATAGGTGTTATTATTGCAGCACTAAATAAAATTGGTGTAGTTGCAGAGTTTTCTGGTCGCAATGACATTATCGTTGCTGACAAAAAAATATCCGGCAACGCATTTTATCACCGCGGTGAGCGTTCACTTCATCACGGCACAATACTAATGAATACAGATTTTGCGAGAATGGTAGAGTATCTGAATGTTGACAGCGATAAGATCAAAGCAAAGGGGATCAAATCCATCCGGTCGCGCGTCATTAACTTGCAAGAGGTTGCGAACAATCTGACAATTCAAGCTTTCAGTGAAGCGTTAAGAGGAGCATTTGTCGATGAGTATTTGGCAGCAGCTGCAGAATATCAGGAACTCGATATTGCTGATTTTGTGCAGCAGGAACTAGTTCAATTGGAAGGGAAATATTCTGCTTGGGAGTATCGTTATGGTGAATCGCCGGCCTATGCCATTCGGCTGAAACACCGCTTTGACTGGGGTGGTGTTGAACTAGCGTTAGACATTAAACATGGGCGGATCATTAACATAAAATTATTTTCTGATGCGATGGACCATCAGTTGAGCGCTCGTTGGGAGGAACTACTTTGTGGGCTGGAGCTTGCCCAACTTGATGGGAAACTTCTTGTGGATCAATCAGAAGACATCCAAATTAAAGCGTGGCTACTTAATGAATTCAGATTAGCGACATAAGTAAAAGAGCATCGGCTGATGCTCTTTTATTTTAGAATTTATAAGTTGCAGCTATGCCCGTGGTTACCGGCATTCGCTCTGACGGAAGGATTATAACTTCACTACCATAACGCATCACTTTCTCAGCTATATCATCGAGTAAATCGTCAAAACCTGGATTGTTAAGGTCGCCTTTAATTATGTGTCCAGTCTCTAGATTGATTTTACCAGGAATAATTCGATCTGATTCAATTAGTACCGCGTCAACACGCTTTTCCCAAGCAGCGCGAGCTACTTGTGCAATATCACCACTCGCCATAAATTTTGCCTGAGCACTCTGGAAAGCGTCGACAAGCTTAGCAGTTTTCTCCAAATAGACTTGTTCCATCTCCTCCCAGACAATTTCGTTTAGTCTCTCTGGTGTTAAAGCTGTATAGTCCATATTAATGCGTTTTTTAAGTAAATAAAGGTTATTGCTAATATTCTGAAATATTGAGTGATACTCATCTAATGCTACAAGCAATAGAGGTAATCCTGATGGCTTTGACACTTCATCATATACAAATTTATCAACTTGACGGAAGAATTTTTCAACAATCTTGTCTTGGACATCTTTTTTCCCGTCGTGACCATGATATGCACCAACACCACTTGGTCCGGCGTACGTACCAGACGTAAAGTATTTCTCATAATATTCTGTACCAAGAAAATCTTCAATTGTAGTTGGTGTTCCCTCGGCAAGATGGATTTTAGCTAATCCGTAGCGGTCACCTTCATATAATGTAAACTGATTACGGTTTAAACCTAAAACCTGATATCGGTCAGCAGATTGGAAAATTCTAATTAGAGGTTTGATGTGGAAGCTATCAGCAACGACAGCCAGTTCTTGCACTGGGCGCTGTAAGATATACATAATCCCGCCATCTCTATTTGCAAGAATTGCTAGCCCGTCATGTGCATGCTCCCAGAAAGGTTTGTTATTTGCCAACTCATAAAACGATTGCATCATCGGCTCGATTTCCCGCTTACTGTAGACTTGTTTCAGCGACTCCTCGATTGTTCTTACCAAATTTTTGTATACAATCGGGTCTTGCTGGTTTCCCGGGCTATAACGATGTGTCGGCTGGTACAATGAGATAAATGGTCCTACCTGCGTTTTTAAGAATTCATTTGGGAAATTATTAACAATCATAAATGGCATATAGCTCTCTCCTTTCGTGCGCCTATTTAGGACAATACGAATTTAGCGCTTATGTCGTATTATAATTATATCAAAAGAGAGAACATTATCCAAATAATGTAGTCTAAATATATATGGCCGTTATATTGTAGTTGTTAGAAATTATTAAAATATTGACTAAATACCGGGACAAGCGACCAAGTTTTGTGATACATTAGTAATTACACCTATCGAAGTAAAAAAATTAAATTTTATATAAATGACGGGGGAAGTATGCTTAATAAATTAAGTCGAGTCATAGTTAATCACCCTAAGACTATCGTTATATCATATATTGTTATAGCGATAATTTGTCTTTTCTTGATGTTCATGGTTGGTGTGAATATTGACAGTACCTCATACATGCCTGACTATTTGAATTCAAGACAAGGTGTTGATAAATTAAACTCCGAATTTGCTCAAGGTGGGACAGCTGAGCTACTGTTAAAGGATGCTCATATTGATGATGTGCTTGTGCTTAAGGCGAAAATTGAGTCACTCCCCGGGGTAGATGAGGTTATTTGGCTTGATGATTTTGTCGATACAAGAGTATACATAGACTTTATTGAGAAAGAGTACCTTGACCAATTCTATAAAGATGGCAATGCGCTTTTAACAATTATTTTTGTTGAAGGAAGCGATACAGATTCGACACATGTGGCCGTTGAAGCAATTTACGATTTAATCGGTGATAACGGATTTCTAGCAGGTTCAGCCGCAAACTCGAAATCAACCTTAGATCTTATTAATTATGAAGTTCCAATTTATTCTGCGGTTGCGGTTGTGTTGATTCTGATTATCTTATTATTTTCAACTGGCTCTTATTTAGAACCATTTATTTTTCTCTTCACTGTTGGTGTCGCAATCGTTATTAACATGGGGACTAACATTTTTCAAGGAGAGATTTCCCAGATTACTTTTTCGGCAGCCAGTATTTTGCAGCTTGCTGTTTCGATGGACTATTCGATTTTTCTTTTGCATAGATTTCATGAGGAACGGAACAAAGGTATCGATGTTGCACAAGCAATGGTGAATTCGATCCGACTCTCTTTTAGCGCGGTGGGAGCTAGTGCTGCAACAACAATTGCCGGTTTCGCTGCTTTAATCTTCATGGATTTTGGTATTGGCAAGGATATGGGAATTGTTCTTGCAAAAGGAATCATTTTTAGCCTAATAGTAGTAATGACCCTACTACCTGCGACGGTAGTCTTATTAGACAAATGGATTGAACGCTACACCCATCGCGAGATAAAACTTAGTTTTCGTAGATTAAGTAAAGCTATTGTCAAGTTTAGATACGTTGGCATCGCTATAATAATTGTTGTTGCATTTTTCTCTTTTCAGGCGCAATCAAATGTCACCCTCTACTATGGCTATGAGAAGGTTATTTCACCTAAGGACATTGCGTCGATTGCCAGCAATGAGATTGAAAAAGTGTATGGTAAAAGTAGCCAGAATATAATTATTGTGCCGAAAGAAGGTAAGTTAAAGGAATCTAAGGTGCTTGCAGAGTTAGAGGCCGTGGAGAATGTTGCTTCAGCACAGGGACTGTATAATTTAATTGGAATTGAGCTCCCGGAACTGATGGTTCCGGATGATATAGTATCAATGTACCAGTCTGATAACTACTCAATGTTTACAATAACGGCCGAAATTGATGAGGAATCGAAAGAGGCTTTCAAGATGGTTGTTGATATCCGAGAGGTATTAGCAAATAATTATGACGAATGGTATACGACTGGTGGTTCTTTTGTCTATAAGGACTTGGCTGATGTAACAGATGCTGATTTTGCATTAACAAATTTTCTCTCAATCTTATTTATTTTTCTGATTATTATGATAACGTTCCGTTCGCTATTAATTCCGATTATTGCCGTTTTTATTATCGAGGTGGCAATCTGGGTTAACACGGGTATAGCTTATGTTTTCGATGTAGAAGTTAGTTTTATGAGTATTCTCATCATTGGTGCGATTCAATTAGGGGCAACCGTTGACTATGCGATTCTCTTTATCAGTAGGTATCGTGAAAATTTGGATACGATGGATGTAGTCCCGGCCATCAAGAAAACAATACAGGATGTTGGGAAATCGATTTTAACTAGCGGCAGTATCCTGGTGGCAGCAACCTTTAGTGTTTACTTTATTGCGACGATGGAGACAGCAAGGGAGATGTGTTTGTTAATCGGTCGGGGTGCAATTATTAGTATGATTAATGTTATAATGTTGATGCCGGCTTTCTTGATTGTTTTTAACAAATTGATAGCAGTAACAACAATCGGTTGGCCTAAAAATGATAAGAAACGTCGACGCAGACGTCGAAGAAATAGTAATTCTCGAGTAGAAATGGGAGGAGCAGGGAATTAGATGAAACTTAAAGGAAAAAGGGTAACCTCAATAGTGATAGTTTTTATGCTCCTGTTTAGCAGTTTCAGTTTTGTTTATGCTACAGAGGAGCCGGTTATTGATAAGGAGAATATTGAGAAGGAAAGAGTAAAATACAAAAAAGACCAGACGATTTATGTTGTCTTAAACAGCGACGGAACTGTTGATCAGACAATTGTGATGAACCGTCTGTTTGATTATGTCGGGGATGAGCTAATTGATACGGGAGATTACAAAAATATTAAGGCAATTAGCCAAAACATTAAGCCGGTGGTTACTGATCATGAGATAACCTGGAATTTAACGGCTAATGAAAAGGATTTTTATTATGAAGGTGAGGTAACTAGTGAATTACCAATCACTGTTAGTCTTAAATATTTCCTCAATGGCGAGGAACTAACTGCCAAACAGATTGCCGGCACAACCGGGCAACTACGTATAAATATTAATGTTAAACAGAACAAAAATGTTGACCGGATGCACAGTAATGCCTACCTAACACAGATTCAATTTCCTGTGGATTTAAAAAAGGTGGAAATTCTTGAGGCGCCAAAAGCAATGCAAATTGTAACAGGTACAGTTGCAACGATATCTTATTCGGTTATGCCGGATTCTGATGCTGATTATAGCTTGCTGTTAGATGTGAAAAATTTTGAAATGGATGCAATGAATATATCGCTAATCAGTTATGATCCGATGGATGAAAATCAATATGAGGAACTAACTGACGGACTAATTGAGATGGAAGATGGAGCCAAGGAATTAAGCAAGGGAACTGGTAAGTTGCGTGATGGCTTAGCAAAATTAGTTGATGCAATTAAAGAGCTAGTTGATGGACTCTTTAAATTAGCTGATGGTGGCAATGAATTACAAGATGGTATGAATAAATATTATGAAGGTCTCATTGAATATCGCAAGGGAGTCGATGCGCTTGCATCAGGTTTGGGGCAGGCTTCTAGCGGACTTGGCACACTATATTTTCAGTCTTCAGGGCTTGTTAGTGGCTACAGCCAACTGTATGGTGGGTTAAGCCAACTACAACAGGGTTACGCAGGATTACTTGCTGTACTAAATCCTGTTAGACCACCAGTTCCCGCACATGATTTAAGCTATTTAACGGGAGTATTGGATGCTAAAACGATTGTGGACCCGGCTAAAGCGGCAATTTTAGGGGCGACAACAAATGCAATTGATAGCACAATAGCTGCTACTAAGGCTGGGAATCCGTCTGTAAGTTCAGGTATTACTGATTTAAATGCATATATAGATGGTTTGACACTTGACACAGATCCGACAGCTGATGCTACAGCAAAGGGAGCACTTAAGGTATCTGCCGGTGAGGCGATAGCTGAGATTGCGAGTAGCATGCTTAATGGGACTGCGGACAATACTAAAATAACTGCTTTAACTGCTCTATTAGGTGGTTATGTAAGTGCTGGGAAAATCACTGAAACCGATATGAGTAAGATTATAGCTGCCGTTTATGAAGCGGCAAATTATAGTTTTTGGAATCAGTTTTTGACTAATCAAGGGGTTGTTGTTTCTGGTGATGAGCTAGCTTCGGCAGCACTGCGTGGAGAAATCATCCAAGCCATATACACTAATATTGAATCTGCAGTGACTGCTGCAATGATAAGTGAATTAGCGGCATTGGACCAGCTAAAAACTCTGTTAACCGGCCTAGGAGTTAAGGCAGAAGATATGGACGCAACAATTTCTGGACTCTCCGCTGAGCTTGCTGGTGACGGAATCCCAACAATTTATTCTTTGTTGACTCCAATTAACACAGGATTGCAGAGCCTGCTTGGTGGCTTCTCACAAGCCAACGCTGGACTAATCACCTATTTCTCTCACATGGGCACGGTGGTTGGTGGGATATATGAGGTTGAAGCGGGGATGGGCAAACTGAGAACAGCAACTTACGATTTAACCAAGGCATATAGTGAGATGCTTGTTGGCAGTGATAAATTCTTCAAAGGAATTACTGAGGCTGCTGACGGATCGCAAGAAATGTATGACTCTGTTAAAGGACTACCAAAAGATGTTGATAAAATTACCAAAGGCCAGATAGAGTTGAAAGATGGGCTGGTAACCATGCGGAAGGAATTCGATAAAACTTACGATGCAGACAAGGTCGGTCGCTCTTTCTCGTTTGTGACTCCAGATGAAGAGATAAATTCAATTCAATTTATCATGTTAACTCCGGAAATTAGAGTCGCAAAGGTAGAAAAAGTTAAACCGGATGAAAACCCAGTAAAACTGCCTTGGTATGAGCAGATCTTTACGAAAGTAAAAACACTTTTATCATTTAATTAAGCTGGTTTGTAAAATATGAATGGTAGAATCTGAGGAGGATTATTAGTGGCCGATAAGCAGAACATAGACGCGCAAGTTAAGCGCAGTGATATTGCTGATCAGTATAAATGGAATTTGGCAGCAATCTATCAACATGAGAAGGAATGGGAAGTAGATTCTGCGAAAGTTAAGGAACTGTTGCTGGAGTTAAAAAACTATGAAGGCAAACTTGCTGAGAATAGTGCACAGCTTTTAGGTGTGCTAAAGCTACAGGAAGAGGTTGAAAAATTATTCGGTAAAGTTTTTGTCTATGCGCGGATGCGCAGAGATGAAGATAACCGAGTTAGCAAATATCAAGCGTTAGCGGATCGGGCGCAGGGGCTGGCTGTTGAAGCAAGCAGTGCGCTTGCTTTTGTAGTGCCAGAAATATTGACGATTCCGGATGCGCAGTTAGCGAGTTTTATGGAAGAGCCCGGGCTGAAATTATATAAGCGCTTGATTGAGGAGATTACTAGGACCAAGCCGCATATTCTACCAGCGGAGCAGGAGGAGTTACTCGCGGGAACAGGTGAGCTTGCGCAAGCTGCAGTAAATACTTTCACTATGCTAAATAACGCCGATATCAAGTTTCCGACTGTTATCGACGAAACTGGCCAGGAGGTTGAATTAACCAAAGGACGTTACATGGCTTTTATGGAGAGTGGTAATCGCGAGGTTCGCAAAGAAGCTTTCACCAGGCTCTATAGTAGCTACCAATCTTTAATTAACACCTTCGCGACGACCTTAAATCATGATGTTAAAAAGAATATTTTTTATGCGCGTGTGAGAAATTATCCATCAGCAATCGAGGCTGCGCTTTTTCCGGACAATGTTCCGCTGGCGGTTTATAATCAATTAATTGAAACGGTTAATCAACAGCTACCTTTGCTGCACCGCTATGTCGCCCTCCGACAAAAAGTACTGCGCTTAGACGAGATACATATGTACGACCTTTATGCGCCGTTGATTGAGGAAACCACTATCAAGGTGAACTATCAAGAGGCAGTTGCTAAGCTTAAAACTGCGCTAGAACCGCTTGGTGAAGAATATATAGCTGATATGATGCATGGTATTAACTCACGCTGGATTGATGTATATGAGAATGAAGGGAAGACGAGCGGTGCATACTCTTGGGGCACATACGCAACCAGCCCTTATATACTGATGAATTATCAAGATAAGGTTAACGACCTATTTACTTTGGCACATGAGCTTGGTCATTCAATGCATTCCTATTACTCTAACAAAAATCAACCGCAAGTTTACGCAGACTATACAATTTTTGTGGCCGAGGTTGCTTCAACACTAAATGAGGCGCTACTGATGGCTTATCTACTTGAAACAACCACTGACAAAAAAGAACGGCTCTACTACCTGAACCACTACTTAGAGCAGTTTCGCGCAACTTTATATCGCCAGACGATGTTTGCCGAGTTTGAGCAGATTATTCATAAAAATGCTGAGGCGGGTGAAGCGCTGACAGCAGAGAGATTGAGTGAAGCTTACCGCGAACTAAATATAAAATACTATGGGCCGGAAATAGTTGTTGATTCCCAAATAGATATCGAGTGGGCGCGTATTCCGCATTTCTATATGAATTTCTATATCTATAAATATGCGACTGGCTTTTCTGCGGCAATTAGCCTGGCTAAGCAGATACTTGCTGAGGGGCAACCTGCTGTTGAACGCTACTTACATTTTCTCAAGTCGGGTGGGTCCGATTATCCAATTGAGCTCCTAAAAACAGCTGGCGTGGATATGAATAAACCAAAGCCGATTCAGGACGCTTTAGCAGTTTTTGCTGATGTTCTTGCGGAGATGGAAGAGCTTTTGTTGGAATAGCAGTTGCTTGACAGCAGTGGTTTAAAAGTGTAAAACTTATTATAATATAAAAAAATAGCTATTTATAATATAAAAAAATATAATGGAGGTTTTTGGTAATGTTTAAAATTCTTGTGAGTGACCCGATCTCTGACGTTGGGTTAAAAACGTTAATGGAAGCGGAGGACGTCGAGCTTGACATTAAAACAGATTTATCGAAAGAAGAACTACTAGCTGCTATTGGTGAATACGATGGGCTACTTGTTCGCAGTCAGACCACTGTTTCGCGTGACGTGATCGCTGCTGCCAAAAATCTTAAAGTAATCGGTCGTGCCGGAGTTGGCGTTGACAACATTGACACAAAAGCAGCGACTGAACTTGGCGTTGTAGTAATTAATGCTCCAGATGGCAACACAATCTCTACGGCTGAACACAGTTTCGCGATGCTGGCTAGTATGGCAAGATGGATTCCGCAGGCAGATAAAGATTTGAAAAATGGTGTTTGGAATCGTAAAAAATATGTAGGTGTTGAGCTTAATAATAAGACGCTTGGTGTTATTGGTTTAGGCCGCATCGGCTCTGAAGTGATTTCCCGGGCAAAAGCCTTCAATATGAATGTTATCGGTTATGACCCATTTGTTACCGAAGAAAGAGCTAAACAACTTGGCATTGAGACAGGTTCTGTCGAAGATGTTGTGAAGAATGCTGATTTCTTGACTGTGCATACGCCACTGACTAAAGATACAAAAAATATCATTGATGATAAAGAGTTTGCGCTAATGAAAAAAGGCATCCGCATTGTAAACTGTGCTCGTGGCGGAATAATTAATGAGGCTGCTTTACTTAAAGCGATTGAAGCAGGCATCGTTGCGGCTGCGGCGATTGACGTTTATGAAGAAGAGCCACCGGCTACAGATAATCCATTGGTTAACCATCCAAAAGTTATTTCAACTCCACACTTGGGTGCATCAACTGAGGAAGCACAGCTTAATGTTGCAATTGATGTTGCTGCTGAGGCATATAACTTCCTGAAAGGTGTTCCGTTTAAAAACGCAATCAATCTACCTTCAATTCCGGCAGATATTCTTGCACACGTTCAACCATACTTAGAACTTGCTGAAAAACTTGGCAAACTAATTACTAACACTTTAACCGCTGCAATTGAGCGGATTGAGATTATCTACGCTGGAGACATTGTTGATAAAGAGGTTGATACTTTAACAAGGACTGTCCTAAAAGGCATACTATCTGAACATATTGGTTCAGCGGGCATGGTTAATGATGTTAATGCTCCGACACTTGCTAAAGATCGCGGTATTGAATATATCGATAGCCGTAGTTCGAAATCTAAAGGCTATACTAACCTGATCACTGTTAAGGTTAAAACGGCTAAAGAAGATAAAGAGGTTTCCGGTACAATTCTTGATGGCTACGGACCACGTATTGTTAATGTTAACGGCTTTACTGTTGACTTTAAATTAAGTGGCAACCTGTTATTAATGGAACACACTGACCAGCCTGGAATTATCGGCGATATTGGTAAAGTGCTTGGTGAAGCGAAAATCAATATTGCGACAATGCAGGTTGGGCGTAATGAATTAGGTGGTAAGGCAGTTGCTTTCCTAATGATTGATAACCTTGCTGATGCTAATGTTCTTGCAGACATTAAGAAAATTAAAGGTGTAGCAAATATTTATCAAGTAGAGCTATAAACTAGTTAGTAGTAAACCGACAGACAAAAGGTCAGCCGCCGTAAGGTAGCTGACCTTTATTGTTTTCAGTTTAATTAGATTAACCGAGATTTACTAGTGTTCGCTCGCGCTTAGCAAATAGAGCAGTCTGCTTAACGCCATATTCTTGCAGATAAGCAAGTCCCTGCTCGTAAAATTCGCCAACTTGGCTAGGGTGGTGTGCATCCGAGTTAATTATCATCGGTATATCTAGCTCAACCAGTCGTTTCATTAGCTCAGGTGCTGGATAAAGCTCTTGCACTGGCTTGCGGAGACCAGCAGTACTCATCTCAACGACGATGCCGCTATTAGCGATTTTGTCGGTAATGTTATCGTAGAGAGCAAATAGCCGATCCTGTTCAGCGGGTTCCGGCCGATGACCATAAACTTTAATAACATCAAGATGGCCGAGAATGTCGAAAAGCTTAGACTCAATCAATCGCTCGATTACTGCAAAGTAATCTTCATAGATATCGATTACCGGACGATCGTCCCAACCGGCAATCATCTCCTTTAAATCGAAGCCCCAGTCGCCTAACCAGTGGACAGAGCCGATTACATAGTCCCAAGGGTAACTGTTAATAAACTCAGCCAGCTCATCCTTTTTACCGGGAGTGTAGTCTAGTTCGATTCCGAGTTTAACCGGCAAGCCGCTGTTTTTGGCTGTTTCAATCAGGCCAATATACTCATTCAGATCTTCTGTCTGCCTCGCAGTAATCCAGGGATTAGACAGTAAATGCTCAGTTTGTTTAAAGCGATAGGCGTGTTCAGAAAATCCGAGATCAGTAATGCCTTTTTCATTAGCCATATCAAGATACTTTTTCAGCCACTCCATCGTGTAAGGACCAGTTTCCAAATGCACATGATAATCAGTAATCATTCTGCTACTCCTTTGCGAGTTCTGTTTCGATGCTCTCCTTGATCTGCTGAGCATCTTTTTCGTAAAGAATTTCCCATTCTAAACGTTGGGGCGCTGGCAGTAGTGCCACGCACAAATCTATATCTAGTTGACGAAGCGTGTCTTCAGTCAACTTTTTATAGCTATAGTAGAGCAGCCGTGTAGAAAAAATCGGATACTCAAAACTATGTGAGATTAAATCAATCTGGCGTTGTTCGTCGATTTTTGCCAGCTGTGGTACCAGTTGGTACACCTCTTCCAACTTAGCAAAGGCTTTAACTAATTCCAACGGGATGTTCAGAGATTCCGCCTGGTTATTGCCCAGTGCATTGTATTTAAAGTAGGTCTGACTCGCATAGAGCATGTATGACTCAAAGTTTTCAACCCGAAATCTTAAGCCTCGTTCAAGCGCCTTATCAACAGAAAGCTCGACCAGTTGATTAAAATAATCATCTGTAAAGTCGCTGTAGAGCGGTCTGATATTCGTTAAGTGGTGCTTGTAATGTTGTTTAAGAGCATCATAGGCTGGTTGGTCACCTGCAAGTGCCTCCTGCCAATAAGCCGTAATCGCCTGATTATTCATTGATATACCTCGCAAATGATATTTTCTATATTATAGCATTTTTTCTTGCCAAATATAGACCCTACCAGCTTGCGTAGTGCAATTTTTCCAAAAACCGCTATAATAGTTAATACAGACTTATAAAACGGGTGATAAATATGCAGGCTGATGTAGCGACAATTCTTACAATACTCGACAAAATGTATCCGGGTGCCAACTGTGAGCTAGAGCATCAGACGCCGTTTGAATTATTGGTGGCGACAATTCTATCTGCACAAGCAACCGACAAAAAAGTTAACGAGATTACTTCGGTTTTATTCCGCAAGTATAATACTGCAGAACAGTTTGCTAAGCTTTCGGTTGAAGAGTTGGAGAAAGAAATTAGACAGATTGGTCTGTCTCGTACCAAGAGCAGAAACATTATTGCTGCAGCTAAGCTTATTATGGAGCAACACGCTGGCGAGGTGCCACGAACTCGGGAGGAGCTTGAGGCGTTGCCTGGTGTGGGTCGTAAAACCGCCAATGTAGTTTTAAGCACAGCATTCGGAGTGCCTACTATTGCTGTGGATACGCATGTTTTCCGCGTTGCTAATCGGCTGGGACTTGCGGATAGTGCTGATGTGCGAACGACTGAGGAGCAGCTAATGCTGCGGATTCCGCAGGAGCAGTGGATTAGCACGCACCACGGGTTAATCTGGCATGGGCGTAGGCTCTGCTTTGCGCGCAAGCCAAACTGTGTACGCTGTGATCTTTTGTTCGCTTGCAAAGAGGGAGAAAATTTTTTGTAGAGAGGTCTAATGATGAGTAGAAGGCATGATTTACGGAGAACAAAAAAAAGAAGAAAAGGAACAGTACTAGTAGTACTATTATTTGTGCTGGTAATCCTTGCGGCTGTTGCGGCGTTGGTCTATTTTTATCTGCCATATTTTCAGGAAGCGAAGATTAATCCGTCTTTAGAGATTAGAATCTATCATATGGGCGAACTAGTTGAAGAGAAAGGCTATCAAGATGAGGGGATTCTCTATTTGCCGTTTAACTATATTAAGAAGTATTTCGATCCGGAAATTTATCGCGATGATGAGGCGGGTTATGTCATTATCACGACTGATCAGAATGTTTTTCATCTGCCACAAGGAGATTATGAAGAGCTGCTTAATTTAGAGCCATATGAGTTTACCTATCCGGTAAGAAAAATCAATAATGAGGTCTACTTAGCTGTTGATCCTTTGGTGGATTATTATGAGCTTTCTGTGCAATATGTTGAGTCTGATAAGATTTTTCTTGTACATAATTTATCGGAACCGCTATTGCAAGGGAGGGTACTTCAAGAAACAAAATTACGTGAGGAAACGAACGCTAACTCATCAAGCTATGGCGTAGTCGCGGCTGGTGCAAAATTAAATATAATGCGCGAAGTTGAGGGCTGGTATTGGGTTGAAACGCCGACTGGCTTAGTTGGCTATGTTGATAAGAAGCAAGTTGAAATTACCGGCTATCATCTGGAGCGAATTGAGAAGACCCCATACGCACCCTGGAATCCGATTGGTGAGCCAATTCAGCTTGTTTGGGAATATGTAAATAAATATAACAGAACTGATATTAGCAAAATTGGAGCACTAGACGGCATTAATGTTGTTTCGCCGACTTGGTTTAGCCTGAAAGAAGATGGACTTATAGCGAATATTGCTGACAAACGCTATGTCGATTGGGCTCATTCGCGTAATTATCAGGTGTGGGGACTTTTTTCCAACAGTTTTGACCCCGCTCTTACCAGCAAAATGCTGGCTGATTCAGCTCTGCGTAACAAAGTGATTAAGCAGATTCTAAGCTACGTTGATCTATACGAATTGGACGGAATCAATCTTGATTTTGAGAATGTATATTTACGCGATAAGGATCGGTTCGTACAGTTTGTGCGCGAGTTAACGCCACTTTTGCATGAGAAAGGTCGTACATTTTCTCTTGATTTAACTTTTCATTCGCTCAGTGAAAATTGGTCGATGTTCA
>CAZMPM010000026.1:0-14346 GCA_964568525.1 uncultured Caryophanales bacterium
CAATCGACTGATAGCGATTGTTTTTAGGTCGTCAAAAGCCGCCGTCCGCATCTGAATTGAAGCGGTTTTCTGTTTTGGTTGCACAGCCAGTGGAATAAAGACTAGGAAACCATGATATTTATCCTGTAATTCTCGGATCTTTAGCATATGAATAATTCTTTCTTTATAACTTTCGATTGACCCATAGAGCATCGTTGCGTGTGTTTTCATTCCCATCGCTTGCGCAATCTCGTGTACATCAAGCCATTCCTGTGCTGTCGCTTTATCGGGGCTAAGCTTTTGTCGGTACTCTTCAGTCAAAATCTCAGCACCACCTCCTGGCAGCGTATCTAGGCCAACCTCTGTTAACTTTTGTAAGACTTCGCGGGTTGATAGACCGGATAACTTCGCAAAAAACACGATCTCCGCCGCAGAATATGCCTTAATAACTACGTGCGGATATGCTGCTTTGAGTACCCTCACCGTATCCAGATAATAGTCAAAGTCAACATTATCGTTATGGCCGCCAACGATGTGGAACTCCCGAATATTCTCATTGTAGCGTTCTGCTACATACTTCAGTAGATCGTCCATACTCATTGTATAGGCGCCTTCTTCGCCGGGAGAGCGACGATAACCGCAGAAAGAACAACTCGCTTCACAGATATTCGTTGGGTTGATATAGAGATTCTGAATAAAATATACATTATCACCATTGCGTTTGCGGTTCACATAGTTGGCCATCATGCCAATAGTGGAGAGGTCATGCGAATTATACATCGTAACGCCATCTTCAAGTGTTAGACGCTCATTATTTTTAACCTTATCAATAATTGGTAGAAGACTTAAATCCTCGACAAATTGTTTCACTTGATTCACCTATCTTTTAATAAATTTTTATAACATTGTATAGTGTATCGCGTTCTACCGGGATACGCCCAGCATCGCGGATTATTCTTAAGAAACTTTCTTTTGGAATCATCGTTGCTGCTTCTGAGCCGGCGGCGTGGAATATATTTTCTTCCATCACAGTCCCATCGAGGTCATCAACACCAAAATGTAAAGAGACCTGCGCCAACTTTTCGCCAATCGCTATCCAAAAAGCACGGATATGTGGGAAATTATCAAGCATTAATCGCGCTACCGCAAGCATTTTGAGGTCATAAATACCGGTTGTCTCACCGGAAAGCTGGTACTCGGCAGCCAATTTCGTTCCGTCCGGATGAAAGGCAAATCCGAAAAAAGTGTTGAAGCCACCGGTACGATCCTGTAGTTCGCGTAAGCGAATCAGGTGATCGATAACATGTTCAGGTTTTTCAATATGTCCATAGAGTATTGATGCATTGGACTTCATCCCCTGCATGTGAGCTGTTTCGTGAATTTCTAACCAGCAATCAGCACCACTTTTGTGGCCTGAAATGATACGACGGATCTCTGTATCAAAAATTTCTGCACCGCCACCTAGTAGCGAACCAAGGCCAGCTTGCTGAAGCCGCTCAAGTATTTCGGGGATTGAAATATTGTTTAATTTAGCAATAAAATCTAGTTCAACAGCAGTAAAACCCTGGATATGAATTTTGGGATTACGTCTTTTTATAATACGGAGCATTTCTTCATAATAGGAGAGTGGTAGTTTCGGATTAACGCCGCCCACAATATGGATTTCACTAAAGCCCTGTTCAGAAAGACCGGTAACGCGTCGTTCAATCTCCTCAAGTGAAAGTGTATATGCACCAGTTTCGCCCTCTTTTAAAGCGTAAGCACACAGCTTACAGCCCATTTGACAGACGTTGGTGTAATTTAGGTGTGTATTAATGATAAAAGTGACTTGGTTGCCATTTTTACGGTAACGAACTGCATCAGCAAGCTGACCGAGCGCAAGTAAATTATCGGTCTTCAATAAACGAAGGCCATCTTCAAAAGAAAGCCTTATCCCGTTATCTATTTTCTCTTTAATATCAGCAAACTCTTGAGTTCTGTGCTCACTCATTACTCTCACCTACTCAATACTTTGCATTCGCGGAGGTTGAAGACGCTCCTCGGGATGAACATAGTGTTTAGCGTTGCTTACAGCAGTAGCTGCCTCGCCGAAACCAGTCGTAATCAGCTTGATTTTGCCAGGGTAGCTAGCGATATCTCCGGCTGCATAGACTCCATCAATATTAGTTTTCATTGTAGAATCGACACTGATTAAGCCGTTGTCCAGTTCGATTCCCCATGCAGCAATCGGGCCAAGTGAGGAAATAAACCCATGGTTAACGATTAATTCATCAATTTCGATTATTTGTTCATGCTCACCGGTTTTGGGATCAGCAATTTTCACACTCTCAATTCGTTCATTACCAATTAATTCGGTAATGACTCGCGGCACAATCACTTTAATACCCGATGTATAAAGCTGCTCTACACTGTATTCATGTGCACGGAATTTGTCGCGGCGATGAACAATTGTCAGTTCTTTTGTTACCTCTTTTAGCATCAGCGCCCAGTCAACCGCAGAGTCGCCTCCGCCGTAAATTAAGACGCGTTTATCACGGTATGCTTCAATATTGTCGACAAAATAATGAAGATTTATCTTTTCAAACTTAGCCGCATTATCGAGCTCTAATCGACGTGGTTCAAAAGCTCCTATTCCCGCTGTTATAATTATTGTTTTTGAAAGATGTGTACCTTTTGAAGTTGTAATAAGAAAATTACCATCGTCTTGTTTGTCGATTTTTTCTACACGCTCTTCCAAACAAAGTGTAGGATTAAAAATACTGGCTTGTTCGTGCAGATTTTCGATCAGTTGTCCAGCTTTTATTTTAGGGAAACCGGCAACATCATAGATATATTTTTCTGGGTAAAGGGCACGCAGTTGTCCGCCAAGTTTTGGCATGGTGTCGATTAATTTAACGCTTGAACCTCGCATTCCTGAATAAAAAGTTGCGAATAGTCCCGTGGGTCCTCCGCCAATAATGGTAATTTCATAGACGTTATTATCTTCTCTCAAATCATTCCCACCTTTGTGCTTTTAGTCATATGTTCATTATAAACATTAATAGAGATTATTCAAATCTAAATCTTAGAAGTGTAGATAATCTAAATAAAAACTTGCTTTTTTATAAATATGGTGTAAGATAACTAAGGATTTTCAAAGAGGCTATTTTATCAGGAAATAGTTGTTGAGAGGAGGGGTTGCTCTTGGCTTTTGTAAAGAGCAGTCGAGCGAAATTAGCTCTTTCAATTTTGCTCAGTGTCGTACTCGTTGCTTCTATCGGTTTGGTACTCAGCTTCCCTAAAAACACTGCAGAACAGCATACAAATAAACTTTTAATAAATGAAAGCAACAAAATAGAGTATATAGGTAACTTAAGTTTACAGTTTGAACAACTTAAACGAACCAATCTAGGATTATTAGTTAGTGAGTCTGAGAAGAAAGAAAGCTCACGGCTAGACAATTACAAAAAGGTCCAAGTGACCGCAACTGGTTACACAGCTGGGATTGAATCGACAGGGAAGGCGATTGATCACCCAGACTATGGTGTGACTTACTCAGGTGTACAGGTCCGACGAGATTTATATTCGACGGTAGCGGCCGATTTGCAGGTGTTCCCATTGGGAACTGTGCTTTATATTCCGGGTTATGGCTACGGTGTTGTTTCTGACAAGGGCTCAGCAATTGTTGGGAATAGGATTGACTTGTATTTTGATACCGTTGATGAAGTGTATGAGCAGTGGGGTAAAAAAAGCGTTACTGTCTATGTAATTGAATATGGTAAGGGGCGAGTAACCGAAACATTATTAAACGAGTATAATAAGTTGGGCAAGGATAACTTATTGATGTAGTGCAATAGTCTGTATTATTTTTCGAATAATACAGACTATTTTTTATTAAAAGATATGATATCATTATAGAAACGAAAAATTTAATTAAGTTAAAAGGGGATTATTTAAATGAAAATTGATTTGCTAAAGGCAGCTGCAAATGTTGCTAAAACTGATTTATTGGCTGTAGCAATTTTTAAAGATGAAGCAGTCGCTGAAGGTGCTCTAGCTGCACTAGACAAGACGCTTGCTGGTGACTTGAACGCGTTGATTACTAAAAGACCTGACCTTGCTGATGCGAAGACAAGTACACTGATTTATAGTTTTGGTCGTATTCCGGCGGAAAAGATTCTTCTAGTCGGTCTTGGAGAGAGGGACAAATTTGATGAACGTGCACTCCGCGAATTTGCTGGAAATGTTGTTAATACAGCAAATAAAGAGAAAGCCGCTAGCATTGCAATTGACGTTTCTACAGTATCTGGTGCTGGTATCGAATTAAATACTCTAGTACATATTGTTACAAATAGTGCTATTTTTATGGATTATAACTTCCGCGGTTATAGTAACGAAGAAGACAAAAGCAACAAACTTGATACGCTAAGTTTACTGGTTACTGATGATTCAGCGGCGGTTCAACAAGCTGTTAAACAGGGTAGAATTTATGCTGAAAGCACGAATTTTGCGCGCGATTTAATCAATGCTCCAGCTAATATGATGACACCAACGATCCTTGCTGAGAAAGCAAAAATAATTGCGGATAAGCATAAATTGGAGTTTACTGTTCTTGATGTTAAAGATATGGAGAAGTTGGGCATGGGTGGTATTCTTGGCGTAGCACGTGGCTCAGAAGAACCGCCTAAAATGATCATCCTGAAATACCTTAAAGGCAAAAATAAGGATGATATTGTCGGCCTTGTTGGTAAAGGTTTAACTTTTGACTCAGGCGGTATCTCATTAAAACCTGGTCTAAATATGCATGAAATGAAAACTGACATGAGTGGCGGCGCGACTGTGCTTGCAGCAATCGATGCAATTGCCGGATTAGGCTTAAAAGAGAATGTTATCTGCGTAATTGGAGCAACTGAGAACATGCCTTCAGGGAAGGCGACTAAACCGGGCGACGTTTTAGCGGCAATGAACGGCAAAACTATCGAAGTATTAAATACCGACGCCGAAGGACGTGTTGTGCTTGCAGATTGTTTGGTCTACGCACAAAAGCTTGGTGCAACCCGCTTAATTGATGTTGCAACGCTTACCGGTGCTATGGTTGTTGCACTTGGTGATATTACCACGGGCGCAATGTCTAATAACCAAGAGTTTGTTGATCAGTTCCTCGCGAGTGCGGAGGTAGCTGGCGAACGTGTTTGGCAAATGCCGCTATTCCCAGAATATAAAGAAATGATTAAAAGCGATATCGCAAATGTAAAAAATATTGGCGGTCGTGGTGCGGGCAGTATCACCGCAGCACTATTCTTGGAAGCTTTTGTTGACGATGTACCATGGATTCACTTAGATATTGCCGGTTCTTCTTGGAGTGAAGTTGATAATAATCTGATTAAAAAGGGCAGTACTGGTTCAATGGTTCGTACAATTATCCAGTATGTTAAAGATAAAAAATAAAAATATATTGACAAGCGCTAACTATTTGATATAATTCCTTTAATGCTTTTATGCGTTAAAGCAAAATAGTAAAAAGACTCTTTATTGAGTCTTTTTTATTTTAAGAATAAAGGTGGGTAGGATGGACATGAATGAGTTTGATTTAAACATAACTATAGTAGGATTAGGCTTAATTGGCGGTTCATACGCAATGGCTATTAAAGAGCTTAATCCGAGGAATATCTGGGGCGTCGATATCGACAATGATGCGCTCCAATATGCTGAGGCTTACGGGATTATTGATCAAGGCTATAGTGACCCGACGGAGCCCTTAGCAAATTCTGATCTTGTCATAATCTGTCTCTATCCCAGTGAGACAATTGAATTTATGAAGAAAAATCTTGCGAATTTTAAGCCGGGCACGCTAATAACTGATGCGACAGGTATTAAGGAACGTGTATTGAAAGAGATTACTGAAATTTTGCCAACTAATCTGCAGTATGTTGGTGGACATCCGATGGCGGGTCGTGAATATAGTGGAATTCGTTATGCGATGGGAGATTTGTTCCTGGGAGCAAATTATATTCTTACGCCAACTCCACAAAATGATGAAGCAAGTTTACAATTGATTGAACAGCTTGCAACTCGCATCGGCTGCAAAAGTGTAATGCGCGTTACGCCGCAAGCACACGACCAATATATCGCTTTTACCAGCCAACTGCCGCATCTTTTGGCAAGCGCTTTAGTCGATGGGAATATTAATGAGCAGACAAAATATTTTGTTGGTGGGAGCTTTGCAGATGGGACGCGCGTAGCTAAAATCAACTTAGAACTCTGGCCTGAGCTGTTGCTGGAGAATGGTGCGAATTTGCTGGAACCAATTGAACGTTTTGAAGAAAACTTACGTGCGATGAAAGAGGCAATTCTTTCAAAAGAGAAGGAAGATTTAATTAATATTTTCGCTAGAGGTAACGAGAAAAAAGCTCTAGTCGGTGAAAAAAAATAAGCGCGAATGCGCTTATTTTTGGAATACAGAGGATTCATTAGAGTAAATTCGTTTTGGCGTAGCAATTTCTATTTGGTATTTCCGGAAGTAATCAATCAAGATTTTTCGGATTTCCTTACCCATTAACCAATAATATTCGTCTTTGACAAGACCGACAATCGTATATTTAATGCCGTAGGTATCATTATCAACATCAGTAACACCATAGAGGTAGATTGGTTCAATTATTTCGCCATTATCGTTACGTAGTAGTTTATCTTCATGTTTAGCATTAATTTCATTACAAGCAAGCTGAATTACATCAGATACATGCTCGATTGAATATTCATAGGAAATAGTAAAGTTGATAATTGGACGCATTAGGTCACGATTGAAATTTATCAACTTTTCAATCGAGTTATTAAGCAGGTGAACCTTTTTACCAGACCACTCACGAATAACAGTGCTTCGCAAGCCAATCTCTTCAACTGTACCTTTAATCTCACCAATCTGAACATAATCGCCAACTTGCATCCAGTCCTCAAATAGAATAAAGAAACCGGAAATGATATCTTTAACCAAGTTTTGCGCACCAAAACCAATCGCAATACCTAGAATACCGGCACTAGCCAAAATTGGCCCAGTCTCAACACCTAAATAGCCAAGAATAATAATGCCGGAAACGATTAATAACACGTATTTTGAGAAAGACAAAAAGATCGATGACAGAGTTTTCTGCTTCTGTATATCCATTTTTGTCGCTCGAAAGATGCGCCTACTTAATTTGCCCCGAGCCTTCATTAATAACCAGGTAATAATGATTACAATTAAGATTTTGAATGAAGCGCTGAGGATATTTTCAAGCACCAGTCCAAAATCTTTGTCCGTAAGCGAACTGAAGCCCTCGGTAATATTAGCAAAAAACCTTGTAAAAATGTTGTCTGCGTCCATGATAACCTCCAGATAACTGATATTTACAATATATCATAAATTCAATAGCTAATCAGCAACTTAACTTAAATTGACAGTTTCACGCCAATTAAGATAAAATTAAGTTTATGCAAGATGGGAAAACACAATGGAGGGACTTTGATGGAAAGAGCTTCAAAATTTATTAGGCGATATTCACTTCCGCTGATTACTGGCGTACTAGTAGCACTATTATGGGCGAATATTCATCCTGAAAGTTATCAAGCTTTTGTATATACGAAGTTTATCGGCAATCTAGATTTTCATTTTATAATCCAGAGTGTGTTTATGGCATTCTTTTTTGCTATTGCTGCGGTTGAGATTACACAAAGTTTTCTTCCGGGCGGAGACTTAAACCCGATTAGAAAAGCTGTGAATCCATTGATGGCAACTTTTGGCGGTGTGCTTGGGCCAATCGCTTTTTTCTTTCTTTTTAATATGCTGTTTGGCAGTCCGGAGTATAGTAAAGGTTGGGCAATCCCAACTGCTACAGACATCGCACTAGCTTGGATGCTTGCACGTTTTGTTTTTGGTGCTAAACACCCAGCCGTGTCTTTTCTATTACTTTTAGCTGTTGTTGATGATGGAATAGGCTTGGCGATTATCGCAATCTTTTATCCTGATCCGACAATGCCATTTGCGCCAATCTGGCTTCTAGTGACGTTAGCAGGTGTTGCTGTGGCATTCATCTTAAGGAAACTTAATGTTAATAATTATTGGCCTTATTTACTAATTGCCGGTAGTTTAAGTTGGATTGGATTATATAACGCTGGCATTAGCCCGGCTTTGTCATTGGTTTTTGTCGTTCCTTTTTTACCGCATCTTTGTGAATCGGACGGCAGTATCCACGAGGATTCCGGTCCGGGGTTATCAGCACTAAATAAATTTGAGCATCAGTGGAGTGGTTTTGTTGATTACGGACTATTTTTCTTTGGCATATCAAGTGCAGGTGTGTTATTAAGTGCAGTTGGGCCGCTTACATGGATTGTTCTTTTTTCACTTATTTTTGGCAAAATCATTGGTATCAGCTCTTTTTCATTTGCCGCTACAAAACTTGGATTCCCGTTACCAACTGGCATGCGCGCAAAAGAGTTAGTAACCGTCAGCCTTGTTGCAGCGATGGGATTAACTGTTGCGCTGTTTGTTAGTGATGTAGCATTCACCGACTTTGCTTTGAAGGGAGCGGCGAAGATGGGTGCACTCTTCAGCGCTGGAGTTTTTGTTTTAGCTTTAATAGTAGGTGAGATTTTAAAAATTAAGAAGATTAATTAGTATAGAGGGAGGGATTAGTATGAGTGATTCAGTTTTAATAGTAATTGAAGATTTGACAAATGCGCCAGGGATTTCCGGACATGAGGCGCCGGCAAGAGAGGTTATGAATAATCAGATAAAAGATTATGCAGACGAGGTTATTGTTGATAATCTTGGTAGCCTGATCGCCCGCAAGGGAAATGAGGGTCCGCGCATTTTATTGGCAGGACACCTTGATGAGATTGGTTTTATGGTAACGAGAGTCACTGATGAAGGATTTATCAAGTTCCAGACGATCGGCGGCTGGTGGTCGCAAGTAATCTCTGCACAGCGTGTAAAGGTAATTACTCGCAAGGGTGAAATTCTTGGTGTTGTCGGTTCGCGTCCTCCGCATACTTTAAAAGAGGATGATCGCAAAAAACCGGTCGATATAAAGGATCTTTTTATTGATATTGGTGCACAGAGCAAAGCAGAGGTTGAGGCGTTCGGCGTTCGCCCTGGCGATGCAATCGTTCCTGATTCTAAATTCACAACGATGGCTAACCCGAAAATGCTACTGGCAAAAGCTGTCGACAACCGTATCGGCTGTGCCGCAGTTGTTGAAGTTTTCAAACGTCTAAACAACAAAAAAACAGCTAACACAATTTTCGGTGCAGGGACTGTGCAAGAGGAAGTTGGTTTGCGTGGTGCGAAAACATCAGCTTACACTGTCCAGCCAGATATTGCTTTTGCTGTCGATACTGGGCTTGCTGGTGACACACCTGGTTTTAATCCCGATGATGCTGTCGGTAAAGTTGGCGCTGGGCCACAGATAATTATTTATGACGCATCAATGGTGCCGCATAAAGGATTACGTGATTTTGTAATTGATACTGCCGAGGAGATAGGGATTCCATATCAGTACTCTACACTATCCTTCGGTGGGACAGATGCTGGTTCATTCCATACTTATGGCAGAGGTGTACCATCATTGTTTATTGGAATTCCAACGCGTTATATTCACACGCATGCGAGTCTTTTCCATCAAGATGATTATGAGAATACGGTTAAACTTTTAATTGCACTAATTGAAAAGCTTGACCATAAAACAGTCGAGCAGATTAAAAAATTTAGTTAACTTTGATTGAGGGAGATAGTTATGACTAAGCAATTTGCAGTTATCGGTCTAGGACGGTTCGGTAGTAGTGTTGCCTCAGAGATTTATCAGTCAGGCAATGATGTATTAGGAATTGATATAAGTGAAGATCGAATTGAAAAAAATGTAGACAATGCAACTCAGGTTGTTGCTGCTGATGCGACCGATGAATCAGTCTTAAAATCACTTGGAATCAGTAATTATGACGTTGTCGTAGTTGCTATTGGTGAGAATATTCAAGCAAGCATTCTTGCGACTTTAATCGTTAAAGAACTGGGCGTGGGGACTATCGTTGTTAAAGCTCAGAATGATTTGCATGCTAAGGTTCTTTACAAAATTGGTGCCGATAAAGTTTTTTTTGTGGAGCGAGATATGGGCGTGCGTGTAGCACATTATCTAGTTACGCCTAACATTTTAGATTTTATTGAGCTGTCCGATGATTATCTTATTGCGGAAGTGAAAAGCAGTCCAAAAATGGTTGGTAAAAGTATAGCGGAGATTGACATCCGTGCTAGATATGGCTGTAACGTTATCGCACTTAAGAATGGTGAAAAGATTAATGTTGCTCCAAGCGCTGATGATTTAATTGGACAAGATGATGTTCTTGTTGTGATTGGGGATAAAGATAGTATTCATAGTTTTGAAGAATACGTATCAAGTCGCAAGTAAAAACATTAGAGAGTGAAGTGTGGATGAATATCGAATCGGTAAATAATCCAAGAGTGGTTGAGTGGAATCACTTAAAGCAGAAAAAGGGTCGCGAACAGCAGGGGCTCTATCTGCTCGAGGGCAGCAAGCTTATTGCTGAGGCTTTGCAAGCGAAGCAGCAAATTGTAACGCTAATTATCGGCGAAAATTATGAGCCAACTGAGGAACTTGCTAAGATATTAGTAAACAGTGACTTAGTCGCTGAGACAATCTATGTTTCGGAGGCAATTATTGCGAAGTTGAGTGATACGATAACTCCGCAGGGGATTATCGCAGTCATTCGCAAGCATAACACAACTTTTGCAGAGCTAATAGCAATTGAAAAGCCAATCTTTCTAATTATAGACGAACTCCAAGACCCCGGTAATTTAGGGGCGATGGTTCGTAGTGCCGACGCCGCAGGTATAGCTGGTATTATTATCGGCCAAGAGAGTGTTGAGCTATATAATCCAAAGGTGATCCGTTCTGCAATGGGCTCAATTTTTCATCTGCCAATCGTTGTGGACGCTGATTTGGCGCACGTGCTACCGCTACTAAGAAGTAAGGGTATCAGAATTTATGGTACGAGTCCGCACGCTGATAATGATTATTATGATATTGATTTAAAAGAGAATATTGCTATTATAATTGGTAACGAGGCAAAAGGGCTTAGCAGCTCGCGCATCGCAATGGTTGATGAGATGATTCGGATCCCGATTGTTGGCCAGGCGGAGTCGCTAAATGCTGCTATTGCAACAGCGATTATATTGTATGAGCATGTTCGCCAGCAACAATTATAATAGGAAATACATAATTTAAAGGGACTGGGTGGGGGTATTTAGATGGGGGAGAAGTTGGAGCAGTTGAAACAAGAGGCGCTGCAAGAGATTGTGGAGGCGACAACACTTGCTATGCTGCAAGAAGTAAAGGTCAAATATCTAGGTAAGAAGGGGCCGATTACGGAAGTTTCACGGGGATTGGCGACACTTTCTGTTGAAGAACGCCCGCTTGTTGGGCAAGCAATTAACCTTTTGAAAGATGAGTTGGAAGCAAGTATTACAACTAAAGAGAAATTGCTAAAAAAAGAGCAGGTTGAGCGCCAATTACAAGCTGAAAATATCGATGTGACCCTACCAGGCAAGCCAATTTACCAAGCTAATGCTCATCCGTTAAGCGGCATTATTGCTGAGATCGAAGACATTTTTATTGGTATGGGATTTGAGGTTGCTGAAGGACCGGAAGTGGAAAGTGATTTCTATAACTTTGAGGCTTTAAATCTTCCAAAGGATCACCCAGCTCGTGCAATGCAGGACTCCTTTTACATAACGGAGGAAATTCTGCTACGGACACATACTTCACCAGTGCAAATCCGCTCGATGCTTGCTCATAAAGGACAAGGTCCAGTTAAAATTATCTGTCCAGGTGCTGTTTACCGCCGCGACGATGATGATGCAACGCACTCACATCAATTTACCCAGATTGAGTGTTTGGTTGTAGATAAACAGATTGCCATGTCGGATTTAAAAGGGTTGCTGTTAAGTTTTGCACAAGAGATGTTCGGTTCAGAGACACAGATTCGTTTACGACCAAGCTTTTTTCCGTTTACCGAGCCAAGTGTTGAGGTTGATGTAAGTTGTTTCTTCTGCCATGGTGAGGGTTGTAATATCTGTAAACAGACTGGCTGGATTGAGATACTTGGTGCAGGTATAGTACATCCGAATGTATTGGAGAATGCTGGTTTTGATTCGACTGAATATACCGGCCTCGCATTAGGTTTGGGTGTTGAGCGAGTTGCAATGTTAAAATACGGGATTGAGGATATTCGTCATTTCTATACTAACGATTTACGATTCCTTGAACAGTTCAGGATAATATAGGAGGGCGACATGAGAGTATCGTACAATTGGTTAGCAGAATATGTTGATCTAAAAGATATTACCCCTTATGAGTTAGCTGATAAGTTGACTGCTGCCGGGGTAGAAGTTGATGCCGTGATCGAGGAAGGCAAAGGCATCGAAAATGTTGTTGTCGGCTATGTCCGCGAATGTGGGCAACATCCAAATGCGGAGCGCCTAAGTCTCTGTCAAGTGGAACTAGCTGGCGGCGTAATTGAGCAGATAATTTGTGGTGCAGCAAATGTTGCTAAGGGGCAGAAGGTTGCTGTTGCACAGGTTGGCGCTGTACTACCCGGTGATTTTGTCATTAAAAAGGCAAAGCTTCGTGGTATTGAGTCTTGCGGTATGATTTGCTCGGTTGAAGAACTCGGTTTGGACAAAAAATTCTTCAGCAAAGAGGTTGCTGAAGGTATTCTTGTTTTAGATGAAAAGGAACAGATTGGGACAGATATCCGCGATGTACTGGGCTTAAATGATATTATTTTAGACCTCGCTTTGACGCCTAACCGTGCCGATTGTCTAAGCATGATCGGTGTTGCTTATGAGGTTGCTGCGATTTTTGATTGCGAGATTCATCTGCCTGAGCTTAAACTTACTAACAAAATCGACACTTCCAATCGCGTCAAGATTGAGCTTTCCGCACCAGATGGGTGCCCGCACTATGCGGCTCGCTTAGTGACCAATGTCAAAGTTGCTGAGTCACCTGAGTGGTTGCGTAACCGCCTGATTGCTGGTGGAATTCGACCGATTAATAATTTAGTTGATATAACAAACTATGTTCTACTTGAATATGGGCAGCCGTTGCATGCTTTTGACTTTAGTGCAGTTAAAGGTGGCCTTATCGATGTTCGTTATGCAAGAGAAAATGAGATTCTCGTTACATTAGATGGACAAGAGCGTAAACTTGATTCGGAGATGCTTTTAATTACTGACAAAGAAAAAGCAATTGCTCTTGCTGGGGTAATGGGGGGAGCTAATAGCGAAATCGTTACGGAAACAACTGAAGTTTTGTTAGAATCAGCATTCTTTAACAATCTATCTGTTGGTAGAACTGCTCGTAAATTGGATTTGCGTTCGGAGGCAAGCACACGCTTTGAGAAAGGTGTTGATCCGAATCGGATTTATGCGGCGGTTAATCGTGCGGCTGAGTTGCTAGTTGAGATAGCAGGTGCCACGATTATTGGTGATATCTATGAAGCGAAGGTTCACGAGCCGGTCGAACGAGAAATACAACTTAATCCGAATAAGCAGAATAGTATTATCGGAACAGCGATGACGATTGAAGAGATGTTAGATATTTTTCGACGTTTACGTTTTTCCGTTAAGGAGACAGCTACTGGATTAGTAGTTCAAGTCCCTTCAAGAAGAGGCGACATTTCGATTCAAGAAGACTTGGCAGAAGAGTTGGCAAGAATTTATGGCTATGAAAATATACCAACAACATTGCCGGTTAGCCTTTATACCCGCGGACATTTAACTGCGAAGCAGAAACTGACACGACGTGTTAAAAACAATCTTGAGTCGGCAGGTTTAGCTGAAATCATTAGCTATACGCTTGTTTCGCAAGATAGTGTTGAGCGTAAAAATAATCTCTATCCTGACTCAAAACCAATTAGGCTACTTGCACCATTAAGCGAAGAACGTGAATATTTGAGAACACAGCTGTTAAGCAATCTGCTAGAGATTGCTGAATATAATGCGAACAGGCAAATGTCTGATGTTCGAATTTTTGAAATAGGACAAGTCTTTAGTGAAGGCTCTGTTAATCCTGACTTTCCAGTTACTGAACGCAAAATTCTTGCTGGTCTATTAATGGGTAATTTGCCGAGACATTGGACGGGACAGGCTGAGGCCGTTGATTTCTACTACACCAAAGGGGTGGTCGAAGAGCTTTTCCGCGAGTTAGGTCTTACTAACATTGAGTATAGTGCGGTTAATCTTTCTGGCTATCATCCAGGACGGACTGCCGAAATATTATATAAAGGTAAGCGTTTAGGCTATGTTGGGGAAGCTCATCCCGATATTACCGAGCAATATGA
>CAZMPM010000027.1:0-13609 GCA_964568525.1 uncultured Caryophanales bacterium
TGCTTTGTATCATCTGCGCTATCCATTTAAAGATGGGTCAGGCTCAATCACTGTTGCGACGACCCGACCAGAAACGATGCTTGGTGATACCGCCGTTGCCGTTCACCCGGCTGATGAGCGTTATCAGCATCTGATTGGGCAGACGGTAATACTGCCGATTGTCGGTCGCGAGATACCGATTATTGCGGATGATTTTGTTGAGCGGGAGTTTGGTAGTAGCGCAGTTAAAGTTACACCAGCGCATGATCCGAATGACTTCGAGATTGGTAATCGTCACAATTTAGAGCGCGTACTGGTCATGGATGAGGCTGGGGTAATGAATGAGAATGCTGGTAAATATCAGGGGCAGGATCGTTTTGTCTGTCGTAAAAATATTGTAGAGGACCTAAAAGCAGCGGGTGTTTTATTCAAAATTGAGGAGCATCTGCACTCGGTTGGGCACAGTCAAAGAACGGGTGCTGTAATCGAGCCATATCTTTCTACGCAATGGTTTGTCAGCATGACACCACTTGCAGAAAAAGCCATTGCTAGTCAGAAAGGTGCAGATGGTGTTGATTTTGTGCCGGAACGGTTCGAGCGAACATATCTGCAATGGATTGAGAGCATCCGTGACTGGTGTATTTCTCGTCAACTCTGGTGGGGTCATCGCATACCGGCATGGTATTGCGATGATTGTGGGGAAATTATTGTTCAGTTAGATGAGCCCAAAGAGTGCACTAAATGTCATAGCACCAACCTGCATCAAGACGAGGATGTGCTCGATACTTGGTTTAGTTCGGGAATCTGGCCATTTTCGACGATGGGCTGGCCGGAAGCAACAGGCGATTATCAACGCTTCTTTCCAACAAATCTATTGATAACCGGTTATGACATTATTTTCTTCTGGGTGGCGCGAATGATTTTTATGGCGCTGGAGTTTACTGAAGAGATTCCTTTTTATGATGTCTATATTCACGGTCTTGTCCGTGATAGTGAAGGCCGCAAAATGTCGAAATCCCTTGGGAACGGGATTGATCCGCTTGAGGTAATCGCGAAGTATGGTGCTGACCCACTACGCTTTATGCTTTCCACTGGAACAGCGCCAGGACAGGATATGCGCTTTCATTTTGAACGTGTAGAAGCTGCGGGTAATTTTGCGAATAAGCTGTGGAACGCATCGCGTTTTGTGATTATGAATCTGGATGGTTATGAAGATAAAGCGACAGAGTTGAAAGCGACAACAGATTTATTGACCGCAGACCGCTGGATTCTTCACCGCTATAACGAAACGGTCAAAGATGTTACTCGTTTATTTGACCAATACGAGTTCGGCGAGGCGGGCAGAACGCTGCAACATTTTATCTGGGATGAGTTCTGTGACTGGTATATTGAGTTAAGCAAGCTTTCGCTGTATAGTGATGATGCAGCTGCAAAAGAACGAAGCAAGGCTGTCCTGACCTATGTACTGGATAATATTTTGCGTTTGCTGCATCCGTTTATGCCGTTTATTACTGAAGAGTTATGGCAACAGCTACCACATGAAGGGGAGAGCATCACGGTTGCTAGTTGGCCTATCTATCGCGAGGACTTAATCGCCGAGGACTCAGCACGCGAGATGTCACTTATCATGGATGTGATTCGTGCAGTGCGTAATATCCGCGCAGAAATGAATGTTCCGCTAAGTCGTAAAATCGAAATCATTATTAAGCCGAACAATGCGACAAATTTGGAAATACTGCTTAAGAACAAAGCATATATTATGCGTTTTGCCAATCCAGAGTTACTGACTATTGATTTGGCTGCAACAGCACCAGAACAGACCGTATCAGTCGTTATTACTGGAGCCGAGTTATACCTTCCGTTATTAGGTCTAGTCGATGTAGAACAGGAATTAGAGCGTCTTAACAGAGAATTGGCTGTGCTTGATGCTGAGGTGGAACGCGTTCAGAAAAAATTAGCGAATGAAAGTTTTATTGCAAAAGCACCAGCAGAAGTTATCGCCGAAGAACGCACAAAAGAGCATGATTACCTAGCAAAACGTGATAAAGTAAAAGAAAGAATTATTGCGTTAGACCCTATGAATAATGCGTAAAAACGCTATACGATTGGTAAATGAATGGAGAATAAGCGATGAATTATAATTTAGTATCAACTAAAGAAGAGGCGATTGCCTGGATTCATGGTTTAATAGCTTTTGGCATAAAACCAGGGTTGAAGCGGATGGAGTGGATGTTAGAACGGTTGGATCATCCAGAGCGGAGAACGAAATTTATCCATGTTGCCGGTACCAATGGTAAAGGCTCAACAATCAGTTATATTTCCGAGATTTTGATGGCTGCTGACTACAATGTTGGCATATTTACTTCGCCCTATTTAATTGAGTTTACCAATCGAATCAAAATCAATCGTAACGATATTAGTGGTGATGAGTTAGTTGAGTGCTTAAATCAACTAATACCACTGGCTGAAGCGTTGGCTAAAACGGAATTAGGTTCACCGACCGAATTTGAGGTTGTCACAGCGCTGGCAATTCTTTATTATAGTAGGCAACGCGATTTAGATATAGTCTTATGGGAGACCGGTTTAGGCGGACGTTTGGACTCGACCAATGTTGTTCAACCACTATTAACAATTATTACTCACATTGGTTATGATCACCTTAATATTTTAGGCTCAAGCTTATCCGAGATTGCTGCTGAGAAGGTGGGCATCATCAAAAATGGAGCCCCGCTCATTTCCGGAGTTCTGAATCCAGAAGCATTCAGTGTCATTGATAGAGCAACTCAGCGTGCAGATGTAAAGTTATATCAACTTTCCGTAGATTTTCAGGCGACAAATGCGCTACTTTCTGCGACAGGTTCAACCTTCGATTTTCGTTGGGCGCTTAGCAAAAGTGAATTAGATCAGCTTCTTGAAGATGAGCATTATTGGGAGTTACAGAATCTGCGCATCCGTATGGTTGGAGAGCACCAGGTGAATAATGCAGCAATAGCCATAGCGGCGATTCAAGTATTGAACGGGCTGGATACTTTTTCAATTTTGGAAGCAGCGATTCGGGGCGGCCTGTTAGCAACCAGTTGGGGCGGACGCTTTGAGCAGTTGTCAAGTGATCCATTCGTTGTGATTGATGGAGCACATAATCCGGCGGGTGCCAAAGCAGTTGTTGATGCCGTTAAGTTGCTGGAATATGGACGACTAATCTTGGTTTTGGGGCTCTTACATGACAAACCGATAGAGGAGTTTCTCCAGATTATTCTACCGATAGCAGATGACATTATTGCGACGGAGCCGGCAGTGCCGAGGCGTTCACACGCTGGCGATTTACAACAACTGATTCGCACGTTAGATCCTACGAAATCGGTTACAGCGCTGGCGGATTGGGAAGACGCCTTGATCGAAGGGCTGTCGAGATTGGAAGCAGGAGATCTTTTGTTAGTGGCGGGGTCGTTATATCTAATTTCAGATGCGAGAAAATTTTTATTAAAAAAATTGGATGGTGCGTGCGCGAAATGAAACAACAAATAGTTCATTTTATTGGAATTGGCGGCAGTGGGATGAGTGGAATCGCTCGCGTATTGCTGGAGCAGGGTCAGGAAGTTTCGGGGTCAGATTTGATTCAGACGGGAACGATTGAACAATTAAGACAACTTGGTGCGAAGATAACCATCGGACATGATCCTGCAAATCTTGCAGAAGCAACTACCGTGGTCTATTCCTCAGATGTTCCTTCAGACAATGTTGAGTTAATGGCAGCGCGTAGTGAGGGAAGACGCGTTCTCCATCGCTCAGAAATGTTGGCAGAGTTGATGGCAACTAAAAAATCAATCACCGTTGCCGGTGCCCATGGCAAAACAACGACAGCATCGATGCTGGCTTGGGTGCTTGAGCAAAATGACCTTGAACCAAGCTATGTAGTCGGTAGCGAGATTACTAATTTAGGTGTAAACGCGCATGCTGGAGCAGGGGAATATTTTGTTGCGGAAGCTGATGAGAGCGATGGTTCGTTTCTGAATTATCGGCCATATATTAGTGTGATTACGAACATTGAGCCGGATCACTTAGAAAACTACGATGCTGATTTTAATAAATTATTGGCTGCATATGAGCAGTATTTACAACAGGTAAATCCTGATGGCATGACAGTAATCTGCTATGATGATGCAAATCTGCGAAAATTGCTCGGGAAAATACCGGGTAATGTACTGACCTACGGTCTGAGTCCGGAGGCGGATTACTATGCGACTAATATCGTGTATGTGGGAAATACGACTAGCTTTGCCGTTTTCTCAAAAAAAGATGGAATAATTGGTGGTCTCAAACTAAATCTGCCGGGCAACCACAATGTATTGAATGCTTTAGCGACATTGACAGTAGCTTTGCATCTAGGGATTCATGCTGATCACGTAGAGTATCCGTTGGCTAAGTTTGTTGGTGCGAAAAGACGCTTCCAACACAAAGGGACGATAAATAACATTACAATTATTGATGATTATGGTCATCATCCGACAGAGATTGCTGCGACAATTGCTTCAGCGAAACAGGTGGGAGGGCGAATTATTGTCGCGTTTAAGCCGCTTAGATATTCGCGCACTTATTTTTTCTTAGAAGAATTCGGCAAGGCGTTTGCGGGAGCTGACCAAGTACTGGTTACGGAAATACATTCTCCAGCAGGCGATAGCATGCGCGATAAGGTTAATGCAAAAAAACTGGCGGAAGTGATCAAAAAAGGCGGTCAAGATGTGCACTATTTTGCGACAACGGCGGAGTTGATTGATTATCTGGCAACGGTTGTTGTTCCAGGTGATTTGGTAATTACGCAGGGTGCGGGAGACATCTGGACAGTTGGGGAAAAGTTGCTTTTGCGACTGGATCATTAGGTTTGTAGTATGTTTGCATAATCGCCACAAATATCTACACTTATAGGTAAAAAAAGGTAGCAATTATATTCCAATTATGATTAAATATGTGTTAAATATGTACATATTTTTTTACTTATTAAGGGGAGAAATAGATGCGCAACAAAAGATTCGGTGACATTTTAGTTAGCTCTGGGCAGATTACTGAGGAACAGCTGAACGAAGCCTTGTTAGAGCAGAAAACAACTAAACAGCTCTTAGGTGACCTTTTGTTAAGTAAGGGTTGGATTCGCGAACGCGATTTGATGGATGCGTTAGAGGCACAACTTGGCATACCGCAGGTTATTCTGTATCAGTATAATCTCGACCCGAGTGTCGTTAACGTCATTACAGAGCGAATGGCAGTGGAATATTTGGCATTGCCGATTAAACGCGATGGTAATACTCTTACTGTAGCAATGGCGGATCCGACAAACTATTATGCAATTGATAACTTACGAATCTACACCGGTTTACAAATTGAGCCGGTGATCGCTTCTCGGAGTGAGCTTAAAACTATCATTAAACGCGTTTACAGTATTCAGGATTCGGTTAGTGAGATTATGGAGATTTTACCGAAAGATGAGATGAATGATAGCGATGCGCAGTCTGATGATTCGCCTGTAAGTCGAATGGTTAATCATATTATGCGTAATGCTGTAACAGTCAACGCTAGCGATGTTCATTTTGATCCGCATGAACACAGTCTAATTGTTCGTTATCGTATTGATGGCAATCTGCAGACAGAGCAGGTTCTAAACAAAAGCATGCAGTCGATTATCACCACAAGAATTAAGATAATGAGCGGGATGGATATCTCTGAAAGGCGATTACCGCAAGACGGACGTTTCAAATTCGATGTAGATGATAGGCTGATTGATGTTCGTGTCTCTACGCTACCAACGGTTAATGGCGAGAAAATGGTTCTGCGGATTCTCGATTTATCAAGTTCTGTCCGAGTGATGGAAGATTTAGGCCTTACATCAGATAATATTAAGATTATCCGCAGTATGATTCGCAGGCCATATGGGTTACTACTAGTAAGTGGACCGACTGGTAGTGGTAAGACATCTACGCTCTATGCGGCTTTAAGTGAACTGAATTGCGAAGATGTGAATGTGATTACGATTGAAGATCCTGTAGAGTATCAACTGCGCGGAGTTAATCAGATTCAAGTAAATGAGAAAATAGGCATGACCTTCCTAACAGGTTTAAGGACGGTATTAAGACAAGACCCGAACATTGTAATGGTTGGTGAGGTTCGTGATGCTGAAACTGTAGAAATGGCAATTCGTTCAGCATTAACTGGTCATATTGTACTAAGTACGATTCATACAAATGATGCGCCGTCAACTTTCACTAGGCTATTAGATATGGGGGTTGCGCCTTATGTTATTGTATCCGCATTAAGTGGTGTCGTTGCGCAACGATTAGTCCGACGAATATGTCCTGACTGTGCTGCTGAATATGAACCGACTGTGGAGGAGCAAATAATTCTTGCCCAACATAATATTCGAATTCCGCCGAAAAAAGGTCTAGGCTGTGTTCGCTGTCATCATACCGGTTATAAAGGTCGCACAGCACTTTATGAGATAGTTGTACTTGACGAGGAACTTAAGCGGTTAATTATTGAACAACGTTCAGATTCTGATTATCGTAAATATCTGAAAAGCACAGGCTTTAAATCAATGTTTGAAGATGGACTGTTAAAGGTTGAACAAGGGATTACAACAATTACTGAAGTCTTAAGTGTTACTATTGGAAGTGAGGTGTAATCTAATGTTTCAATCTAGCTATAATGTAAAAGAATTAATGATTGAAGCGGTAAATCGTGGTGCATCTGATCTGCATTTAACGACGGGTTCTAAACCGATTTATCGAATACATGGAAGACTCGAGCCATATGGTGATGAAAGATTATTTAGTGAAGATACGAATAGCTATATGGAGGAGATTCTTACTGAGGGTCAGAGGGATTATTTTCTTAATAAAGGCGAAATAGATATCTCCTATGGAATTGAGGGAATTTCACGATTCCGTATTAATGTTTATAAACAACGTGATGCTGTAGGAATTGCGATTCGTATTATTCCTCGCAATATTCCAACGCTTGAGCAGCTTGGCGTTAGCCCGATTCTCGATAGTTTTGTCGACAAGCCGCAGGGTTTAATATTGATTACTGGTCCGACTGGGAGCGGTAAATCGACAACGCTTGCGTCAATGATTGACTTAATTAATCGGACACAGTCGAAACATATTATTACGCTTGAAGATCCGATTGAATATTTGCATCGTCACCATCGCTCGATTATTAATCAACGTGAGATAGGAAAGGATTCACTTTCTTTTGCTGCAGCGTTGCGAGCCGCACTGCGACAGGACCCTGATGTTATATTAGTTGGTGAGATGCGAGATTTAGAGACAATTGCAACAGCGATTACTGCTGCTGAGACAGGACATCTTGTTTTCGCAACACTGCATACGGCTGATGCTTCTAATACGATTGACCGAATAATTGATGCTTTTCCTGTTGCACAGCAGACACAGATTAGGCTACAAATAGCAAGCGTACTTGTTGGTGTTGTTGCTCAACGATTATTACCGACAATTGATCGTGGTAGACGTGTGGCAGCAATGGAAATTCTGATTAATACTCCGGCAGTAAGCAATTTAATTCGTTCGGAGAAGACACACCAATTGAAAACTGTGATGCAGACGAGTAAACTTGCTGGTATGGAAACGATGGAATCTGCAATTAGAAGGTTGGTTGCCAATTGTAAGGTGGATGTAGAGATATCATGTCAATATGTTGAAAATTGGGATAGAATGTAGGTGACATCTTGCAGTTTAAATATGAGGGAATTAATAATAAAGGTAAGAGTGTAAGTGGCATTGCTCAAGGCAAGACTCCAGAGGAAGCGCTTAGTCAACTTCGACTTTCCGGAATTTATGCTACGGAGATAAAAGAGGTTAAAGAATCAGCACTAAAGAAAGAGATTCAATTATTTACTAGTATTAAGCCAGAGGTAATCGTTATCTTTACGCGACAATTGGCTACATTGATTCGTGCTGGTGTAACAATCATTGATTCGATTGAGATACTTAGTAAGCAGACTGATAATCGTAGTTTCGCTAAAGTATTAAGTAAGATCGCAGATTCTATTCGCGGTGGGATTGGGCTTGCAGATGCGTTGTCAGCCTATCCGAAAGTATTTCCAGAGATTGTTTTAAATATGATTGCTGCAGGTGAGTTGTCGGGAACGCTGGAACCAACGCTTGAAATGGTCGCAACCTACCTTGAGAAGCAACACCAGACGAAACGGAAGATTATGTCTGCTTTAACATACCCTATCGTCGTCTTAGTGCTGGCGATTTTCGTAACAATCTTTCTCTTGGTTAATGTTGTGCCGAATTTCATGGAGTTATATGAATCATTCGAGGCCGAATTACCGTTGCCGACGAAAATTATTCTCGGTGCAAGTGATTTTACACAGAAATACTGGCTAGTCCTTGTGGCTCTTGTGTTTGTGCTAATTATCATATATAATTTATTAAGCAAGAATATTAAAACAAAATATTATGTTGATTATTTTAAATTGAAATTGCCAATTTTCGGCGTCCTATTACAGAAGTCAGCGATTGCTAAATTTGCGAGAACGCTTGGAATACAGTTAACTAGTGCTATTCCGATTCTTGAGTCGCTGAAAATGGCTAGCAAGGTAGTTGGAAATGAGGCGATAGCGAAACCGATTCGAGAGTCTACTGAGAATCTGCGTCAAGGAACACCACTACATAAGCCGCTCGAGAAAGATAAACTTTTTCCGCCGCTACTAATTCATATGATGGCAATTGGCGATGAAACTGGTTCACTTGATGAGATGTTAAACAAGGTTGCAGACTTCTATGAGTCAGATGTAGATAATATGACCGATCAACTTAAACAGTTGATTGAGCCACTACTAATTGTTTTTCTAACTGTAATCGTAGGTGTGATAGTTCTTGCGGTTATAATGCCGATGTTCGGATTGTACGATCTAATCGGCGGCAGTTAATATATTTTTTCAATAATTAATTTAGAAGTTTTTGAAGGGAGGTGAAATAGATGCCAACAATTTTAAAAAAGAGAATATTTAACCAAAGAGGTATTACTTTAATAGAACTAATTGCAGTAATCCTGATTATCGGTATTATTGCAGCAGTTGGTATTCCGGTGGTGTTTAATCAGATTAGTAGTGCTAAAGATGAAACAGATAAGGCTAATCAAGCTGTCTTTGCTGGAGCTGTTGAGCGTTATGCGCTAATAAATGATGGATATCCTAAATCTGTAGGAACTACTCCTGCTGTGTTAACTACGGAGTTTATTAATGCAATGAATGGTGGAACTGGTGGTCCTTATTTAAGAGCTGATTTTCCATTAAAAAAAGCAAATGGTGGAGCCGTTTGGGGATTATATCAAGATGCATTAGGTGCAGCGGCTGTAACTACAGCTGGACAAGATGTTAAGTCAATTAAATAATTTACACTAAGTAATTCGTGCAAATAGAACCTAGTTTTGATAGATAGCATAGTGTTTATAAAGCGACAGAGAGGGGGATAAATATGCCAACAATTTTAAAAAAGAGAATATTTAACCAAAGAGGTATTACTTTAATAGAACTAATTGCAGTAATCCTGATTATCGGTATTATTGCAGCAGTTGGTATTCCGGTGGTGTTTAATCAGATTAGTAGTGCTAAAGATGAAACAGATGTTGCTAATGCTGCTATAGTGGCTGGCGCGGTGGAGAGATATGCTTTGATGAATAGTCACTACCCTATAAAAGGTGGTACGTATGATGCAACAACTGGCACAGTAACTGCTGTTGCAGATTTGTTTACACTATTAAAAGCTGCGACTGGCGTAGATGGAGGACCATATTTAAGAGCTGATTTTCCGGAAAGTGCAAAAGTTGGAACATGGGTTTTAGATGGCGGAGCAATTAACGACGATCCAATATATGGTATTAAAAAATAGGGTTATTGTTTTAAGTTAAAACTTAAATTTGGTAATACTTATATACTAACAGCAGAATGCTATTTGATATAAATAGCATTCTGCTATAATACATAGGTTGAGGTGACTTTATGCCGATAATCTTAAAGAAAAGATTATTTAATCTATTTAATCAAAGAGGTATTACGTTAATCGAATTAATCGCTGTGATCTTAATTATCGGTATTATTGCTGCAGTTGGTATTCCGGTGGTGTTTAACCAGATTGCAAATGCCAAAGAAAAACAGGATATAGCGAACATTGCTATTATGCACGAAGCGCTGGAGCGTTACGCAACTATAAATAGGTCCTATCCGCAACTTGATCCAGTCATTACGCCTGGCATCAGTAAAGATAGCGGTAATGAAGCGCTACTTGACCACTTATTAAAAGTTCTAACTGATGCTGAGACTTGGATTTTGGGGAGGCCCTATTTGCGAGCTGATTTCCCGAGAACGGACTCGAATGGCAATCTATGGATAGTACATGTTATTCCATTTGATGCAGCGAATAATATATATGCAATCGATTCGATTTCTAAACAGGAATAAAATGTGACATAAACGAGGTTACCTATGACGATTTTTTACATAATTCTATACATCATTCTGGCCTTGTTTATCGGGTCGTTTCTTAATGTGGTGGCACTGCGCGTGCCGCTCAAACAATCAATTGTCACGCCGGGCTCACACTGTCCGAATTGTGGGCATGCGCTTAACTGGTTAGACCTTTTGCCGCTTATCAGTTATATTCTGTTCCGCGGCAAGTGTAGATACTGCAATGAGAAGGTCTCGCCGATCTATTTCTTAGGTGAGTTGACCACTCTTATACTATTTCTTCTTATACCGATTCAATTCGGCTTAAATTTGGAAATGCTGATTGCTTATCCTTTCATGATGGTACTTGTCGTTGTCTTGATAAGCGATTTACAATATAAAATAATTCCTGACCGTATCATTATTCCGGGGATTATCCTTTTTTTTCTTATGCGACTTTTTATCCATCCGCTGCCAATCTGGGATTATCTGATTGGTGCTGTTGGCGGGGGAATTCTGCTCCTACTTATCGCAATCGTCAGTCGCGGTGGCATGGGTGGTGGCGATATCAAGTTGTTCTTCTTGCTTGGGGTGGTCTTAGGTTGGCAGTTAATGCTCCTTACTTTGTTTATTGCCGCACTGCTAGGAACGGTTATTGGCGGTATTCTGCTTCTAGTCAAACGTGTTAAACGCGGCGAACCAATCGCATTTGGTCCTTTCATTGTTGTTGCTGCTGTGGTGGCGTACTTCTGGGGTAACCAAATCATTGAGTGGTATATCTCAATTTTCTAAGTTTATCAAAGTTTGCTGATTTTAATATATTATGGCGGGTGATGTACAGGTGGCTAAGAGAGAGTTAGCAATTGTCTTCGATGATTATTCGGTTAGAATGATTGAGGCGAAGGTGACAGGTGGCGAAGTTAAGAAAGTATATGGTTCTTATCTGAAAGAAGATGTGAGGTTATTCCGTGAAGGTATCTTAGATTTGGAAATTTGGCGACAAATATTAGCGGAGGTTAAGGCTTCGCGTATTTTTAAAGCGAAAAGAGTTCATATTGTGTTGCCGACATCGGTTGTTATTCTTCGGGAGAAGGAGTTACCGGATTTACGGGTTGAACAGTTGAAAGCGATTGTTGCCGGAGAGTTAGCTTCAACTTCGCTATTCCCATTCAGTGATCCGCTGTTCGACTTGGTTCGTGCCGTTCGCCATGAGCCGAGCGTAAGTCGAGAGAGCGATAATCTCTACAATCATATCTTGGTTGCAGCACCGGGCTCAATTATTAATGCAATTGTTAATAGTCTTACTAAGGAGCGTTTCAAACCGATTACAATCGATATAGCTGCCAATTCAATGTTGAATTATTGCAAGGCCTATGCTGAACCGAATGAACATGCAATTAAGCTGTTGGCGCAAGTGACTGAACATGGCTTCGACATTCATATTTTCGATAATGAGATACTCTATTTCACTCGTCATATTCCGAAAGAGATTAAGGAACTGATGTCGGAAAGTGGCTGGCTTGATGAAGTTAAGTTGGCAGAAGTCTTCGTTTATGAAATCGAACGCGCCAAAAGTTATTTCAATTTTACAATGAATTACCGTGACCGCGTAATTACAAGGATTGGCTTGGTTAGCGGCGTATTACTAACTGAGCGGTTTTTAGAGCGGGTTAAGGCTGGTATTGAACTTGATATTAGTTTCCTTAGCAGGGCAGCCCAACGCTTGCCGCGCAGTATTCGTCAGTATAATGGCTATGAATTGGCGCTTGGGGCGCTTCTGAGAGGGGTAGAGAAATAAGATGCAGATTAATCTTATGCCAGTTATCCCGAAAACAAAGCGATTCAAATTCCCGATATTCCTACTTGTCGTTATTCTAGTGGTCTGTGCTAGTGGGCTAGTTGCTTCAGATGTTTATCAGAAACTTGGAATATATAATACTGAGAAAGAGGCATATAATAAAATTGCTGCTGAACGTACAAGATTAGAACAGCAATTAGTTGCTAACCGCGAAGAGGGCAAAATTTTTGCAGATTATTACAGCAAGTTTAACGATGTGCAACAGGGTAATTATGATATAACGCATGTATTTGATTCGATAGCAGCACTCTTGCCAGAGAAAGGGGCAATCAATCAATTGACTCTGACTGAGGATGGACATCTTTCTCTTAATCTTGAGTTGCCAGGGGTTCTTACCGCATCACAATTAATTCAAATTTTCATAAATACTCCTTGGGTGTTAAGTGTTAATGATGTTACATCTGCAGTTGTTGATAAGATGACAGAGTTAGAACTTAATCTTACAGTAGATTTGGATGCTCTTTTAAAGGAGGAAGAATAGATGAGTGAAGGTAGGAAAGCATTATTCCTTGTTCTACTGTTTGCATTAATAATTGGTGGTTGGTCAGTATATTATCACTCCTTATACGATAAAGAGATGGAGAAATTGGCTAATGACTTTTTCAATGACCAACAGATGATTAGACAGTTAGAAATGCAGATTGTTAAAGAACAGAAAGACCGGGATGCGATTGAAGCTGAATATTATCTGATTATTCCGAAGAAAAGTGATATTGCTAATTTACATCAATATATATACGATACTGCCAAGAAGAATAAGATTGATTTAGATCCCGTCAGCATACATGTGATTACGCAGGAGATTACAGATGATATTAGTTCTATTGAGATTGGTTTCAGCGTTGATGGTAAATATCTGGATGTTAGGTCGTTTCTTCAAGAATTCTACAACAGCAAAAGATTTCTTAAACTAAAGAATTGGACTTGGGATGGAAGAAGTGAAGATCGATTGACAATGAGTCTTGAGTATCTGGCTTATTTCTATCCAAATGATAATGAACAATTTATGGATGTTCCTGATTTAGATATTTATCAACCGGCTGATAGGGTTAATCCACTCTAGTATGCAATAACGTAACTATTAACTATCAGTTGATTATGGAGAACAAGGGGGTAGAACGATGAGAGAAAGAATAATAAATCAACGAGGAATGACATTAGTTGAATTATTAGCTGCGATTGTTATTGTAATGTTGATTCTTGCACCGCTTCTCATGCTATCCTATAATCTTATAGATAATATGCTAAAAGATGGTGATCGCAATCAAGTGATAAATGTTGCAAGAGGAATTCTTGATGATGCAAGAGAC
>CAZMPM010000028.1:0-12574 GCA_964568525.1 uncultured Caryophanales bacterium
AAATACCATTTTAGACGCGATAACTCGCGTAAACCCTTTAATAAGTCGCCACCGATTAGTGCAGCCTGGAAAAGTGTATATTTCACCGCCAAAACAGGGTAAACTCGATCCATTTATGTTGGACGAAAAATCCTTCAGCCAGCTGATCGATGAAGATACTGATGAACCAGCACAGGAATTGGTAAGTAAGTTAATGGGACTTAGTTTGCCATTAGCCAAGGAACTTGTTAGTCTTGCTGGAACACCGATTTCGAACCTATTAATCTGGAGTGAATTAGCGAAATTGTTAGAACAAATCAAGAATAATAGTTACTGTCCAACAATTGTGCGTACAGTTACAAGTGATGACTACTCCTTGACACCACTTACTTATCTTGGTGGACATGAAGAATATTTTACTAGCATGAATCAATGTCTTGATAACTTTTATCGTAATAAGGCCGAGCAGGACCTGGTGCAACAGCGCGCCGCTGACCTAATTAAATTTATTAACAATGAGCAACAAAAAAATGATAAAAAACTTAAATATTTAAGTAGCGATTTATTAAAAGCTGATTCCGCCAATAAATACCGGCTCTATGGGGAATTATTAACAACCAATTTGCCTAATGTTCCAGCAGGAGTTGCGCTTGTCTCGGTAACCGATTACTATAGTGAAGCTGGCAACCAGGTTGAGATTCCACTAGATACAATGAAAAGCCCTAACGCTAACGCTCAGGCCTATTTTAAAAAGTATAGTAAGCTTAAAAAGAGTCGCCAGCATCTGCAAGAACAGATTGAGCGTACTACAGTTGAAAATGAGTATTTGGAATTACTATTAACACAGATTGAGAATGCAAGTGTTACCGACATACTTGAAATACGTGAAGAACTAATCGCCGGTGGCTACCTAAAGAAACAAAAGAGTAAGGCCGTTCCAAAAAAGAAAACAACTAAACCACAGTTGCTGGAACTAAAATCAAGCGAAGGGATAACGATTTTGGTTGGACGCAACAATACGCAAAACGACTATTTAACAACAAAACTTGCCCAAGCAAATGATACATGGCTCCACACTAAAGATATTCCTGGCTCACACGTAGTTATTCGAGCGAACCAGTTTAACGAGCAGACGCTAAACGAAGCTGCAACAATTGCTGCTCATTTTAGTAAATCGCGGTCTTCTAGTAATGTGCCTGTTGATTACACGCTTATCCGCAATGTGAAAAAACCGAGTGGTGTGAAACCAGGCTTTGTAACCTATGATAAGCAAAACACACTTTTTGTTACACCAGAGCAGTCGCTAGTCGATAAGTTAATAATAAAAAAATAAGCCAGCTGAGAGCTGGCTTATCCTATTTATCAGCTCAATTTTCAGAATTATCATCAGTTGATTTTTTCTTAAAGCGTGCTTTAAATCTCTCTGCTAGACTAATTTTTGATTTCAATTCTTGTTCTTCCTCTTGCGATTCTGAGTTCACTTGATAATCAAGCTCTCCTTCTGGCATTTTAACCCATTTGCGCAAATAACCCTGATCAATTAATGACTTCAATGTAACTAACAGAATCGGCGCAAGTAACAAACCAGCAAAACCGAAAATAGCTAGGGAAATTAACATAAACGACAGCATAATGAACGGCGATACACCGAGAGACTCCCCGGTAATCTTTGGTTCCAACAACTGCCGAACTACAACAATTATTACAAAGATAATTCCCAGGTAAAGCGCCATCATTAAATCACCGATAACAATTAAATAAATTATCCAAGGGATGAAAATAGTCGAAACTCCAAGAACCGGGAACAAATCGAGCAAGCCCGCAAAAAATGCTATCGTTAGCGCTCCATCAACTCGTAAAATCAATAGACCAATTAAAACTAAGATGAAGGTAATTGTCATCAATTTTAATTGTGCCTTGAACCAAACGCCTATTCCTTTAAGCACGTTTTCCTTTAAAAAATAGTAGCCGTTTTTAAAAGTTTTAGGCGTATTTTTCTTTGCAAATCGCTCCCAAGTTTCAATCTCAATACTAAGGAAAAATGCTAAAACAATTGCCAGTACAATCGTAATCACCCAACTAGAAATCGAGCCTACTGAGTTAATAAGCGAAAAGAAAATGTTTTCAAAAAACTTTACAATAGTTCCCGATAATGAAGCAAAATAATTAGTAAGATTCACAACTAAATCAGGCGAAAGATTATCCAACAAATGACTATATTGCTCAATTAAAGAATTTGCCTCAGTCTGTAAAAATTCTAGATATCCTGGAAGTTTAGCAGAAAAATCTCGAAGTTGCGTAAAAATTAGAATTCCAATCGTTATAATAAACGCAAACAGCAATAATACCAGTAAGAACAGCGAAATTGTAGCTGCCACCGGTTTTTTGATTCGTAATTTTCTGTTTAAAAACTTTGCAGCTGGCTCAATTAATAGGTAGATCAATAGTGCCACAAAAACTGGTTTTGCCACATTGAAAATTACAGCAAATAGATACATAAATAACAGGACTGTAAGTATAAGCAACGCAATATCAAAAATTGTTTTGCTATATTTCCGATAAAATTCAATCAATTAAGTCACCTCGCTACAAGTTCCACAGTTTTTAATTTCTAAATATAATAGATTGGATAAGAGCCTAAAACCTTAAAGAAAGAAGTTTTGCGCCTAACCATTGCTAGAGCGTCACGTATATCAGCTTCCTCCTGATTCCCAACAATATCAACATAAAAAATATATTTACCTAGTTGCTCTTTTGATGGGCGCGACTCGATCCTTGTCATATTAACATCCCAGATATTCAATATATCGAGAATCCGGTATAAGCTTCCTGGCTCATCGCCGGTGGAGAAGACAATTGCCGTTTTGTCGTGGGACGTGTTTACTGCTTTTTCCTGCGAAATAACTACAAAACGCGTAAAATTGTTCTTACCATCCTGAATATCACGAGCGAGTACGGTGAGCCCATAAAGTTCTCCCGCTAATTCAGAACCGAGCGCCGCAAGCTGACCATCAGACTTCGAAACTTCCTCAGCTGCAGCAGCGGTACTAGCGACAGGCCGCATATCAACATTAGAAAAATTCGCAGTTAAATATTTACGCGACTGACCAAAAGGCTGCGGATGCGACAAAATTTCTTTAATCTGCGACGTAGTAGTCCCAGCCTTAACTAGCAAATTCAAACTAATCGGAATAATGATTTCGGCTTTAATATATATCGCTAGGTCGGCAACGAACATGTCTAAAGTAGAGGTAACTGCGCCTTCCAGTGAATTTTCGATTGGAACAATCGCCTCAGTTAGAGCGCCTTCACTTACCGCCAGCATCAACTCCGGTATCGTATTATATTCAATTAGTTGATACTCTGGTTTTTCCTTAGAATACTCAATTGCTGCATTATGGGAAAACGTACCCTGCGGCCCCAAAAAACCAAGCTTTAGCATCTCATCACCTATTTTTATCAAGATTATACTATTTTCTCAGACTTTATTAAATCTTTACACAATTAGTTATTGTGATTTATTGCGACTACCTGGTTTGACTGCCGGTAGTTCGCCAGCCGCGCATAGCGGACATTCATCTGCAGGATAAGAAATAATTTCAAGCGACAATAATGCAACAAATGGATAGCCAAAATCTACTTTACCGTTACTGCGGTCAACAAGCACTGCGACACCAACAACCTCGCCACCAGCCTCTTCAACAACTCGAATAACCTCTTTAACCGATCCTCCTGTTGTAACAACGTCTTCGACAACTAGAACACGCTCACCCGGTTTAATGGAAAATCCCCGGCGCAATGTCATCTCATCATTATCACGTTCAGTGAACAGATTACGAGTTCCTAAAATGCGAGACATCTCATAGCCTACAATTAGGCCACCTACTGCTGGTGACACAACAACATCGATTTTTGCATTTTTGAAATTATCTGCAAGATTTTGACAGAGTAACTCTGTTATCTTAGCATCTTGTGTAGCTTGAGCCATCTGCATATATTGACTTGCATGGCGTCCTGACGCTAGAATAAAATGTCCTTTTTTTAGAACTCCGCTATCTTTGAAAATTTTTAAAATTTCGCTTTTATTAAGCACAATAAACTCCTCCTAATTAACTGATAATTTATTTATAATTTGATTGAATACTTCCGCAGGATTCTCAGCAGCCGTAATTGAGCGACCGATTACTAGGTAATCACTGCCGAGTGCAATTGCCCGTTCAGGCGTTGCAATCCTTTTCTGGTCGTCTGCTGAACCATCAGCCAAACGAATTCCAGGTGTAACTGTTAAAAACTCAACCCCGCAATATTGTTTAATCAACTCTACCTCATGGACAGAAGAGACAACGCCTGCCAGCCCGGCAGTTTTTGCGAGCCTCGCATAGTGAACAACGCTCTCTTCAACTGTTGTTGGGATGCCCAACTCATCATTCAGAATCTTCTTATCCGTACTCGTCAGTTGCGTAACACCTATGAGTAGTGGCCATTTTTGCCCATTTGAAAGGTTTTTCTCCATACTCTCGCGTGCAGCCACCATCATATTAAGTCCACCGCTTACATGCAGATTAAACATTTCGACCCCTAATTTCGTCAGTTGAGCAGCTGCATTACCAACTGTATTTGGAATATCATGGAGCTTCAGATCAAGAAAGATCTTCAAATCACGACGTTTCAGTTCCTCAATAATCACTGGTCCCAAACCGTAGTAGAGCTCCATTCCAACCTTTACAAATTTAACCTGTTGTTCGAAACTATCCACTAAAGTAAGCGCTTGTTCTTTTGTTGCAACATCCAATGCCACGATTATCCGTTCACGATAATCAAGCCCTTTCCCAGCTGTCATCTATCTGCTTCCCTCCCCAATTAAATCCGAAATTTTGTCTACTCCTAGATTATCTAACAATAGCGGTAATTCTTCAATCAATTTCGGTAAGATATATGGATCAACAAAATTTGCCGTACCAACCTGAACAGCAGAAGCACCTGCTAGGAAAAATTCAACAACATCTTCCGCCCGGCTGATACCACCAATTCCGATGATTGGAATCGAGACCGCTTGATAAGTTTGATAGATCATACGTAACGCAACTGGCATAATCGCCGGGCCTGATAAACCGCCAACACGATTGGCAAGGAGTGGCTTGCGCGTATTTAAATCAAAGCGCATCCCCACTAATGTATTAATCATGCTTAACCCATCAGCACCGGCATCTTCCACAGCTTTTGCAATTGTCACTATATCAGTAACATTCGGTGAAAGTTTAACATATAGCGGGTGTTTACAAACTGCTCTAACAGCACTTGTTAGTTCCGCGGCTACTTTAGCATCAGAACCAAAAGCAATACCGCCACTTTTGACATTCGGACAAGATATATTCAACTCAATCATTGCGATTTTTTGCTCATTTAAACGTTTTACGACCTCAACATAGTCATTAGTCGTTGAACCTGCTACATTTACAACGATTGGTGCAGTAAACTGTTGTAGCCAACTTAGTTCATGCTCTATTACGTAATCTATTCCTGGATTCTGTAGCCCGATTGAATTAAGCATACCAGCAGGCGTCTCTGCAATCCGTGGCGTTGGATTACCACTCCGTTCCTCAAATGTTGTCGCGGTAACCACAATTGCTCCTAATTGATTGAGATTGTATAATTCAGCAAATTCGCGGCCAAAACCATAACAACCGGAAGCCGGCATAATAGGATTTTTAAGAGTTAAATCTCCTAATTGTACTGTCAAACGATTACTCATAAGATCACCTCACGGAAAGAAAAGACTGGCCCGTCAGAACATACTTTCTGATAACCACCAGGATACTTTTCTCGATCAACTTTTACTATGCAGCCATAGCAAGCACCAATACCGCACGCCATCCGCTCCTCAAGCGACATATAGCCCTCGATATCACGATTAGACCATAACCTTTGTAATGAACGAAGCATCCCCGTCGGCCCACAGGTATAAAAACGGTCCCAACTCTCATCCGTGCCGACTGCATCAAGCACTGTTCCCTGCAAACCACAACTACCATCAACCGTTGCTAAGCGCACCTCACCAAGTGCCTGAAACTCATCATAAAGAATCCTGTCGACCTGCGATAGACAACCAATTATAGTGGTTATGCGCACACCCTTTTGTACAAGCTTCTTAGCTAAGTAATAGAGCGGAGGTAAGCCGATTCCACCACCAATGAGCAAGGCAGTTTTGTTAGCACCGAAGTCTTGATATGGGAATCCTTTACCTAGCGGTCCAAAAACATCAATTAGGTCACCGACTTTTTTTCTGCTAAGCAGTTCAGTACCACGGCCACCTGTACGATAGACCAGAGTTAATAGCTTGCTTGCATCATCATAATCACAAATACTAATCGGACGCCGCAGTAATGGGTCATAGCCCTCCCAAACACGGACTTGTAAAAACTGACCCGGCTCAGGGGTAGTCTCCAAACCTTCAGCGATAAAACTCATCTTGTAGATGTTGCGAGCAATCATTTGGTTCTCCACAAGTGAATAAGTATATTGCATCATCTAATCACACCACCTTGATTCTTAGTGCTCGGTTGTAAGCGAAAAGAGATAGACTCTAAAGCATGCAGTAAGGCATAGGCAGTATCTAGTGAAGTAACACATGGTATACCAAACTCAACCGATTCACGCCTTATACGATAGCCATCCGTTGCGATATCCTTACCTTTGGTTAAAGTGTTAATAACGATATTAATCTGGTTGCTTCGAATTTCATCAATAATATTCGGCGAACCCTCATCTAATTTGTAAACTTCCATTACAGGGATACCCTGCTCATTAAGATACTTAGCAGTTCCTTTCGTCCCTTTAATCCGATAACCCAACCGCTCAAAACGCCGGAATAGATCAACTGATTCTTCTTTTCCTTTATCTGCAATTGTTGCAAGAATTGTGCCATGTTCCGGAATTTTAATTCCGGATGCAACTAGTCCCTTGTATAATGCCTTAGCAAATTGACTATCAATACCAATAACCTCACCGGTCGATTTCATCTCTGGCCCCAAAGTAACATCAACACTTCTAAGTTTCGAGAAGGAGAATACCGGTGCTTTAACCGCATAATAATCGGGTAGCGGCTGATAATAGCCTGGCTTGTAACCCTGTTCAACTATTGATTGGCCGAGAATTGCTTTTGTTGCAATATTCCCCATTGGAATTCGCGTTACTTTGCTAATAAAAGGGACAGTTCGCGATGAACGCGGATTAACTTCAATAACGAATGGTTCACCTTTAAAGATTACAAATTGAATGTTTAGTAAACCAACAATTTTTAGCCCAAGTGCCAGTTGTTTTGTCATCTCAATAATTTGCGCTAGCATATCATCTGATAAAGAGATTGTTGGGTAGACAGCAATTGAGTCACCGGAATGTACTCCCGCTTTCTCAATATGCTCCATAATCCCAGGTATTAGTACATCAGTGCCATCGCAGATTGCATCAACCTCAATCTCTTTCCCTGTTAAATAGCGGTCAATTAAGACAGGATGTTCAGTTGAAACATTAACCGCCTGCACCATATATTTTTTTAAGTCATCTAAGTTATAGATAATCTCCATTGCGCGTCCACCGAGTACATAAGATGGACGAACAAGCACCGGATAGCCAATCTCCTCAGCGATTACAACCGCTTCCTCGACTGACATCGCTGTACTGCCTAATGGCTGTTTAATCTCTAATTTTCTCGCTAGAGCCTCGAACTTTTTGCGATCTTCAGCATTGGCGATACTCTCTAATGAGGTGCCTAAAATATTTATCCCCTCTTCGACTAAACGAGCAGCAAGATTGATTGCCGTCTGCCCACCAAATTGCACAATTACGCCCAGTGGTTGTTCCTTATGAACAATATTTAATACATCTTCGGCTGTTAGTGGCTCAAAATAGAGACGGTCAGAAATATTATAATCTGTCGAAACCGTTTCCGGATTATTATTAATAATAATCGCTTCATAGCCAGCTTCCTGAATCGCCCAGACTGCATGAACGGTTGAGTAGTCAAACTCAATACCCTGCCCGATTCTGATAGGCCCAGAGCCCAAAACGATAACTGATTTTTTTTCGGAAACTATTGCCTCATCCGACCCATGATAACTCGAGTAATAGTATGGCGTGTCTAACTCCGACTTACCAGCAAAAGTATCGACCATGAGAAAATCCGGGCTAATTTTGTAATTTTGGCGGAGTCGGTAAATTTCGCGTTCATTCACTCCGCGCAAAATTGCAATCTGCCGATCGGAATAACCTAATTTTTTCCAGGTAAGCAGCTTAGTATTTGTAATTTCAACGTGAGCAATCTCTACTTCTAAATCAACTAGCTCTTTTATTTTTTCTAGGAAATAACTTTTCATTCCGGTTAATTCAATCACCTGTTCAACTGAACCACCGCGACGGAACCATTCAGCAATCACAAAAAGCCGCTCATCATCAGGGTAAGCAATGCGTTCGAGTAGTACTTTCTCATCGCTCTCAGCTAATTTGAGTTCAGGGACATATAAACCAAATGCCTTAATTTCCAGCGAACGAATCGCTTTCTGCAAAGATTCCTCAAATGTTTCTCCAATTGCCATAACCTCACCAGTTGCCTTCATTTGCGTTCCTAGGCGACGGTTTGCTGTTATGAATTTATCAAAAGGCCAACGCGGAATTTTCGTAACGATATAGTCTAACTGCGGTTCAACATCGGCCGGAGTGTCAACAGTCATCTGGTTAATGATCTCTGATAGCTCGTAACCAACAGCTATCTTCGTCGCAACTTTTGCAATTGGATAACCAGTCGCTTTTGAAGCAAGCGCACTCGAGCGACTCACTCGCGGATTAACTTCGATGACATAATAATTCTCAGTAGCTGGGTCATAAGCATATTGCACGTTACAAGAACCCTCAATGCCGATTGCTTCCACAATATTAAAAGCCGATGCCCTAAACATCTCTTTAGTTTTGTCGGATAGAGTCAGGCTAGGAGCTACAACGATACTGTCACCAGTATGTACACCAACCGGGTCAACATTCTCCATATTACAAACGACAATCTTATTCCCTGCTGAATCGCGTACTATTTCATACTCAACCTCAATCAGACCTAATAAGCTACGTTCAATCAGAACTTGTTTGATTGGACTAGCGTCAACACCATTACGGATAATTGCTTTAAGTTCGCTGTGGTCATAAGCGATTCCACCGCCAGTTCCGCCCAAAGTATAAGCTGGTCGAACAATAATCGGAAACCCAATCTCCTCAACAAAAGGCAATGCTTCTTCATAGTGATAGATAATCATGCTCTCGGGAACTGCCTCACCGATTTGTTGCATCGTAGCTCGAAACTTCTCCCGATCCTCTGCCTTCTCAATTGCTGTAATATTTGTTCCTAATAGCTTTACATTATAATTAGCTAGTACTCCATCACGTTCTAAATCCATAGCTAAGTTTAACGCAGTCTGTCCACCGAGCGTTGCCAAAAGTCCATCTGGTCTTTCAGTAATGATTATTGAAGTAACAAAATCAACAGTCAAAGGTTCCATATAAACCCGGTCAGCAATCTGCGTGTCTGTCATAATTGTCGCTGGGTTACTATTTACAAGAACCACCTCAATGCCTTCTTCCTTCAACGCTTGGCACGCCTGTGTCCCGGCATAATCGAACTCAGCAGCCTGTCCGATCACGATTGGACCTGATCCGATAACCATAACCTTTTTGATTTGATTTCCGTTTGCCATCTACCTAACTCCCTCGCCTTCTGTAGTATGATCAATTGATGACCACTTAACATCTCCTGCAACTATTGTAATAATTGGCCAGCCTTGGAAACGTCGGCCATTAAATGGTGTGTTTTTACCCTGAGAAACCAACATTTCAGCTTTTACCTCACGCGAAGTTTCTAAATCAATAACAGTGATATCAGCTGACTGTCCAACAGCAATCTCACCACCAGCAAGTTTAAAGATGCTCGCTGGTGTTAATGACATTTTATTAAGTAATTCTTCCAGTGTTATCACACCATTTCTAACAAGCTGGGTATAAAGTGCTGGAAAAGCTAGTTCCAAGCCTGTAAAACCATACGGTGCACTGAGAAAATCTCGCGCTTTCTCCTCCGCCGTGTGTGGAGCGTGATCCGTCGAAATAATATCTATCGTGCCATCTTGAAATCCCGTTAAAAGCGCTATTTGGTCCTCCTCAGTCCTTAAAGGAGGATTTACTTTGTACTGGGCATATGGCACGGAAATATCGTTTACATTCAAAATTAGATGGTGTGGTGTAACCTCAGCCGTTACCTTATAACCGCTACTTTTTGCGTCGCGAATTAGCCCAACAGACTCTTTAGTACTAACGTGACAGACATGATAGTGGGCGCCAGTTTCAGCGGCAAGTAGTATATCCCTTTCAATCTGTTTATATTCAGATTCAGAACGATTAATCGGCAATCCCAACTCTTCTGCAATAGAACTCGTGTGGATTACCCCGCCCGCCAGCAACTCTTCATCCTCACAATGAGCCATAATTGGAAGATCAAGCGCAGCGGCTTCCTGCATTGCTGCGCGCATTATCTCAGCAGACTGTACCCCGCGGCCATCATCGGAAAAGCCAACAACGGCAGCTGCTTTTAACGCCGCAAAATCGGTTAAGCGCTCACCAGCCTCATTACATGTTATCGCAGCTATAGGTCTAACCCGCGCCAAATCAGCGGTGTGTGCACTATTTTGTATGTACTCAACTACTGCAACACTATCGGTAATTGGTTTAGTGTTAGGCATTGCCGCAATGGTTGTAAAACCACCTTTGACAGCCGCTTTACTGCCAGTTAATATTGTCTCTTTATACTCGTAGCCAGGTTCACGAAGATGCACGTGCATATCAATAAAACCAGGGACAACAATCGCTCCAGCGACATCATAAACCTGGATATCTCGATAACTATTCAGTAATTCACCCGGTTCAAGAAAAGCTTGAATTATACCAGAAGCTATTAACAAATCCTGATTGCGCCACTCGTAACCTGTCCAAATTCGGCCGTTTTTGATAAGTATTTTCATTCTACGCCTCCCTAAGTGCACGTTCGATAATAGCCATCCTGACCCAGACGCCATTTCCCATCTGTTCAAAAATTCGCGACTGTGGATGTTCTACTAAATTATCGGCAATCTCTACTCCGCGATTGATGGGGGCAGGATGCAGAATTATCGCCTGTGGCTCAAGCAGTGCAGCACGCTCTTCTGTTAAACCATAGTGACTGTGATATTCTTCTATAGATTCTAGATAAGGGAGTGTTTGTCGCTCAAATTGAATTCTTAGCATCATTACCACATCCGCTGCTTTTATGGCTTCATTAATTGGCAAATACTCTCCCTCAAGGTTCTCATCCATCAATGTTTTTGGCCCAGAGAAAATTAATTTCACACCAAGTCGTTTTAGTAGTTGATAATTGGAGTGGGCAACCCGGCTATGACGAATATCACCAATAATAGCCACTGTTAAGCCCTTTACATCACCGAAGTGCTGTTTTATCGTGTATAAGTCAAGCAGAGCTTGCGTAGGATGCTCAATCGTTCCCTCGCCAGCATTAATCAAGGTTAACGAAAGCTTATTTGCGTATTGCGTTAAGATTCCCTCTTCACAGAGACGCACAACAGCAATCTCCACACCTTGCACCTCAAGCGTTCTTAAAGTGTCATAGAGCGACTCACCCTTTTTTATGCTTGAGTCATTCGACTGAAAATTGATTACATTACATCCGAGCATTTTCTCAGCGATTTCAAAAGAAAAACGAGTTCTAGTACTCGGTTCTAAGAAAAAATTAGTAACAAAACTATTATTCCCAAGTTCTTTTAGCGCCGGTGAATTTCTATTATCCGAAAAGAACTGTGCACGTTTGAGGAGATGGTCAATTTCTGCAAGCTCCAAGTCGTTAGTACTCAAAAGATGTTTTTTCATCATTCTCGCTCCTTTTACTTAATGATTTCGTTCTATTACAACCTGGTCCAGATGATCAATCTCATGTAGTTGTACAAGTATATTTTCTTCCTGCGATGTTGGGATGTTTTTACCAATGTAGTCTGCTTTGATTGGAAATTCACGATGTCCGCGATCGATCAGTACAGCAAGTTGAATGAAGCGCGGGCGACCAATGTCGATAATTGCATCTAGCGCTGCACGTACAGTTCTGCCGGTATATAGTACATCGTCAACTAACACAACTATTTTGTCAGTTACGTCAAAATCAATTGCGCTACCCTGAATAAGTGCCTCGTCACCCTTCTCACTTAAATCATCGCGATAAAGCGTAATATCAAGATCACCTACAGGCACTCTCTGACCCTCAATCTCGAGAACATTTTGATAAATTCGGCGAGCCAAATAGCTTCCTCTAGTCTTAATCCCAATCAAAACTAGGTCTTCTGTCCCCTTGTTTTTCTCTAAAATTTCATGTGTAATCCTCGTTAAAGCTCGGTTTATCGCTTCTTCATCAATTAACACTCGCTGTTTCAAATTATTCACCCCACATAAAAATAAAAACTTTTGCCCGTAGGACAAAAGTTAGAGTAACTTACCAATATACCGCATACGTAGATGCTACCAT
>CAZMPM010000029.1:0-11297 GCA_964568525.1 uncultured Caryophanales bacterium
CACAGCAACATTCACGCTTGATGGTGAAGATAGTGAAACAAATACAGACTATGGCAATGCAGTAACATTAGGTAGCGACTTAAAAGTAACAGGTACTTTGGAATATCATGCGACACATCCATCAGGTATAAGTTTCCCATCTTATGAGCATCACTTCTTAGTATTTACAATAAAAGATCTACCTAGTACTGGAGCAACAGTAACAGTAGAAGGTGTTGCAAATGGAGCAGCTTCTACTAACACTTACAATTTAACAACTTCAAGCGAAGTATTTATCTGGGGTGTTGAAGCTAACGAAAACATTAAGGTAACAGTAAACTATGGTGAAGGACATGCAACAATGGTTTACACGCTAGATCTTAGTGGAGTAGTTTTAGGCTTACCGCCAGTAGATCCGGCAGCAGATGTAGCAGTAGCAGCTACAGCAGTAACAGTAGGCGACAAACTGGAAAAATCTACACTTAGCGGAACTTTCAAGAATGCTGAAGGAACTGCAGTAGCAGGAACACTAGCTTGGACGAACGACCAAACAGTAGTAAATGCAACTGGAGATTTTGGCTGGACATTTACACCAACAGATACAACTACCTATAACGTAATAACAGGAACTGTAAATGTAGTAGCAACTCCAGTGCCAATGTTAGGATTGTCACTTAATCCAACTCAAGCAACGGCAAAACAAGGTGATAATCTAACAGCTGCTATAACTTTTTCAAGCAATTATGATGAGACAGGTTTATTAACAACTATTAGTCTGGAGAAAAGTGGATTGGTTGTAAACTTTGGAGAATTATTTGATAGCCTTGATTTTACAACTACAATAGGTGGAACCGTGACTGGACCATTTGCTATGATTGGTGAAGCTAGAAACAACTCTAGTTTTAACTACGGACCAGCAGGTGGAGCTCCTGTTACTGCAGATGTCAACCAAGAAACAACTATTGCAGCAAAAGTAAAAGATGATGCAGCAGTTGGAACTTACATTATGACGATTGTAGTGAACAAAATAGATGGTGATTCTCCTGTAGAAAAAATATCTACAACTTACACTTTAGTAGTAGAAAAAGAACAAGTTACAGTAACCTTTAATTCTAATGGGGGCAGCGAAGTCGCGGCACAAACAATAGATAAAGGTGAAAAAGCTACTAAGCCAGCAAATCCAACTAGAGATGGCTATGGCTTTGAAGGCTGGTATAAGGAAGCTACTTTTGATACCGCTTGGGATTTTGACACAGATACAGTAGACGAAAACATTACACTATATGGGAAATGGACTGAATGGGCTACGCTATTTGACTTCGATACAGGAACCAAAACAATAACAAAATACAATGGTTCTGCAACGGAAGTTGTAATACCGGCAAGTATAAGAGTATCGGGTACTGAATACAACGTAGAAGCAATCGGTGCAGGTGTATTCCTAAACAATACCAATATCACTAAGGTAACAATTGCAGAAGGAATTGAAAGTATAGGTTATCAAGCATTCCGCTCAGCGTGGAAAATTACAGAAGTGACGATTCCAAACAGTGTAACAACAATTTCAGAAGAAGCCTTTTATGGAACTTTAGGATTACAATCTGTTACATTACCAAACAATTTAACTAAAATTAAAACAGCAGCATTTAGTAATAGTGGTTTAACAAGTTTGGTATTGCCAAATTTAGTAACTGAGATAGGTGAAAGAGCATTTTACTCAAATAATCAATTGACATCCGTAACCTTAAATGATGGATTAGTTACGATTGGAGAGAGTGCATTTTATGGTGCATGGGCTTTAAAAACAATAACTATACCAGCTAGTATAGAAACGATTGGGAAATCAGCATTTGATGGTTCATTATCAGGTTATGATCACGGATTAACTAGCATAGCATTTGCAGAAGGTAGCTTGTTAAAAACAATTGGGAAGAATGCATTTTCTAAAACTGGATTAGTTTCAGTAGCAATACCAGCTGCTGTAGAAGTTATTGAATGGGGTGCATTTGCTAATATCGCAAGTTTAACAATGGTAACATTTGCGGGAGACAACTTAACTGAACTAGGAAATTATGCATTTTATGGCACAAACCTAACAGCCATAGATTTACCAACAAGTTTAACAACAATGAAAGTTGGTGCTTTCCAAGGTAACAACCTTACTAGTATAACCATCGGAGCAAATGTAGACGTAGGTTATTCGTTGCTTGCAGAAGATAAAAACGAATTTAAAGATGCATATGATGCAGCAAGTAAAGTAGCTGGAACTTACGTCTATTCAGAGGATGCTTGGACTAAACAAGAATAAGAGCGTCAGGCTCCAAAAGCAAACAAAATGATATAACCCTAAACCCCCACAGGCTCCCCTGTGGGGGTTTATCTTTTCCCCACAAATATATTCTTGTAAACAGCCCCCATATTTTATATACTGCTTCTTAATGAGTCTGAAATTGAGATAACTTACTATTACTAATTTATGAGGGGGAGCTTAATGAACAAGGAAAATATTACGCAATCGGTAACTACTATTATTAAAGACACTACCGCCAATCCGGCGCCTCTTGGATTACTGGCTTTTGGGATGACGACGGTTCTGCTTAACATAAGCAATGCTGGAATCATGCCTTTAAACTCAATGGTCTTAGCAATGGGAATTTTCTATGGTGGTCTGGCTCAAGTAATTGCCGGCATTATGGAATGGAAGAAAAACAATACTTTTGCTGCAACGGCTTTCACATCATACGGGTTCTTCTGGCTAGCTTTTGTTGGGTTAAAACTTCTACCTGCAATCGGCATAGCAGAAGCAACAGCCAAATTCGATATGGGATTTTTTCTTGTGATGTGGGGACTGCTGACCCTGTTCCTTTTTATCGGGACGTTGCGAATTAGTCGGGCATTGCAAGTGGTATTCGCTACCTTAACGATTCTATTTTTCCTATTGGCGATAGCTGATTTTACGGGGAACGCCACCATCGACGTGATAGCTGGCTACGAAGGTATTTTCTGTGGCTTTACAGCGATATATGCGGCTATAGCGCAAGTTCTAAATGAAGTGTATGGCAAAACGATTTTGCCGATCGGCGGTGTTAATAAATAGTCGGCATAATCAATTATTAGAGGGAACAGCAGCAAGATGGCATCTGACCAAACTTGCTGCTCTTTTCTTTTTACGGACATTTGATATAATGGAAAAGTGTTTTCATTGAAAGAAGGATGTAAATTGCTTAAACTAAGTCGCTTCTTAAAGCCGTTCGCAATTGGATTAATTCTAGCAATCAGTCTGCTATTTGTGCAGGCCATTGCTGAGTTAAGCCTACCAAATTTTATGTCACGCATCGTCAATGTGGGGATTCAGCAGAGTGGGATTGAGAGTCCGATTCCTGAGGAGTTATCTGCTGATGGGATGCGACTTGTCCAAATCTTCATGGACGATCGAGAGCGCAACATCGTAAATGATCAATACCGATTAAATCAAACAAATAATACTTACGATTTAAAGCAGCCGCTTAACGAGCTAAGTAAGACAGCGACAGCTGAGCTTGAACAGGCGTTTAGTGTTGCTGCTTTAGCTTTTGTTGAATTGGTAATGACGGAGATGGACGGGTTTGTGCCCGAACAGGCTGATTCAGCACAGGCTGATTCACAACAGACTAGCAAAATCGACATAACATTAATTTATCCATATCTGCCGCTGCTTGAGGGAATCCCGCAAAAACAAATTGATAGTGCACGAGCTAACGCCCTTCAGAAAGAACCGATGATGCTTGAACAATCAGGTATTATGTTGACCAAAGCCTTCTACCAAGAGCTTGGTGTAGACCTTGGTGCATTACAAACAAAATATATTCTGCAAATCGGTCTGCGGATGATTGTCATCTCGCTGGTCGGTCTGTTTGCTGCCATTGCTGTCGGCTATCTTTCATCGCGCATTTCAACAGGTTTTGCGCGGGATTTGCGCCGTTCCGTTTTTACAAAAGTTGAAGCCTTCTCTAGCAATGAGTTTAATAAATTTTCGACTGCTTCACTGATTACCCGCAGTACCAATGATGTAACGCAACTGCAAACTCTAGTAATGATTGGCATCCGCCTAATTGCCTATGCGCCTGTTCTGGCAACCGGCGGTATTATTATGGCGCTTAGCAAATCACCGTCGATGAGCTGGATTATTGCGTTGGCTGTCATACTATTAACTGTTCTAGTCATTGTAATCATGTTTATTGCTCTGCCGAAATTTAAAATTGTCCAAAAGTTAATCGATAAGCTTAATTTAGTCTCGCGAGAAAATTTATCGGGTCTGATGGTGGTTCGCGCTTTTGGCAATCAAGAGTATGAGGAGGCTCGCTTCGATAGGGCCAATATTGACTTGACCAGGACGAACCTTTTCATTAACCGTGTAGTTGTCTTTATGATGCCGGTAATGATGTTCATTATGAACGGCGTTATGGTCTTAATTATTTGGGTTGGGGCACAGCATATTGCGGTCTCTTCAATTCAAATCGGTGATATGATGGCCTTTATGCAGTATGCGATGCAGATCATCATGTCCTTCCTAATGATGTCAATGCTCTTCATTATTTTACCGCGTGCGGCTGTTTCGGCTGAGCGTGTTAATGAAGTGCTTGACACAGAGATTCTCATTAAGGATCCGGAAGTGCCACTCATCTGGGACGAGCATCTGCCTGCAAAAGAAAGGGGTCTTGTCGAGTTCGCCGATGTTAGTTTCCGCTATCCGGATGCTGAGGAGAACGCACTTCACAATATTACTTTTACCGCAAAACCAGGCACAACCACCGCGATTATCGGTTCGACCGGTTCTGGCAAATCGACCATAGCTAATCTGATGCTACGTTTTCATGATGTTACCAGCGGATCAATTAAAATAGATGGGATAGATTTGCGCGATTTAGCATTGAAGGATATTCGCGCTGTAATTGGTTATGTACCGCAGAAGGGTGTTCTGATGTCAGGTACAATTGCCTCTAACGTCAGCTACGGCCGACCTGATGCGACCGATGAAGAGATGGTTGAAGTTGCTGAAGTTGCCCAGTCAATCGATTTTATTAATGAAAAAGAACATAAATTTGACAGTGAAATTGCTCAAGGTGGCTCGAATGTCTCTGGTGGTCAGAAACAGCGTCTAGCAATCATGCGAGCGCTGCTCAAAAAACCGCATATTTTGATTTTTGATGACAGCTTTTCAGCACTTGATTATCGAACAGATTCTAAGTTGCGGAAAGCTCTCCACCAATATGCATCCAACACAACGCAAATTATTATCGCACAACGTGTCAGCACTATCATGCAAGCTGAGCAGATTATTGTCTTAGACAATGGAGAGATTGTGGGAATGGGTACACATCAAGAGTTGCTAATAAGTAGCCCGACCTACTACGAGATTGCCTCCTCACAACTGTCGAAGGAGGAATTGCGATGAGCGAACGCGAACAACGCGGTGGTGCAAAGCGTAGTGGTCCGATGGGTGGTCATGGTAGCGGCGGCCCGCTTGGTGGTCTTATGGGCAAAACTGATAAGCCAAAGGATTTCAAAGGGGCTCTCCTGAAACTGCTTCGCTACCTTGGAAGTTATAAATGGGCAATTCTCATTGTCTGGATTTTTGCGATTGTTTCAACTGTTTTAGCGAATTGGGGACCAAAAATTCTCGGTTCAGCGACTGATGTACTATTTGACGGTGCAATGCAACAAGTTGCAGGCACTGGTTCGATAAATTTTGAGCGGATTGCGGAAATTTTACTCTTCTTGATGGCAATCTATGTACTAAGTGCCGTTCTGGCCTTTATTCAGGGCTATATAATGTCTGGTGTCAGCATGAAACTGACTTATCGCCTGCGTAAAGAGATTATGAGCAAACTGCAACGATTGCCGGTTCGCTATTATGATAAAACGCCATATGGCGAAGTGCTTTCACGAATTACCAACGACGTGGACTTGATTAGCTCGACACTCAATCAGAGTCTAACGCAAATTATTACGTCACTTACCTCGATTATTGCAATTGCAGTGATGATGTTATCAATCAGCTGGAAACTGACATTGATAACGCTGCTCATCTTGCCGTTGTCATTAGTCGCTATTGCGATTATCGTGAAAAGATCGCAAGGACATTTTGCTAATCAACAGAAATATCTGGGCAATGTTAATGGTCATATTGAAGAGATGTTCGGTGCGCATACAATTGTTAAAGCTTTTAATGGCGAAGAGCAATCGGTCGAGCAGTTCGCAGAATATAACGACAAACTGTATGAGTCTGCTTGGAAGGCTAACTTCCTGTCCGGTATGATGATGCCAATCATTCGTTTTTTCGGCAATCTTATTTACGTTGTCATAGTTCTGGTCGGTGGAATCATGGTTACTGCCGGCACAATGACGGTTGGTGGTATCCAAGCGTTCATTCAATATGCCCGTGGCTTTACCGAGCCGATTGCTTCAATTGCTACTATTTCCAACGTTTTGCAGCAGACGGCTGCAGCTTCTGAGCGTGTATTTGAGTTGTTAGCTGAAGAGGAAGAACCGGCTGAAGCGGATAACGATTTTGCTGTGTATGGCAGTGTAGCTTTTGAGAATGTTACTTTCGGCTACGATTCTGCTAAACCGGTCATTCATAATTTCTCGGCTAAAGTTGAACCTGGACAAAAAATTGCGATTGTCGGCCCAACTGGTGCCGGTAAAACCACGCTAGTTAAGCTGTTGATGCGTTTTTATGATGTTGATGAGGGTGCAATCGTAATTGATGGGAATGATATAAGATTGTTTAGACGTAACAGCTTGCGCGGCCTGTTTGGTATGGTTCTACAGGACACGTGGCTGTTCAATGGCACGATTGCGGAAAATATCCGCTATGGCAAACTAACAGCCACCGATGACGAGATTGTCGCGGCAGCACAGGCGGCGCAAGTGGACCATTTTGTTAGGACGCTACCAGATGGCTACCAAATGTTGCTGAATGAGGAAGCTGATAATATTTCGCAAGGTCAGAAGCAACTATTAACAATTGCCCGGGCAATACTCGCTGATCCGGAAATGTTAATTCTTGATGAAGCGACAAGCAGTGTAGATACGCGGACTGAGATTCTGATTCAGCGGGCGATGGATAATCTGATGCTGAGTCGAACGAGCTTTATTATCGCTCACCGCCTATCGACAATTCGCAATGCCGATATGATTCTGGTGCTCGATGAGGGTGATATTGTTGAGCAGGGTACACATGATGAATTACTGGAGCGCAGCGGTTTTTATGCGAAACTATATCAAAGTCAATTTGAATATGATAAAATTATATAAATATAAAACGATAAGGGGGCAAATAATATGCCGAGAAGAAAACAGAAAATCTTGCGTTTATTAATTATTGCATTAACTATTATTCTCAGTCTAGCGTTATTGCCCACTAGCGTTTTTGCAAGTTCAATTAAAATCTATGTTGACGGTAAGGAGTTTGCGGGTAGTAATCAGGCTAAAATAATTAATGAACGCACTTATATTCCCGTTCGTAGTTATACGGATTTACTCGGATTTAATGCGGAGTGGGATGCTAAAGAACGTTCAGTAACAATTTCCAACGTTGAGCATGTAACGAAATTCTATCAGAATAGTCGAAGAGTGATTCAGGATGGTGTAACCTTATACATGGAAAACCGAACGATTATTGAGGATGGCACGACATACCTACCTGTGCGGACGGTTGCTGAGTTATACGGGAAGACGATTGATTGGGATGGTGTTGATAACCAAGTAAATATTCGTGATTATAAGACTTATACAGTTGGTGAATGGGAAACTTTATCGGGAATTTCTCGAGAGTTAGGAATTCTTGAAGCGGCACTCCGCGTCTGGAACAATTTGCCCGAAGGCGAACCTGAGATGGGAACAGTACTTTATTTAGAGTCAACTGACAAAGTCACTTTAGACTATACAAATACTGAAACGATCATTCCTTATACTGTGGCTGATTTAGAGATGCTAGCAAAAATTATTTACGCTGAGGCGGTCAATCATCCATATGAGGGCAAAGTAGCTGTGGGAGCAGTTATTCTTAATCGTGTAGAGTCACCTAATTGGCCAAACACGCTACGTGATGTAATTTATCAACGAGGGCAGTTTACGCCGATTACTAATGGTCAATATAACCGCGCGAAACCTACAGACAGCTATTATCAGGCTGCTGAGGATGCATTGCGTGGTATTGACCCGGTTGACGGTGCGATATTCTTTAATAATCCTGCACGTTCAAAAATAGGAGTATTTAAGAGACCAATCGTTACGATTATCGGAAACCACTATTATTATCGTTAGAGATGAGGGGTAATTAGTGTTACAGAGAAGAAGCAGAAAAATCATTAGCTGTCTAATCATAACTATAATCATTCTCTTAGCGATGCCGACGCTTGCATTTGCTGGCGTGGGTGGTGCTGAGCAGATTATTGACGACCCTAATGATTATTTTACGCCGGAAGAGCGGGCGGCAATTATTAAGAGTGTTCAGGAACTGCCTGAGTCATATCACTATCTTATTATGCCATCGACTACCGCTGATTTTGACATTAAAGCTGATGCTAACAAAATTTTTAGCGACCGTGGATTTTCTCAAGATACAATTTTCTTTTTAATCTACTCCGGTTCGCGTCAGATTCACATTACTACCGGTGATTCACTTAAACAGAAAAAACTTGATGACCAATTTTTTACGAATGAAATTGAGAAATATTTTATTCCGTTTGTTTCCAATGGTGGAACAGTTGCCGATGCACTAGTTCAGCTTACCAAGGGGATTAGTGTTGATATTCCGGCTCGACTTGTCTCTGGCAAAGAAGAGATTACCAACCCTGAACCGCCAACACTACCTGATCCGGTTGTTCTGAAAGACGAGGTAGGAGGCGTTAATACTTGGGTTGTCATTACAGCAATTGTTGCTTTATTGCTGGTATTAGCATTAATCACAATAATTATGATAAATAGGGCGCGTTCACATGAAAGTTAATGATTATTTGTGGGCGGTAGCACATGATATTGCTGTTTATTATGATTATAAATTAGTATTGCCGACAGATGGAACTGAGCTTGATTTAAGTGCTTCTGAGCAGATAGTAAATCTGCAACAACGAAATAGAAAAGAGCTAATCTATATACGTTTAGCGACGCTCGACTATATCTGGCCCAATCACCTACAGAATGATATGTTGCAGATGGAGAAGGTTGCCGAGCAGTTTGTAGAGTATCTTAAAGGCAAGCCACTGCGCATGATTAATATCTATATCTTTAAACAATCTCCTTCGGCGGAGGTTGTTGAAATTCTCCGTAATAATCAGCTGGTCACAAACAGAAAGTCTATCATCCACTTTGGCTATATCGACTTCGAACGACAAACTGAGGAGATCCCACATGAGGTGTTCACAAAAACAGCGCTAGAGCGGGAAGTTTTTGTTGAGCAGTTTGCGAAGCTGGAGACGAGTGAAATAGAGCGGACTGCGATTATTAATCAACTCCGCGAGCGCGAGGAAGAAGAAAAACGTAATTTGATAACCTTTTTCGGGCAGGGTAAACCGATTGTAACGATTGGTTTGATTGCAATCAATACGCTGGTTTTCTTGGCGATGACGCTAGCCGGTGGCAGCACTGATACAGAAGTTCTGCTCAATTTCGGTGCTAAAGAGTCTTTTCTCATTAAGAGTGGTGAATATTGGCGCCTATTAACGCCAATGTTTTTACATATCGGGATAGCTCATTTCCTCTTCAATAACTTGGCAATTTATTATATTGGACGAGCAGTAGAGAAAATTTTCGGGTCAATCCGTTACCTGCTAATTTATCTAGGTTCAGGAGTTGCCGGGAATATTGTTAGTATGATTCTGTCACCAGAGAATATTGCGGCCGGAGCATCGGGTGCAGTATATGGCCTATTTGGAGCATTACTCTATTTCGGAGTTATCTATCCAAAGCTGTTCCTATCTACAGTCGGACGCGATATCATTTTAATCCTTGGAATCAACATAATTTTTGGCTTTACTGTGCCGAATATTGATTTCTTTGCCCATTTTGGTGGGTTGTTTGCTGGGTTTTTGGTCGCAGCGATTGCACATATGCCGCGGGGAGAAGCTGAGCGAAAGCTCTGGTTAACGATACTTTCTGCCTTGCTGTTGCTCGGTTTAGCGGGTGTAACTGTGTACGCTGTTCAGGAAGAGCCAACTACAGCTAGTGCTGGCATCTATCTGGTTGGGCAAGAGGCTTTGCAATCTGGCGATGTCGAGAAGGCTGATAAAATATTTAGCATGCTCGTTACAGCCTATCCGGAGGAGTCGCTGTTTAACTTTTATTATGGTAATACGCTATTAACGATGGGAGACTACCCCCGAGCGACCGATCAATATTACATAGCAATTGAGAAAGACCCAAAGTTCTCAGAGGCTTATTATAATCTGGCCTTGATTGATGTTTTTGAGAAAAATTATGAAGCTGCGATTGTACTTTTGCAAAAGGTGCTAGAGATTGACCCGGATTTTGCTGAGGCGGCGAAATTGCTTGAACAGATTGAGCGTGAAATAAGAGGGTTTTGAGATGACGACAGATAATCGAGGGTTAACACTAATTTATACTGGTAACGGCAAAGGCAAAACCTCCGCCGCAGTTGGGCTAGCTGTTCGCGCGGCTGGCTACGACCAGCGTGTCGGCTTTTTTCAATTTATAAAATCGGAGGAGTCGTTTTCTGGCGAGATTCGTTCACTGGAGCGACTTGGTGTTGAGGTTAGGCAACTGGGGATCGGCTTTACTTGGGAAAAAACAGTAGAGGAGCAACGCGCAAGCTTAGATAGGGCATGGAAGTTTGCGAAGGAGAGGATTTTTTCTGGAGAGTACGATTTAATTGTGCTTGATGAGCTGAACTATGCGCTTGCGATAACTGGTTTTAAGATTGATGATGTGCTGCCGCTAAGCGAGGTCGTTCAAGTGTTAAAAGATCGCCCACAGAACTTACATATTGTAATTACGGGGCGAGGTCTGCAAGAAGAACTGCTTGAGCTTGCGGATTTGGTTTCGGAAATTGAGATTATTAAGCACTACTATAACCGGGGTTTAATCGCTGTTGAAGGAATTGACTTATAATCTTAAATAGGATACGCTCTAAATAACTGAATAATGTTTAGTTAGTCGGTTCCTCAGTTAGAGGATGAAAAGGGAAGTTGGTGAAAAACCAACACGGTCCCGCCACTGTAATTGGAAGCAACTGCATAATGCCACTGTCATAAATTGATGGGAAGGCGCAGCACAGCAGAGCCAAGAGTCAGGAGACCTGCCGATTAACGAAAGAT
>CAZMPM010000030.1:0-10483 GCA_964568525.1 uncultured Caryophanales bacterium
GTTCGCTTATGGCATTTAATAGAAGGAGTGTACGCATGAAGTGGATGAAGGCCTTATTATTATGGCTGGTGTTAGTAGCTTTTCTTGATCTTTTTGCATTATTACCAATTTCTTCACCATTAGCTGTTAGCGTCGGCGCAACGCCTTTTCTGGTTGGCGTAACGATTGGTGTATACTCATTTACTAATTTAGTGTCTAACGTTGTTGGTGGGATGGGTATTGACCGATTCGGCGCAAATCGCGTGATAGCCTTTGGCCTATTGGCTACGGCCTTTAGCCTATTTTTATATACCGTTTTTACAACTCCAGAACAACTAATTGGTGTGAGAGCAATTCATGGTTTATTCTCAGGGTTACTTGCGCCAAGTGCCTTCTCTTTGATGGCTCGTGTATCGAAAGCGGGACGCCATGGTAAAACAATGGCACATACTGGGGCTTTAGTTGGTATTGCTGCAATTATTGGGCCAGCAGCTGCGGGCATTATTAGTGGGCGTTATGGCTATGATTGGATCTTTTATTCAATCGCAATCTTAATGGTTATAAGTGCCGCTCTTGTTCTATTGCTGATTCCAAGGGCACCCAGAAAAACACAGCGTGCGTCTAGGACAGATGTAAAAGAAGATATTATTGCAATGTTAAAAACGGCTTCGTTAACCAATGTATTTATGTCTGCATTTATACTTTTCTATTGCTTGGGTGTTGTTACCTACTTGATTCCACTTAGAGCTAAGGAAATTTCTGATAGTGGTTCACTAGGTGGGATGATGATTGGTATTTTTGGTGTTGTTGCGGTCTTGTTTTTTCTTCTACCAACGAATCACATCTATGATAAACATGATGCAAGTAAAATCATCGTGTTAGGGATGGGCATTGTTGTTATATCTCAGCTAATGTTAGCGGTTTTCTCATCTGTGCCTACAACATTTATTTCAATGGCGATTTTTGGTTTTGGTTTTGCGCTAATGTTTCCATCCATGACAAAAATTATTGTGGATGTAGCTCCTGAGGAGCACCGCGGTAAGGCGTTTGGGATATTCTATGCTTGTTTTTCCCTAGGTGTAATTGCTGGTTCTTTTGTAACTGGTCTTTTGCAAGGGATACCATGGCTTGCTTTTTCGGTAAGTGCTTTATTTGTTCTGACAATTGCAATTATAATATCTTTCCGTATGAAAAGGACTGATGTCTAATAGTAAGGGGATAATGACAATTGAATGTAATTACGACAAAGTTTAAAGAAGTTATTTTTTCTGTATTACCCATTACAATTATTGTGTTAATTTTACACTTTACTCTGACACCACTTGAACCACTTCAGTTGATTTGGTTTATTATTGGTGCGTTGCTAATTGTATTGGGTCTAACGATCTTTTTGCTAGGAGTCGATATTGCAATTACACCAATTGGTAACATGCTTGGAAAAGCAATTGTCAAACCAAATAAATTATGGTTTTTAGCATTAGCTGGTGTTGTTTTGGGTCTGTTTATCTCGATTGCAGAACCGGATCTACATATTCTTTCTCAACAGGTTGATTATGTTACAGGCGGTGTGCTTGCGCGATGGGATATTGTGATTGTAGTTTCAATTGGAGTAGGAGTATTAATTGCAGTTGGTTTAATTCGTACCGTATTTAACTTTCCCCTTTATAAACTACTAATCATTATCTATTTGATTATTGGTACTTTGGCAGTATTTACTACACCTGAATTCCTGGCAATTGCATTCGATGCTTCTGGAGCAACTACTGGTGCGATAACTGTACCCTTTATATTGGCTTTAGCTGTTGGGGTTACAGCCATGAGGAAGGATAGTAGAGCTGCGGAGAAAGATAGTTTTGGTTTGGTGGCACTTGCATCAAGCGGAGCAATTTTGACCGTTTTAATTATGGGAGTTCTTTCAAATCCTGGTGAAATTGGGGGAACACTTGAAGATACTGCCACTGGTTCAACTACAGTCTGGGGACCGTTTCTCGAGTTAATACCACAGACAGCAGTTGATTCATTAATTGCAATTGCCCCGATTGCGGTAATTTTTATTGTCTTCCAAATATTTTTCTTCAAATTACCGCTTAAAAATTTACGAGAAATTGTTTTTGGTTTTCTATTTGTATTGTTTGGACTTGCACTTTTTTTGATTGGAGTTAATGCTGGTTTTTTAGAAGTTGGCAGAATCATTGGGTATGAGCTGGCGAGTTTTGATAATAAACTTATTGTTATAACAGCAGCTTTTGCGATTGGTTTTGTAATTATTATGGCTGAACCAGCTGTTCACGTTTTAACAAAACAGATTGAGGATGTAACCAGCGGCTATGTGAAGCGCAAAATTGTAATGGCTTTTTTATCGATTGGCGTTGGTTTGGCTGTTGCTTTATCCGCAATTCGCGTACTTGTACCTGAATTACAGCTCTGGCATTTTCTTTTGGTTGGATACACAATTGCTCTAGCAATGACGTTGTTCACGCCGAAGCTTTTTGTTGGGATTGCTTTTGACTCTGGCGGGGTTGCGTCAGGCCCGATGACTGCTACATTCGTTCTTGCTTTTGCACAGGGGACGGCGGCGGCAACTGAGGGAGCAAATGTTTTGATTGATGGCTTTGGTGTCATAGCTATGGTTGCTTTAATGCCACTGATTGCACTTCAGATTCTGGGAATTTTCTTTAAGATCAAGTCGAAAAAACAAGGGGTGAAGCCAAATGAATAATCAGGAGTCAAAGGTTTATGAGTTGCTGCATATCGTTGTAAATTATGGTGTTGGCGCTAATTTACTTCAAGTGGCAAGAAAATATGGTTTTACAGGCGGAACTGTTGTAATTGGCCGGGGTACTGTCAGTAATCAGATACTTAACTTCATTGGCTTAACTGAAATCCGTAAAGAAATATTTATGATGATTGCTCCAAAGGAGCTAATCGATAGTTGTTTTGTAAAGCTCGGAGCAGAATTAAAATTAGAAAAACCTAACCATGGTATTGCTTATACAACTCGTATTGATGGATTAATTGGTGCAGGAAGTTGTAAATATGAAGCAATGCGTGAGGAAGAAAGAGAGGAAAAAGTTGTGTACAAGGCAATAAATGTTGTAGTTGATAAAGGAGTAGCGGAAGAGGTTATTGCAGCTGCGACTAGAGCTGGTGCAAAGGGTGGAACGATCATTAATGCGCGTGGTTCTGGAATTCATGAGACGAGCAAACTTTTTGCAATGGAGATTGAGCCGGAAAAAGAATTAGTGGTAATTCTTGCAAAGGTTGAGATGACTGAGGCGATTATTGAAATGATTAGAAAAGATGTTAAGGTTGATGAGCCAGGCAAAGGCATACTTTTTGTTCAGGATGTAACAAGAACTTATGGTATTCGTGAATAATTTTCAAGGAAATATTTTAATTATTAAAGAATAGTTTTATAATAAAAGGTGAAGGTTTTTTAATAATATAAATATACGTAAATGATGGAGGTTTATAAAAATGGCTCAAGAGAATCTAAACCCACTGGAAAGTGCGCAACTACAAGTTAAGAAAGCCTGTGATGCGTTAAAATTAGAGGAAGCAGTTTATGAATTGCTTAAAGAACCGCGCAGAATAATTGAGGTTTCGATTCCTGTGCGAATGGATGATGGAAGTCTCAAAACTTTTAAGGGTTTTAGATCTCTGCACAATGATGCTGTTGGTTCCGGAAAGGGTGGAATTCGGATTCACCCAGGAGTTCACGCGGATGAGGTTAAGGCTTTATCTATTTGGATGACCTTTAAATGCGGTGTTATGGGCCTGCCATATGGTGGTGCTAAGGGTGGCATTATTGCTGACTCTCTATCGCTGTCAACGCGTGAACTTGAGCAATTAGCACGTGGTTATATCCGCGGGATCTATAAATTCATTGGCGAAAAGATTGATATTCCTGCACCTGATGTGGGTAGTAGTGGTCAAGTTATGGCCTGGATGGTTGATGAATATATTAAATTAACTGGCGAGAATAACTTGGGTGTTATAACCGGCAAACCGGTCGCTTGGGGCGGCTCGCTGGGTCGTAATGAAGCAACTGGTTTTGGCGTTAGCGTAATTACTCGCGAAACTGCAGCGAAACTAGGTATCGATATTGCGAAGTCAACTGTTGCGGTACAAGGTTTTGGTAATGTTGGCCGTTACTCAGTTAAAAACATTGAAAAACAAGGCGCGAAAATTGTTGCAATAGCAGAATGGGCACCTAATATAGGAACATATGCAATTTATAATGAAGCTGGTCTTGATTTTGAGGCTATGGCCAAATATATTGATAAAAACCGTAATCTAGTTGATTTTCCTGGCAGCAAAATGATTTCGCTTGAGGAATTCTGGAGCCTACCAGTTGATATTCTGGTACCTGCAGCGCTAGAAAATGCGATCCAGGAGAAAGAGGCTAAGCTGATTAAGGCAAAACTAATAGCTGAGGCGGCAAATGGGCCAATCACAACAGCTGCTGACAAGATATTAAATGAACGCGGTATTGTTGTTTCGCCTGATATTTTAACTAATGCTGGCGGCGTGACGGTTTCATATTTTGAATGGGTACAAAATCTTTATGGTTACTATTGGTCAGAGCAAGAAGTTGAGGAAAAACAAGAGGCATCAATGGTAAAGGCTTTTAACGATATCTGGGCACTAAAAGAAGAATATAAGGTTAACTTCCGTGAGGCTGCTTATATGATCTCTGTTAAAAAAGTTGCGGATACAATGAAACTAAGAGGATGGTTCTAATGGAATTTATTGAAAAAAAAGATTATGAGCAAGTTAGTGATTTAGCTGCTGAAATTTTTATTGAGGAGATTAAAAAGAATCCGCAAATAATTTTGGGTTTGGCAACGGGAAGTACGCCGCTTGGCCTTTATAAAAGGTTGATAAAGAGCTATCAGAACGGTGAGATTAGCTTTGCAGAAGTGCAGAGTTTTAATTTGGATGAGTATCAGGGACTTGCTCCTGATCATCCAGGGAGCTACAGTTATTATATGGAGAATAATTTTTTCAGTCATATTAACATCAAGCGAGAGAATGCTCGCATCCCATGTGGTTTAAAGAGTGATTGCGGAGATTTACGCCGACCATACGACCAGCTGATTGAAAAGTTAGGTGGTATTGATTTGCTTCTGCTAGGTGTTGGTGAAAATGGTCATATCGCTTTTAATGAGCCGGCAACTGAGTTATTGGTTGATACGCATGTTGTTAATTTAACTCCTGAAACAATTAATGTTAATTCGCGTTTTTTTAATAATATCAACGAAATGCCAACACAGGCCGTAACGATGGGGATGGGTTCAATAATGCGGGCGCGTAAAATCGTCCTTTTAATCACCGGGGCGAAGAAAAAACCCGTGGTTGATCGACTCTTAAATGAGCGCACAGTTACTACGGAGTTTCCTGTATCTTTTATGCATGTGCACCCTGATGTTACAGTCATTTATGATGAAGCTGCGCGCAAATAATTGCGTTAATATTTGCAATATTTGATTGATTGAATGTTGGGTAGTAAGATGGTAAAATCAAAGTGTGATGAATTTCACAAGTATAAGAAAATATTTTAAAGAGGTGATTAAGTGGACAAAAAATTGTTTAAATTATCGTTTGCTTATGCTGTAATTGGTATGCTAACTGGCGCAGTCTACCGCGAGTTCTCTAAGTTTGCGGACTTTGATGGTAAGACAATCTTCTCAGTTATACACACACATATGATTATTCTTGGTGCAATTATGTTTCTTATTTTATTTCTATTTGAAAGACTTTATAGTGTATCGGAAGAAAAAATGTTTAGAGCTTTCTTCTATGTTTATAATATTGCACTAGTGATTAATTTTGCGACAATGTATGCAAGAGGCACTATTCAGATTCTACAAGTTGAGATTGCAAATGGATTAAGCGCTGCAATTTCTGGAATGGCTGGTATGTCTCATGGGTTATTGGGCATTAGCTTGATTTTACTATTTATTGCTTTTAAACGTACACTTTTTGTTAAAAACGAAGTTTAGTTGTAGTTGGGAGGGAGTCGGTTGACTAAAATCACCTGTGTTATCCTTGGTTTATTACTAGCGGCGATGGGGGTTATTGAGCTTGTTGGAGTCAATACAAATTTGACTTATATTTATTTTGCTGTCATTGCGCTTGGTATTATTGGGGTCCTAATTGGTGTTTATGCAAGACAGGGAGGCAAAACTGATGCCCGCCTACATGCTGAGAATGCGTCCTTAAAAAAAGATATCGAACATTTAAAAATGCAACTTGCTGATAGTAAGAAAGCTACAGCTAAAGAGGCGGATAGAGACTAGACTAAGTAATCAACTTAATAATTTTAAAAAGTACTGCCGAAAGGTAGTACTTTTTTTATTTAATGGGTCCGTCTTGACATGGTAGCATGGAATAAATATAATTAGTTTGTCAATCTAACTATTTTTAAGGGGATGATGAAATTAAAAGATTTGAGCAAGAACTTAACGAGGTGTTGGTTGATACCTTTTGGATTATTTTGAAAGTCGAGGAGCAGACGATTCACAATTCGGCAAAGATTGATTTAACAATTAACGAAATGCACTTGATTGAAGCGATTGGAAAAGATGAAAACAAAGGGAAAACTATCAGTGATCTAGCAGATGAGATGTATATTACGCGGCCTTCAGTCACAATAGCTGTCAATAAGCTAGAGAAAAAAGGATATGTCAATAAAATAAAAGATGAAAAAGATGGGCGAATGGTTCTGGTAACGCTAACAAAAAAAGGAGTAAAAATGGATACCATTCACCGCTATTTCCATGAAAACATGGTTAGAAACATCGGTAAGGAATTTACAGATGAGGAGAAAGAAGTGCTTATACATGCAATTGAGAAATTAAATATATTTTTCCGAAGCAAACTTGTATTATAAGCGCTGATTATTAAGGAGGCACCATGAACTTAACCGTAATTGGAACCGGAAGTTCTACACCCAAGTGTGTCAAAACAAACTTTCAGCTTTCAGAAATACTTGACACTACAGATGAATGGATAACTTCTAGAACAGGCATAAAGGAACGACATATATTGACTGATGAAACTGTTGCGCAGATTGCTTCAGAAGCTGCTGTAGCGGCACTTAACGATGCTGATGTAACAGCAGATGAACTGGATTATATAATTTGTGCTACATTGCGTGGCGATTATATCACGCCTTCATTAGCTTGCGAGGTACAAAGAATTATTGGTGCTTCATGTCCAGCATTTGACTTAAACGCGGCATGCTCTGGTTTTGTCTATTCGTTAGATGTAGCAGCGGCACTTTTTGCTGCAAAAAAAGCAAAAAAGATTCTTATTGTCGCAGCTGAATCACTCTCTAAACTTGTGGATTGGAAAGATAGGTCGACCTGCGTCCTTTTTGGTGACGGAGCTGGAGCGGTTGTTCTCTCGGATAGTGATAATTTACTAGCAATTAAACTTACAGCAAAAGGTGCTGCTGAGTCGCTGTATATACCGAGCACGGACCGAAGCTCGCCATTTAATGAACAAGGGGAAATCGAGAGCTACATCAACATGGATGGCGGTGAAATTTATAAATTTGCCGTTACTGCAATTACTAACGAGCTAGATAGTATTATTGACGCCGCAGGGTTGAGTGCTAACGATGTTGATTATGTTTTGCTTCATCAAGCGAATGTGAGAATTATTGACGCAGCTGCAAACAGACTTAACATATCGAGGGAGAAGTATCTCGTTAATATTAGCAAATATGGTAATACTTCTGCTGCAAGCATACCGATTTTACTTGACGAGGTAAATCGAGATGGAAAGTTTAAGAAGGGAGACCTTCTTGCGTTATGCGCTTTTGGTGGTGGACTTACCACGGGTACTTGCATTTTAAGATGGGATAAATAAGCAATCATTTTAATAATATAAAAATAATCGGAGGTAATTATAATGACATTTGAGAAAATAGCAAAAATTTTAGCGGAATACACAGATAAAGATATATCTGAGATAAAAATTGACTCAACCTTCAACGACCTTGAGCTCGATTCCCTGGATACGGTGGAAATTATGATTATGCTTGAGGATGAGTTTTCAATTGAAATTGATGTTGCGGAAGGAATAAGAACGGTTGGCGATCTTGTTGCATTAGTTGACAAGGCGCAAGCATAAAGGGGATTGTTCAAAATGATTCATACAGAACTTTGCGAGCTACTGGGAATTAAATACCCAATAATTCAAGGCGGAATGGCTTGGGTCTCTGATGCATCACTTGCTAGCGCTGTTTCTAACGGTGGTGGGCTAGGACTTATTTCAACAATGAATGGTAATCCAGAATGGCTACGCGCTGAAATTCTAAGAACCAGAGCAATGACTGATAAGACGTTTGGTGTAAATATTATGTTGATGAGTCCATATGCCGATCAAGTTGCAGAAATTGTAACTGAGCTTAAGGTTCCGGTTGTTACAACCGGGGCGGGTAGCCCGGCAAAATATATGGAACAGTGGCTAGCCGCAGGCATTAAGGTTATACCAGTTATACCGTCAACGGGATTAGCTAAAAAGATGGAAAGAAGCGGAGCCAGCGCTGTAATTGCGGAGGGAATGGAAGCAGGCGGCCATATTGGAGAGCTAACTACGATGAGCCTTTTGCCGCAGGTATGTGATGCTGTAGAAATACCTGTTATTGCAGCAGGTGGAATCGGCGATGGTCGGAATATTGCGGCAGCTTTGATGTTGGGTGCAGTAGGTGTTCAAGTAGGCACGAGATTTTTAGTAGCAACAGAAACGAATATACATCAGACATATAAAGATATGGTTATTAAGGCGAAAGACATTGATACCATCGTTACTGGGAAGAGGCTGGGGCATCCAGTGAGATCTATAAAAAGCCCATTCTCACGTGAATTTGCAAGAAAAGAATATGATGCTGCAATTTCTAATGAGGAGCTTGAGGCATTTGGTGCTGGATCTTTGCGGAAAGCTGCACAAGATGGTGACGCAGAGCAAGGCTGTTTTATGGCGGGGCAGATTGCCGGAATTATCACTAGAGAGCAGACAGCTGCAGAAATAATCAGTGAAATGTTCGAACAGGCAGAAGAAGTTCTTAAAGGTGCAACAAAATGGATCAAATAGCATTTGTTTTTGCGGGGCAGGGTTCACAGTATAGCGGGATGGGCAAGGAGCTTTATGAAAGTTCGGATGCTGCGAGAGCCGTTTTTGATATGGCTGACAAAATTAGACCGGGCACATCAGAACAATGCTTCAACGCTTCATATCAAAAGCTTTCATCAACGGTAAACACACAACCATGCATCTATTGTTTAGATATAGCAGCTGCGAAAGCATTTGAAGAAAAAAAAGTTTTGCCGAAACAAGTTGCAGGATTTTCACTGGGCGAGGTAGCGGCATTGGCCTATGCCGGAGCATACTCGGTCGAGGACGGCTTTAAAATAATCTGTGAGCGAGCACGACTCATGGCTGAAGCGGCACAAACACATCGTGGCAAGATGGTGGCTGTTCTTGATTTATCAGAAGAACAGGTGGAGCAGTTGTGTCATGACCAAGATGACGTATATCCAGTCAATTATAATTGTCCTGGACAAATAGTAGTTGCAGGCGAGGAAGCTGGTATTGATCTGTTAAGCGAGTCAGTTGTGGCTGCAGGCGGCAGAGCGGTAGCGCTGGCGGTTAGTGGCGCATTTCATTCTCCTCTTATGGTAAGTGTGGCAGGTAGGTTGCTTGATTATTTACAAAAAATTGAGATATCGCAGCCAAAAATACCTGTTTACTCTAATTTAACTGCGCAACCCTATGGACGCGATATTAAAGAGCAGCTGGCGATACAGGTTTGTAGCCCTGTATTGTGGCAGCAAACAATTAACAATATGGCTGCTCAGGGCACAAATATTTTTGTAGAAGTGGGACCGGGTGTGACATTATCTCGATTGATTAAAAAATGTCAACCTGATTTGGTTACTCTTAATGTGGAAGATGATGCAAGCTTATTTAAAACCTTAACAAAACTTATAGGAGGTTAAGTCGATGCTAAATGGAAAGACAGCTGTAGTAACAGGAGCCTCAAGAGGCATTGGGTTAGCTATCGCTTTAAAGATGGCAGAAAACGGAGCTAACATAGCGGTTATTTATGCTGGGAATGATCAAGCTGTTGCTCAGGCGGTTGATCAGATTTTACAGAAAGGCAGGGCTGCTAAAGCCTATCGCTGCGATGTTGCAGAATATGATGCTGTAGGGGCCCTGATTAAGGAAATAATAGCAGACTTCGATGGTTTTGATATTTTGGTTAACAATGCGGGTGTAACATGCGACAAATTGATGGCAACAATGAACGAAAAAGATTTTGATCTGGTTGTGGATACTAATTTAAAAGGCTCATTCAACATGATAAGACACTCATGCACGCATTTTATAAAAAAACGTTCCGGAAGAGTTATCAATATCAGTTCAATTTCTGGATTGATGGGACTTCCAGGTCAGACAAACTATTCGGCCTCAAAAGCGGGTATTATTGGGC
>CAZMPM010000031.1:0-9282 GCA_964568525.1 uncultured Caryophanales bacterium
GGGCAGGCGATCTGGCGGCGATTCTGACCAATCTTGAGGATGGCGATGTACTATTTATTGATGAGATTCATCGTTTAAATCGAACAGTCGAAGAGATTCTATACCCGGCAATGGAGGATTTTGCGCTTGATATAATTCTTGGGAAAGGGGCAAGTGCACGGACCGTACGAATTGATTTGCCGAGGTTTACACTGATTGGCGCTACAACACGTGTCGGTTTGCTCACAGCGCCGCTACGCGATCGTTTTGGAGTAATAAGTCGATTAGAGTATTATGAGCGGGATGAACTGCATGAAATCGTGATTCGCTCAGCAAACTTGCTTGGAGTGCAGATCGCTGATGCAGCGGCGAAAGAGATTGCGCTGCGTTCACGGGGAACTCCGCGGGTGGCGAATCGTTTATTGAAGCGTGTGCGCGATTTTGCACAAGTAATCTCTGATGGTGTGATTACTGAAGAGGTTGCGCGTCAGGCGTTGGAAAGCATTCAAGTAGATCAGATTGGCCTTGATTATATAGACCATAAGCTGCTATTGATGATCATAGATTACTATAATGGTGGACCAGTCGGAATTGATACGCTGGCCGCATCAATTGGTGAAGAAGCAACGACCATTGAAGATGTTTATGAACCATATTTAATGCAGATTGGGTTCTTACAACGCACTCAACGTGGTCGGATGGTAACACTGCTCGCATATGAGCATCTTGGAAGAGAGATGCCACACACAAAAGAGAATGAAAGGGATGGAAATAAAGATGAATAACAACACAGATTCGCAAAACGAGCAAAGAATGGAACTGGAGATTGAGTATAAAGCGATGCTCGATGTAGCGAGATATGAGGAGCTGCTTGAATTGTTTGCGAAGTTTGCTGACAAGATGGCTTCTTACACTCAAACCAACTATTATTTCGATACTGAAGATAATCTTTTGATTAATCAAGGTATTAGTGTCCGCCTGCGAAATATCGGTGATAATTGGGTTTTCCAGGTGAAGATTCCGAGGGAAAGTGATGGCGAATATAATGAGCAGCTCGAATTTATCACTGAGATTCCTAGTCTGCTTGCTAGCGATTTTATTAAAAACGGAATTGTTAAATATAATCAATTGTTGCAGAAAATCGCTGTTCTAAATGAGTATAATGGAGAGAGTCTACAGATGATTGGCACGCTAACGACAGTTCGTCAGGACTATACTTTCTATACAGATACGATTAGCCTGGACAAAAGTAGTTACCTTGATGCTGTTGATTATGAACTAGAGTGGGAAACGACTAATCATCACTTTGTTCTTTTTATGTTTAACCAGTTACATTTGGAACCTATAAAAAATATTGGCAAAATCACTCGTTTCCTAGATCGCTTGAATCGTCAGAAAACATAGAGATAAGTAATCCTTGCTATTTAGGACTAAAAAGAATAAAATATTATAAATTTATATAAATAGTCTGACTATTTGGAATTTATAATATTTTTTTATCTAAAGGTTTATTTTTGGAAAGAGATATGGAGAAAGAAATGGGAGGTTAGTGTTATGGAAAGGCATGTACTATCAATATTAGTAGAGAACCAAGCCGGTGTCCTGAGTAGAGTAGCGGGTCTTTTTACCAGAAGAGGTTACAATATTGACAGCTTAACAGTTGGTGAGACTGCGGATTCTACAATATCAAGGATGACAATCGTTGTTCGTGGTGACGAATATATTCTTGAACAGATTCGGAAACAGCTTAATAAGCTGGTTGAAGTGATTGAAGTAGTGCTACTTACCCCAGAAGATTCAGTTTTTCGTGAAATTGCACTAATCAAAGTGAAAGCTGATTCTAATACAAGATCAGAAATTTTTGAAACGGTGAATATTTTCCGTGGGAAGATTATTGACATTGCAAGTGACACCGTAATTATTGAAGTTACTGGTGATGAGCGGAAGATTACTGCGTTGATTGATATTCTTCGACCATACGAGATTATTGAAATGGTTCGTACAGGACTGACTGCTTTAGCGAGAGGCGAGAAGAAGATTAAATAATACTTAGGAGGAATAAATAATGGCGAAATTATATTATGGGAAAGATTGTAATTTAGATTTACTAAAAGGAAAAACGGTTGCAATTATTGGCTATGGTAGTCAAGGACATGCACATGCTCTAAACCTTCATGAGTCAGGTGTTAATGTAATAGTTGGTTTATATAAAGGCAGTAAATCATGGGAAAAAGCTGTCGCTGCTGGTTTAAAGGTTGAATTTGCTGATGAGGCTACTAAAGCTGCTGATATCATTATGCTACTAGTTAATGATGAGAAGCAGGCTAAATTATATAAAGAGGTAATTGAGCCGAATCTTAAAGCGGGAGACTCGTTAGTATTTGCACATGGTTTTAATATTCATTATGGGCAGATTGTTCCGCCAGCTGATGTTAACGTTTTTATGGTGGCGCCTAAAGGCCCTGGGCACACCGTGCGTTCACAATTTGTTGAAGGCAAAGGTGTTCCAAGTTTAGTTGCTGTCTATCAAGATGCAACCGGAAATTCAATGGCATTAGCGTTAGCTTATGCAGCTGGTATCGGCGCTGGTCGTGCTGGTATCCTTGAAACAACTTTTAAAGAAGAGACTGAAACAGATCTTTTCGGTGAGCAGGCAGTCCTTTGCGGTGGTGTGACTGAGCTCATTAAAGTTGGTTTTGAAGTTCTGGTAGAAGCCGGTTATGAACCGGAGAGTGCTTATTTTGAGTGCCTTCATGAGATGAAACTGATTGTTGACCTAATCAATGAGGGCGGTTTAAGCTACATGCGCTACTCAATTAGTGATACTGCTGAATATGGCGATTATTCTGTCGGCAGACGAATTATTACTGCTGATACAAAAGCAGAGATGCGCAAAGTGCTAACTGAGGTGCAAAATGGTACTTTTGCACGCAATTGGATCTTAGAGAACCAAGCAAATCGACCAAATTTCAATGCAGAACGCAGAATACAGTCAGAACATCAGATTGAGCAGGTTGGTAAAGAACTTCGCAAAATGATGTCTTGGATTAAACAAGAAAAATAAATTTTGTTATTAAAAATAAACTAATTTCAGAGAAAAGGTGGGGTGGAAATGGGACAAAGAATCAAGATTTTTGATACGACTTTGCGTGATGGGGAGCAGTCTCCTGGCAGCAGCATGAACTTGCAAGAGAAACTAAAGGTGGCTCGCCAGCTGGAAAGGTTACGTGTCGATATTATTGAAGCCGGCTTTGCCATTGCCTCTCCTGGGGATTTTAAAGCAGTTAAAGCGGTTGCTGATGAGATTAAGGAGTGCTCTGTAGCCAGTCTAGCTCGGGCGCTTACAAAAGACATTGATGCAGCCTGGGAAGCGGTTCAAGGGGCTATTAATCCGCGCATTCATACTTTTTTAGCTACTTCAGACCTTCATATGCAGTACAAATTGCGGATGACTGAAGAAGAGGTGCTTCAGCAGGCAACAGAAGCTGTGAAGTATGCTAAAAAGTACTGTAACGATGTCGAGTTTTCGGCTGAGGATGCATCACGTAGTAATCGTGAGTTTCTTTACCGCGTCTTAGAGTCTGTCATCGCCGCCGGTGCAACTACAGTAAATATTCCTGACACGGTTGGCTATGCCAATCCAGAAGAATTTGGGAAATTAATCGCTGATATTCGTAATAATGTAAAAAATATTGACACAGTCGATATTGCCGTTCACTGTCATAATGATTTGGGATTGGCTGTGTGTAATTCATTGGCGGCAATTGTTGCTGGTGCTACTCAGGTGGAGTGCACTGTCAATGGGATTGGCGAGCGTGCAGGGAATGCTGCATTGGAAGAGATAGTTATGATTCTGGAAACGCGCAAGGATTATTATCCTTATTATACAAACATCGACACAAAACAAATTTACCGTTCGAGTCGACTTATCTCGTCGATTACCGGTGTACGTGTTCAACCAAATAAAGCGATTGTTGGGGAGAATGCTTTTGCGCATGAGTCGGGAATTCATCAGCATGGTATGTTAGCGCATAAAGGAACTTATGAGATTATGACGCCTGAGTCAATCGGGCTATCAGATAATACGATGGTATTAGGGAAACATTCAGGTAAACATGCCTTTGAGGATCGCATTAGGGAGTTAGGCTACTCATTAGCAGAAGATGAGTTAGCAAGTGCGTTTCAACAGTTTAAGGAGTTGGCAGATAAGAAAAAAGTTGTAGCAGACCGTGATATTGAGGCGCTGGTTATGAATAAGTCACTTAGTGTTCCGGAAAGTTACAAGCTTGAAAGTTTTTTCATTAATAGCGGTAACACAATTACCTCTGTCGCTTCTGTTAAATTGTTAACGGTTAATCAACATGGTGAAGAGGTAGTTATTGAAGATGTATCGACTGGCGATGGCCCGGTTGATGCTGCCTTTAAGGCGATTGAGAAACTAGTTGGGATTACCTTTACACTTGATACTTTTGAATTAGCAGCTGTTACCGGTGGTAAAGATGCACAAGGTGAGGCGCTTGTTAAAATTCGCAAAGATGGCAAGCTACACAGTGGACGTGGTGTTAGTACCGACGTTATTGAGGCAAGTATTAAAGCGAATCTAAATGCTGTTAATAAACTGATATATAGCCTTGAGGAACAGAAGAAAGAGGGAGCTGGTCAGAATGTCTAAGCGAATCCTGATTTTTGACTCAACTCTGCGCGATGGCGCTCAGGCTGAGGGAATCTCCTTTTCAGTAAAAGATAAACTGAAAATAGTGAAGCTTTTAGATAATTTGGGCATAGCCTATATTGAGGCGGGGAATCCCGGCTCTAATCCAAAGGACTTAGAGTTTTTTGCGGAGGTTAAAAACCTTAAGCTCAAAAATGCAAAACTGACCGCTTTTGGTAGTACGCGCCGTCGAGGGATTGCAGTTGAAGAGGACGCGAATATTCTTTCTTTGGTGGCTGCTGGAACTGATGTAATAACAATTTTTGGAAAAAGTTGGGATTTTCATGTCACCGAAATAATTAAGACGACATTAGAAGAGAATCTGGCGATGATTAAAGAAAGTGTTGCTTATTTTAAAAAGCTAGGCAAAGAGGTTATCTTTGATGCTGAGCATTTTTATGATGGCTATAAAAACAACCCAGAGTATGCTATGGATACGCTTGCCGCTGCCTTTGATGGTGGTGCAGATGCGCTAGTATTATGCGATACCAATGGCGGCGCTTTTCCGAGCGAGGTTTACGAGATTACTAAACTGGTCTGCGCTAAATATGATATATCAATCGGTATTCATGCTCATAATGATAGTGGATTAGGTGTTGCTAATTCGATTATGGCTGTCGAAGCTGGTGCTAATCATGTTCAGGGAACCTATATTGGCTTTGGTGAACGCTGTGGTAACGCTAATCTCTCTAGCATTATTCCTGCTCTGCAGATTAAAAAAGGTTTGAGCTGTATTCCACAAGAACAACTTGAACGGCTGACAACAACTGCGTTTGCACTTGCTGAGGTCGCCAATGTAAATATCAAGGATGATATGCCATACGTTGGGCGGAGCGCTTTTGCCCATAAGGGTGGTATGCATATCGATGGAGTGAATAAGGCATCGCATTCTTTCGAGCACATCGATCCGTCGCTTGTCGGCAATGAACGGCGGATACTGATGTCTGAGGTAGCGGGTCGCAGCACAATTTTGGCGAAGATTCGTGAGTTCGATCCGGATTTGACAAAGGATTCGTTGGAAACACAAGCGATTATTGATAAACTTAAAGAGTTAGAGCATACCGGATATCAATTTGAGGGTGCGGAGAGTACTTTTGAGCTTTTGATTCGCAAGCAATTGGGCAAATATACACCGTTTTTTGAATTAGAAAATTTTACGACGATGGGACGACATCCGGCAGATAACTCCGCGACTAGTTCGTCGGCGATTATTAAGATAAACGTTGATGGAAAAATCGAAATGACTGCAGCGGAGGGCAATGGTCCGGTCAACGCATTAGACAAGGCTTTACGGAAGGCGCTTGAAGTCTTTTATCCAAGCCTAAAAAGTGTTAGTTTAATCGACTTTAAGGTGCGGGTGGTAGATACTAAGGATGCGACTGCAGCGAAGGTTCGCGTACTGATTGAATCAACTGATGGTGAGGAATACTGGAGCACGGTTGGCGTATCTACAGACATTATTGAGGCGAGCTGGGTGGCGCTAGTCGATTCATTAGAGTATAAGCTATTACGAGATATTGAAAAGCAAAAGTAGGGGGAGTTAAAATGGGAATGACAATGACTCAGAAAATCTTAGCTGCACATGTTGGTGTCGAGAGTGTTAAAGCTGGGCAGTTAGTTAGAGCTAAACTAGACCTAGTTCTTGGAAATGATATTACGACTCCCGTTGCGGTAAAAGAGTTTAACAAAATCGGTATCGACCAAGTTTTCGATAAAAGCAAAATCGCCATTGTGCCCGACCACTTTACACCGAACAAAGATATTAAAGCGGCGGAGCAATGTAAATTGATTCGTGAGTTTGCACAGGCGAAGGAGATTGAGAACTATTTTGAAGTGGGAAAGATGGGGATTGAGCATGTACTTATCCCTGAGAAGGGTCTGGTTGTTCCTGGCGATGTCGTAATCGGCGCTGACTCGCATACTTGTACTTATGGGGCGCTTGGTGCTTTTTCAACTGGTGTTGGTAGCACGGATATGGCTGCGGGGATGGCAACTGGCGAGGCATGGTTTAAGATTCCAGCAGCAATCAAATTTGTTCTTAAAGGGAAACCGAGCAAATGGGTAAGCGGCAAAGACGTAATTCTACATATTATTGGGATGATTGGCGTCGATGGTGCACTCTATAAATCGATGGAGTTTGTAGGTGATGGCGTTAGCAATCTCTCCATGGATGATCGCTTTACGATGGCTAATATGGCGATTGAAGCAGGAGCTAAAAACGGAATTTTTATCGTTGATGAAAAGACGATTGATTATGTTGTTGAGCATTCGAAACGTCCGTACCGCGTTTATGAGCCGGATGCGGATGCTGAGTATGAGCAGGTGATTGAGATTGATTTGGCAAAAGTAAGGCCAACTGTCGCTTTCCCACACCTACCAGATAATACACGAACAATCGATGAAGTTGGTAAGATTAAGGTTGATCAGGTAGTAATCGGTTCTTGTACGAATGGTCGGATCAGTGATTTACGGATCACAGCTGATATCTTGCGCGGTAAACAAGTGGCTAATGGCATTCGACTAATCGTTTTTCCGGGAACGCAAAAGGTTTATCTACAGGCATTAAAAGAGGGAATTATTGAGGATATTATTAATGCGGGTGGTGTCTTCAGCACACCAACTTGTGGTCCGTGTTTAGGCGGACATATGGGAATTCTTGCAAAAGGTGAACGTGCTATCTCTACGACAAATCGAAATTTTGTTGGGCGGATGGGACATCCGGAGTCTGAGGTTTACTTGTCAAGTCCGGCTGTTGCTGCGGCTTCTGCGTTGACTGGTTATATTAGCAACCCGGAGTTAATTGGTTAGATTAATCGAGTAGATTGAAGGGAGCATTTGGGATGAAGGTTGAAGGTAAAGTTTTTAAATATGGAGACAACGTCGATACGGATGTAATTATTCCGGCGCGTTATTTAAATACATCAGATCCGTTAGAGTTGGCAAAATATTGCATGATTGATATTGATGCAACTTTTGTGGAGCGAGTGCAACCGGGCGACATTATCGTAGCAGATCGTAATTTTGGCTGTGGTTCATCGCGTGAGCACGCGCCAATAGCGATTAAAGCGGCGGGAGTTTCTTGTGTAATTGCAGCAACTTTTGCGCGGATTTTTTATCGGAATGCGATTAACACTGGTCTGCCAATTCTTGAGTCAGAAGAAGCAGCAGCAAAAATTGCTGATGGCGACCAATTGGAAATCGATTTTGCGACAGGAAAGATTTATAATAAAACTAAAAATGAAACCTATCAAGCAGAGCCGTTCCCGGAATTTATGCAGGAGATTATTGCTGCTGACGGCTTGATTAAGCAGATTGGAGGACGGCAATGAATTACCAGATAGCTACGGTTCCCGGCGATGGCATTGGGCCAGATATAACTGAACAAGCGCTACTCGTGTTAGAGAAAATTGGTGTAGTATATGGGCATCAATTTAACTTTACTAAGGTGTTGGCTGGTGGGTCAGCTTTAGACGAGTATGGAGTTCCACTACCTGCTGAAACTCTAGCAACCTGCCAAAAGAGCGATTCCGTTCTACTTGGGGCTGTGGGCGGGCCGAAATGGGACCATCTTGATGGTGCTTTACGTCCTGAGCAAGCGTTACTTGGTTTGCGAAGCCAGCTTGGTTTGTTCGCGAATTTACGACCTGCGATTATCTATGAGGCATTGAAAGATGCTTGTCCGCTAAAACCGGAAATTATTGGCGAGAGCCTTGACATAATGGTTCTACGTGAACTAACAGGCGGATTATATTTTGGTGAACGTGGCCGCCGCGAGGGCAAATATGGACCAGAAGCGTATGATACGATGGCTTATTCTGTATATGAAGTAGAACGCATTGCGCGCCGCGGGTTTGAAATTGCAATGAAGCGCTCTAAACGTCTAACTAGTGTAGATAAAGCCAATATTCTGGAATCATCACGATTGTGGCGTGAGGTAGTAATTCGTATTGCAAAGGAATATCCGGAAGTAGAACTTAATCACATGTATGTCGATAACGCTGCAATGCAACTGGTACGTGATCCGAAGCAGTTTGATGTAATTTTAACGGAAAACATGTTTGGGGACATATTGTCTGATCAGGCAAGCATGATTACTGGTTCAATCGGAATGTTGCCATCAGCCAGTATCGGTGAGAAGCGCCTAGGTATGTATGAGCCAATTCATGGTTCAGCACCGGATATTGCGGGACAGGATAAGGCGAATCCGATTGCAATGATTCTTTCTGTTGCGATGATGTTACGTTATTCTTTTGATTTAGAGAAAGAGGCGTTGGCAATTGAAGCAGCAGTCGAGCAGGTTTTAAATGACGGCTATCGGACTGGTGATATCATGAGTCCAGGCATGAAACTTGTGGGGACTAAAGGTATGGGAGAGCTGATTTTAAAGGCTCTAAAATAAATTTATTAAAAATATGAGGGAGATGTAGTGATGAGCAAAGAAATGGTTGTCTATTTAAATGGAGAGTATGTTCCGCGGTCAAAGGCTAAAGTATCTGTATTTGATCAAGGAATACTTTATGGAGACGGTGTTTTTGAAGGAATTCGCGTCTATAATGGTCGGATTTTCAAATGCCAGGAGCATATTGACAGAA
>CAZMPM010000032.1:0-9161 GCA_964568525.1 uncultured Caryophanales bacterium
TTTCTTAAAGAATAATGGATTATAGTTTACATCCGTGACTGCATAACCAATAGAATTTGTTCCTACATCAAGACCTAGATAGTAATCTGTATTGTTATTAGACATATTTAATTGACACCCTCTCTTACTGTGATATAATAAAATTACTGAAAACACTACAAGGTTCAAATAAGCTTTTAGCGACCACGTAGGCTCGGACCTACTGCACGATGGTGCACTTAGAAACTCCTTAGGGAGTTTTTTTGTTTTATAAAAATCTGTATCCCGTTCACTAAGTTATCTACATTTTACCTATTATTGTAAGACTTTACAACATAAACTGACTAATTTTTATTACTTGCCCCAACTTAGAATCCGATGTATAATTACACTTACGTCGTGCTAGATGGGGAGGTAGCGGTGCCCTGTAGCCTGCAACCCGCTAGAGCAGGGTCGAATCCCTAATAGCGGTCATACCTATTTAAGGTCCGGCTGCTGCAAGTGGCGTTGATGAATGGGTCCTATACAATGAGGCTCAGTGAAGTCCGTCAGGTCCGGAAGGAAGCAGCGGTAAGCAGATGTCCACATGTGTTGTAGGTCAGCCTGTTTTGAGTTAACTGCAGTAGTACGCTTGGGTAGGGTGATCAATATTAGGTGCACGACTTAAATTTTGTTTAAGAAGATCTATCAATTGGTAGGTCTTTTTCTTTTGTAAAGGGATCACAAAAACGGTATAATATAAGCAAATAAATAAACGAGGTGTATCGGATGGCTTACTTAGCCCTGTACCGAGCTTGGCGCCCACAAAAGTTCGCCGAAGTTATTGGTCAAGAGCATATAACGCGAACGCTTGTTAACTCACTAGAGCAGCGACGGTTCTCGCACGCCTATCTTTTTGCTGGACCGCGTGGGAGCGGTAAAACCAGCGTCGCCAAGATTATGGCAAAGGCGGTTAACTGCCAGAATAGTGTTGGTGGCGAACCATGTAATGAGTGCGACAGTTGTATCGCGATTACTAAGGGTAGCTTGCTTGATGTAATTGAAATTGATGCTGCTTCTAATCGTGGCGTCGATGAGATTCGCGAGCTGCGTGAGAATGTGAAGTTCACGCCGACGGAAGTAAAGTATAAGGTTTATATTATTGATGAGGTACATATGCTTACAACGGAGGCTTTCAATGCGTTACTAAAAACGCTAGAGGAACCACCGGAGCATGTTGTTTTTATCTTAGCAACGACAGAGGCGCATAAACTGCCGCTGACGATAATTTCGCGTTGTCAGAGATTTGATTTTCGAAGAATTTCGGCGACTGAAATGATTGGTCGCATGCAAGAGATTGTGGTAGCGGAAGGCTATACTGCTGAGCCGGAAGCGTTAATGTTAGTTGCTCGTTACTCGGAGGGAGCAATGCGTGATGCGCTGGGCTTGCTGGATCAGGCTTTTGCCATGGTTACGGACAGTAAGAAGATCTTAACAGACGATGTTCTTTTGCTAACCGGTCGAATCTCAACACAGGAATTCTCAGAGATTACTAAGCAAATTCGTGCTGGGCAGACTGATCAGGTGCTAACACAAACAAATCAGCTACTTCAACAAGGTAAGGAGCCGCAACGGATTCTTGAAGATCTAATCTTTTATTATCGCGATTTATTACTCTATAAGACGGCGCCGGGCCTTGAAGAAATTAAGGCGAAAATAATTGCTGATAAGGAGTTTACTGCAGCGGCAGACAGTTATACAGATGAGCAATTGTACCTAATGATAGAAACGTTAAACAAATATTTGAGCGAGTTAAGATTTACGGCGCAGAATCGGATTGTCTTGGAACTTGCCTTAATTCGGGCATCACGCATGTTTGTGAAACAGGGGCAACCTGCGACAACAGTGGAACCAGTAGCAAAAGTGGAACCAACGGCGACCGAACAAAAGGCACCAGTAACAGCAGCGAAACCGGAAGCGGTGCCAGAAGCGAAGCCGGAAGTTGCTGCTAAAACAGCGCCGCGCGTCGCAAATGGCAATGGCACCATTCCAAATAATATGGAGCTTTCTACTTACGAAAAGCTCTGTGACCTTGCAAATGCGGCTGATGATGACGAAATCTGGCGCATAAAAGAAGAATGGAACGCTGTTCTGGCGACATTACGGCAACGTAAAATCAACGTTCATGCCTGGTTTATCGATGGCGAGCCGGTCTGTGTGGCGGATAAGCGCATTGTAGTCGCTTTCAAAAGTTTAATGCACCGCGACACATCCAATAAACTGGAGAATTTACAACTCATAGAAGAAGTTGTAGAACAAAATTTAGCATCTCCTTACAAAGTAGTTAATGTGATGCTGCGCGACTGGCAACAGATTGTCGAACCGCCGCAAGTTGAGAAGAAACCGCAAGAAAAATCAGCGGACGAGCTGGTTGCTGATACTATTTCACTTTTTGGCGAAGATATTTTAGAAATTAAAGGGGGAGACTAACTTGAAAAACATGAATCAAATGATGAAACAGGTTCAGAAGATGCAACAAGATATGGCACGTGCACAAGCTGAACTGAAGGAGTTGACATTAGAAGCCAGTGCAGGCGGCGGAGTGGTTAAAGCGACTGCTAATGGGCATAAAGAGATTGTTAGCATTAAAATCAACCCGGAGGTTGTTGATCCTGATGATGTTGAAATGCTTGAGGATTTAATTTTAATCGCTGTGAATGATGTACTTGCGCAGGTGGATGAGTTAAGTACTGAAAAACTTGGCAAATACACCAGCGGACTTAATATACCAGGCCTGTTTTAGAAAGGATAAAAGATGTCATACCAATATCCGGAACCATTAGCGAAACTAATTGAGGGTCTGTCGAAACTTCCTGGCATTGGACCAAAAACAGCTCAACGTCTTGCCTTTTTTATTCTTAAAATGGACCAGCGTAATGTTGATGAGCTGGCGGATGCGCTAAAGGCTGTTAATACAGAGCTGAGCTATTGCTCAATCTGCTACAATATAACGGCTAATGACCCATGCCACATATGCGAGGAAACTAATCGTGACCAATCAGTTATCTGTATTGTGCAAGAACCGCGAGACATAATTGCGATGGAGAGAACTCGCGAGTTTCATGGTCTCTATCATGTGTTAAACGGGGCGATGTCGCCGATGGAGGGGATTGGTCCGGACCGACTGCGGATTAGGGAGCTACTTTTGCGCTTGAACGATGAGACAGTGCAGGAAGTTATTCTTGCGACTAATCCAAATGTTGAGGGAGAGGCAACGGCGTTATACATTTCTAAACTTGTTAAACCGACAGGGATCAAGGTCACAAGGATTGCACATGGTCTGCCTGTTGGTGGCGATTTAGAGTATGCAGATGAGATAACGATTAGCAAAGCATTAGCTGGTCGTGTTGAATTATAAGTTAACTTATATAAAAGTGAGGTGACAATGATGGCTAAGGTAACGTATCCACTTAAAAAAGAGGCAGATCTTAAAGAGATTAAAGAGACCCTTAAGGAATATGGTGGTCGCTGTGCTAAGGTAATAGGCGAAGATTTGGAATACCAAGTAAAAGATGAACAAGCTGCAGATGCTCTAAAGGCACTTAAAAAGAAAGGCTATGTCTAAACGGATGTCAAAAATCAATGCACCACTTTATGAACGATTAGTCGCTCATCATGAACAGTCGCAAGCCGCTTTTCATATTCCGGGCCATAAGGGCGGGAGAAGCTTTAATTCGCTGGGTGCGAAGTTCTATAAGGAGCTGTTAAAGCTTGATTTAACCGAGTTGCTCGGTCTAGATGATTTGCATCAACCAACCGCTGTAATTGGCGAGGCGGAGCAACTGGCGGCTGAACTGTTTCATGTTGAGCGCACTTTTTTTCTTGTAAACGGGACGACAGCCGGCAATTTGGCGATGGTTCTTGCTGCATGTAACGCAGGAGAAAAGCTGATTGTTGAGCGCAATGTCCACAAATCAGTGGTTAATGGCTTGCTACTGGCGAGAGCGAAGCCTGTTTTTGTTGCTTCGGAAATTGATGAGGAGTTAGGAGTTGCTGCTGGTATCTCGCTCACAGCACTAAGTGACGCGCTCGATTCGCACCCCGATGCCAAAGGTGTCCTTATTACTAACCCCAACTATTACGGGATGACTAGAAATATTAATGAGATAAGTTGTCTTGTGCATCAGTATGGCATGCCGCTGCTTGTGGACGAGGCCCATGGTGCACACTTTGGCTTTCACCCGGATTTTCCGCAATCAGCAATGCAACAAGGAGCAGATGTTGTTGTTCAATCCACCCACAAAATGCTTTCCGCGATGGGGATGGGTTCGATGTTGCATCTGCGTGGCAAGTTAGTTGACCCTGAGCGAGTACGCTTCTTCCTAGCGATGGTGCTGACCACTAGCCCATCTTATCCAATCATGGCTTCCCTTGATTTGACACGGGCTTGGATTGCGAAAGAGGGATCCGGTCTATGGCGTGATGTGTTACGTAATTTAGTGGTTTTTTATGAACGGATGGAAGGCAGATTGCAACAGATTGAGCTTGTAGGTGGAGTGTGTGGAGGCAAGTCTGATCCGCTAAAATTAACTATACATATTAAGAGTGGCACTACTTATGAGGATTCGACCACCCTCTTTACTGGTGGTGAGCTAAACCAGATGTTACAAGCGAGACAGATTTATACTGAGTTAGCTGATTTGCGCAACGTTCTTTGTGTCTTCTCAGCAGGAACGACTGCGGTGGAATTAGATTTGTTGGCGATGGCGTTGCTCGAAATTGATGGCAAACTTGTTAGCGGCAGAAATGAGCGGTTGCAACTTCCAACTTTTGTGAGTGGTTTTGAAGAGATCGACTTAACGACAAATTTAGCCGGTAAGCACGAAATAGTGCCTCTAGAGGATGCTGCAAATAGAGTTGCTGCGGCGATGATTATACCTTATCCGCCGGGCGTTCCTGTGATACAATTAGGTGAGAGGATTTCATCTGAAATGATTGAATATCTGGAGCAACTTTTGCGGGCCGGTATTAGCATCCATGGTGTGAATCAGGTTGCTCAAGGCGAACAACTCAGACCGCATGTTACGGTGCTTGGATAAACTAGACAAACATTATCTGTAGGGGGAACGAATGTGAGCGGAATCTTTATTACTTTTGAGGGGCCGGATGGTTCCGGAAAATCAACACAGTTACAACTAGCGGCAGACTACCTGCGCACAAAAGGTTACAAGGTTACAACTACGCGTGACCCTGGCGGAACAGCGATTGGCGATCAAATCAGGCAGATTCTGCTGCGACCAGAAAATACCGAGCTTGTTAGTCAGACAGAGGTACTACTGTATGCAGCTTCGCGCGCACAGCTGGTGCATGAGGTTATTATTCCAGCACTTTGTGCCGGTGATATTGTGCTTTGTGACCGTTTTATAGATGCTAGTGTTGCTTATCAGGCTTTTGGTAATCGGATTCCTCAGCATATTATTGAGGATATTAATCAATATTCCAGTTCAGGACTTGAACCGGCACGGACTTATCTGTTTATGGTAACTCCGGAGAAGGGGCGCGAACGCGTGCTGGGACGACATCATCAAGAGTTTTCCAAGAATCTTGACCGGATTGAACAGAAGGGAATTGAGTATCATGAACGGGTACTTGAAGGTTTTGAACATCTTGCGGCGACTGAAGGTGAGCGGATTCTGCGGATTAATGGAGGAAATTCGCTTGAAAAGATTGCATCAATTGTTCAACATGATTTAGATAAATTTCTAGATTTAATATCGAGGTGATTGGTATGAAGCTAATCGTTGCGGTCGTACAAGATAAGGATAGTAATAAGCTGAGTAATGCACTGTCTGAGCATAATGTGCGTGCTACGAAGTTGGCGAGTACAGGCGGCTTTTTGCGTACGGGTAACACTACCTTTCTGATTGGTGTTGAGGATGATAGGGTTAAAGCGGTTTTAAAGCTAATTGAGGAGAACTGTATGCGGCGTACACATACTGTATCACCAATCTCGTCTTTTAGTGGAAGTGCAGACGCTTACCTGTCTTATCCGGTTGAGGTTATGGTTGGCGGCGCTAAGGTTTTTGTTATGCCTATTGAAAGCGTGCATAGCTATTAAAATGATGAGCAACAGTGATCAGTAAGAATTGAGGGCATAGTTAGATGGTACTAGCGGCGACAGATGGACAGCAACAAATTATAGAACAGCTGCAACAGCAAGTTCGATTGCAACGGATTTCGCATGCCTATATTTTTGCTGGGCCACGAGGTGTTGGTAAGTCGGAGGTAGCGCTCAAGTTTGCGATGGTACTTAATTGTTTGGATGAAGCTACAGCGAGCAAAGGCGAGGTATGTGGCAAATGCAGCAATTGCATTCGCATCAGAGGCGGCAACCACCCTGATATACTCTGGATTGCTCCCGATGGCAAATCAATCAAAATCGACCAGATCAGGCAGACACAGAGAGATATTGGATTTAAAGCGGTCGATGCACGTTACAAACTTTTTATTATTGAGCAAGCGGAGGCGCTAACCGATCAGGCAGCGAATAGTCTGCTAAAGCTGTTGGAAGAGCCGATAAATAATATTGTTTCGATTTTGCTGATTGAAAATTACCAGCAACTGTTGCCGACGATTCGCTCGCGGGCGCAACTGTTCAGTTTTCAACCGCAGGAGCCTTTTGTGATGATAGAGGCAAGTATCGAAAATGGCAGTGAACTGATTGCCATGCTTAAAAGCATAGTGGTAGAATGGACGGAGGAAATAGTTTTTCGTAAGTATTCTGCTTTGCAGCGTGTGGCGAATCAACTAATCAAGGAGCAGGAAATTAAAGATAATATCCAACTCCTGCTTGATATGCTATTATTATGGTATCGCGATTTATTAGATTTTAAGTTGGGAAGAGTAGAGGGCGCTACGTACAAAGGCCTCAATTACCCAGAACAGTCTGATGTGCTTAAGCGACAGTCGAAATTATTTACTGAGGATAATTTAATAAACCAGACAGAAGGAATATTAGAAGCTAAAAAACGGCTGGATTATAATGCGAATCTCCAGTTAACATTGGAGCAGATAATCTTTTCGCAATGGGAGGGAATATAACTCGTGCAAAGAGTGGTAGGAGTACGCTTTAAAGAAGCGGGTAAGATATATTATTTTGACCCTGGCAAGTATAAGCTGGGTAAGGATCAACATGTTATAGTTGAGACCGCACGCGGTGTTGAGTATGGCGAGGTTGTGATAGGTGAAAAAGAGGTTAAGAAGAGCGAGCTTGTTGCTCCGCTTAAAAAAGTAATGCGTATTGCCAGCTCGCAAGATGCTGAAACAGTTAGGCAGAATCGTGAAGATACGGCTGAAACCTTTCGCATCTGCCAGGAAAAGATTGCTGAGCATGAGCTGGATATGAATCTCATTGATGTGGAATATACTTTTGACCGTAACAAAATCATCTTCTATTTTACGGCTGAGGGACGGATTGATTTTCGCGAACTGGTTAAAGATTTAGCAGCGATTTTTCGAACACGCATCGAACTCCGACAAGTTGGTGTTCGTGATGAGGCGAAACTGATTGGCGGTATAGGTCAGTGCGGGAGAGAACTATGCTGCAAAACATTTCTTGGTGAATTCGAACCGGTTTCGATAAAGATGGCGAAAGATCAAAATTTATCGCTTAATCCGATTAAAATTAGTGGACTATGTTCGCGTTTGATGTGCTGTTTAAAATACGAGAGTTGCAATTATGAGAGTAAAGGCGACAGTGTCCATTACCCAGCAATTGGCAGCAATGTAATGACATCGCTTGGTGCTGGACGCGTAAAAGAGGTCAATAAGCGTGAAAAAATAGTTCTGATTGAACTTAGCGATACGAAAAAAATAGAATCATTTCCATTAGATGAGGTAGCTGAAGGCGATGAAGAGTTTTAAATATGGCGAGATAAGTAGTATGAGCAAAAATGAATTATATATGCAGGTTACTGGCATCGAAGGTGAAATTGCTGATATTCATAATGAGATGCTTGAGTTAAAGCAGCGAATAATTGCATTGATTGAGGAGAACCAGCGCCTTATGATGGAGAATGAACAATTGCAAGCTCAGTTGCAGGAACAGCTGGGTTCAGTTGTTACTGAAGTATATAGTGAGAAGCCTGTTGGAGAGGGCTACGATAATTTAACGCGCATCTATAATGAGGGTTTTCACGTCTGCAATTTGCATTATGGTGGGTTGCGTAGCGAAGGCGACTGTCTATTCTGCCTCGCCTTTCTGAATAAATAAGTAAAACTCTTAGATTGCTAAGAGTTTTTTTAATAGGCGGTGTGAGAATAATGAGCGGTTCAGAACGGATCGATTACTTAACAGAAAAACTTAAAATAATCCAGAGTCGTGAGGTCTTTTCCTTTTCAATTGATGCAGTTCTGCTGGCCAATTTTTCTAAACCGCGTAAGCAAGGTCGTATAGTGGATCTGTGTACCGGAAACGGTGTAATACCGCTACTGCTAACAAAATGGAGTAAGGCCGATATTTACGGTGTGGAGATTCAGGACCGATTGGCGGATATGGCGCGACGCAGTGTGGCGCTAAACGAACTAGATGAACAAATTACGATTTTGACGGCTGATTTAAAGGATTCGCCCAGGCTATTGGGGAAGGACAGTATCGACTTAGTCACTGTCAATCCGCCTTATTTACCGATAACTGGCAATGAGCATAACCTGAATCGTCACTACGCTATTGCGCGCCACGAATTGTCAACCAACCTTCGCGAGGTGGTTAATATTAGTTCGCAACTGTTAAAAGCTGGTGGGAGGTTGGCGATGGTGCACCGAGCCTCGCGTCTATCTGATATTATGGCGGAGCTGCGCGCGGAGCGACTTGAGCCGAAGCGGATTCGTTTTGTGCAGCCGAGTGAGGATAAGGAAGCAACGATGGTGCTGGTTGAGGCGATTAAGGATGGCGGAAAGGAGTTGCATGTGCTGCCGCCGTTGGTTGTATATCTTGCGCCGGGCGAATATAGTGAAGAAATTATGCAGATTTATTTCGGGGATGATCGGGAGTTAGGCAACGATGAACTACATTATGTCTATGTTTTGCAGTGTGGAGATGGGAGTTTTTATACGGGCTACACTAATAATTTAGAAGAGCGTGTCAACAAGCATCAATCGGGCAAAGCTGCTAAATATACGCGCGGACGTCTGCCGGTAGAGCT
>CAZMPM010000033.1:0-8850 GCA_964568525.1 uncultured Caryophanales bacterium
TGTCGATTTTTAGATCCTCAGCTTTAATCTCAATCGAAATCTCGCCAACAAATTCCGGCATAACATCAACCGAAGCGAATGAGGTATGCCGCCTAGCCGATGAGTCAAACGGTGAAATCCGCACCAATCGGTGCACTCCCTGCTCTGACTTCAGCAAACCGTAAGTGTAAGCGCCATTAAAAAGTAGCGTTGCACTTTTGATGCCAGCACTATCGCCGGCCTGAATCGAGATAATATCCACTTTAAAGCCTTTATCAGTCGCCCAGCGCATATACATCCTCATTAACATCTCTGCCCAATCTTGCGACTCGGTACCGCCGGCTCCTGAGTGAATCTCCATAATCGCGTTATTCCGGTCAAACGGCCCGTTTAACATATGCTGCAAGTCGAGCCGCTTCATTGTTTCGTTTAATTTTCTTAAGCCACTCGTCAATTCTTTTGAAAGCGGCAATACTTCCTCTTCTGTCATACCATCAACAGCGACAGCTTCCATGATCAAGTCCAATAGAACCTTCTGCTCCTCAACTAGACCTGTTACCGACTCGATCGCCTTGATCTCATCTTTCAACTTAGTTGACTCTGTCATTACTCTTGCTGCCTGCTCACGATCAATCCAGAAATCTGGCGCACTCATTTGGTCTTCTAATACTGCAATGCGTTGCTGCTTAGCAGGAATGTCAAAGCGACCTCCTGAGTTCATCAATTCTTTTGCTTAGACCAGCAAGATCGGTTTTAAGTAAAGAATAATCTTCCATTTATCTAATCCCCCTACAAAACTAATTCGCACCACAGCAGTGCTTATATTTTTTGCCGCTGCCACAAGGACATGGCTCATTGCGGCCAATTTTTTTATCGGTCTTGACTGGCGCTTTTTTCGCCGGCGCGTCGCTCGAGCTGGTTCCTTCTTCCTCAACAACTTTTTCACGTTGGAGGTTGCTCGTAATCTGAGCCTTAAAGATACTGCGCGTAACTTCCTCTTCAATGCCTTGAATCATCATATTGAACATCTCATAGCCTTCGCGTTGATACTCGATTAGCGGATTGGCCTGTCCATAAGCACGCAAGTGAATACCCTGACGCAGCTGGTCCATCGCATCAATGTGGTCCATCCATTTGCTATCGACGACCTTAAGCACGACAACTTTCTCGAACTCACGCATTTGCTCGCCTAACTCTTCCTCACGCTCGTCATATTGCGGCTCGATTACTTTGTTGAATAACGCGAGTACCTCTTCCGGCTCTTTGCCCCAGATATCTTTTTTCACATAGGCGCCTGGCTTCAAGAAGCTCTTTTCGGCTTCATCTAACAAACCTTCTAGATCCCATTCTTCAGGAATTACTTCTTCCGGCAAATAATAATTTGTTAAGCGCTCCACATAGTTATAAATCATGCTAAGAATCGGTTCGCGCAAATTATCACTGATTAAAACTTCCGCCCGCTGGCTATAGATAACGCCGCGGTGTTTGTTCATTACATCGTCATATTGCAAAACGACACGACGCGCATCGAAGTTATTCGCCTCAACTTTTTTCTGCGAACTCTCGATTGAGCGAGTAACCAATTTGCTTTCGATTGGTTGGTCATCTTCAATACCGAGACGGTCCATTAAGCCTTGCACCTGCTCGCCACCGAACTTGCGCATTAAATCATCCTCTAAAGACAAATAAAATTGCGTCGAACCCGGGTCACCTTGACGGCCGGCACGACCACGTAGCTGATTATCAATTCGCCGACTTTCGTGGCGTTCGGTTGCAATAATGTGAAGTCCGCCCATCGCGGCTACTCCTTCGCCCAAAACAATGTCAGTACCGCGACCCGCCATGTTTGTCGCAATCGTAACTGTGCTAGGTTGACCAGCTTTTGCAACAATCTCTGCCTCTTGCTCATGGAACTTCGCATTAAGAACACTATGCCCAATATTGACGGCGCTCAACATGTCGGAAATACGCTCGGAATTCTCGATTGAGACCGTACCAACAAGGAGCGGCTGTCCTTTGGCGTTACGCTTAGCAATCTCCTTAATAACTGCTCGAAATTTTGCGTCTTCAGTTTTGTAAATAACGTCCGGCAGGTCCTCACGAATCATCGGTTTATTTGTCGGAATCTCGATTACATCTAGATTATAGATGCGACGGAACTCATCTGCCTCGGTTTTGGCAGTACCGGTCATGCCGGACAATTTCTGATACATCCGGAAGAAATTCTGCAACGTAATTATTGCCAGCGTCATACTCTCGCTCTGCACGTGCAGGCCTTCTTTCGCCTCAATACTCTGATGCAAACCATCACTGTAACGACGGCCATGCATCAAACGACCGGTAAAGTCATCAACGATGATTACCTCGCCATTTTGTACAACATAGTCGCGGTCGCGCTTCATGACAACATGCGCTTTAACGGCTTGATTAATATGATGATGTAGTGTCATATTATTTGGGTCAAATAGATTTTCAACATTGAAAGTCTGCTCAGCCTTCGCAACACCCTGATCAGTCAGATTAACGTTAGTCTCTGTTTCATTCATTTTGTAATCGTCCGGTTTAAGGCGTTTAGCAAACTGTGCCGCCAAATTATAGAGATTGGTCGATTTTGCCGCTTTACCGGAGATAATTAACGGTGTCCGCGCCTCATCGATCAGAATACTGTCAACCTCGTCAATAATTGCATAGTTGAGTGGCCGTTGTACCATGTTTTCCGCAAAAATAACCATATTATCACGCAGATAATCAAAGCCAAACTCATTATTTGTTCCGTAGGTAATATCGGCGGCATAAGCTACCTGCTTCTCAGCCGGACTCATGTCACTAATATTTAGACCGACCTTTAATCCAAGGAACTCGAAAATCTGACCCATCGTGTTTTTGTCACGTTGCGCCAAGTATTCGTTTACCGTAACAATATGAACTCCCTTACCAGGTAGTGCGTTCAGATAAGCAGGCATCGTTGCAACCAATGTTTTACCTTCACCGGTTTTCATCTCGGCAATATCGCCTTGATGCAAAACAACGCCACCAATTAACTGCACGTCAAAAGGTCTTAGCCCGAGCACGCGGACAGAAGCCTCCCTAACGACCGCAAACGCCTCAGAAAGCAGTTGATCGAGCGTTTCACCTTGTTCTAGCCGCTCGCGAAAATGCTCTGTTTTAGCGGCCAATTCTTCGTCGGAAAGACTTTGCATCGCCGTTTCCAGCCGATTAATCTCCTCAACATATTTATTTATACGTTTCAACTCGCGCTCATTACTGTCACCGAACGCTTTTTTGATTGTGTTTAACATTGTTTAACCCCTCTCAGTTTAACTACCATAACTATCATATATTTTAACATATTTATCAGCAATAAATACATTTTATCTGCACCTTAATCTACAGCAAATACGATTATTGAATTTCCATTTGATAAGGTGTATAAATGAAGTATCTACTAATATAACAATACTAGCTTAGGAGGATGCAAAATGCGCGAGTGGCGTGTTGGTCGAATTACATTGGGAATACTGTTTTTGGCAGTCGGCGTTGTCCTATTAACAAAATTATTTGTTGATATCGATTTATGGACGGCCGTTAAGTATGGGGTGCCGCTAATCTTAATTTTATTGGGGTTAGAAGTCCTTATTTTTACTATATTTGCAAAAGGCGAAGTCAAGTTCGGTATCATCAGTATAATCGCGATTCTGGTAATTCTAACAATTATTTTTGGTTTGGGATTTGCCTATCTAAATAGTCCGTTTGTTTCTTTTAATGTATTTAGCGGAGCACATAGTGTCGACGTTGAAAAGTTGCCTACTGCAAACTGGAGTCGCTATAAAATTGGCATTGATGAAGAAATTAAGCTCCCAGCAGGTACAAGTGCTAATGCTGTTAATAAGGTCACAGTCGATTTCACTAACGGCAATCTAGAAGTTGTCGGGACAAAAACTGACAAAATAAAATTAACCGGTACAATCTCTGTTATTGCTGAAAATCAGCAGGCTGCAGAAGCGAAAATTGCGGAATCCCTAACCACCAAAGTTGCCGGCAATGAACTTGTAATATCTTACGGCGATGATGACAATGATTATAGTAGCGGAATTGACGCAAGTATTTTATTATCCAAAGCGGTGACGACACTTAGTCTGAAGCTAGAGGTTCCAGAACAGTTACTGGTGAGCGGAGATCTGGTTAACGGGAACATTACGGTTGAGAATGTCTTTGGCGAACTCGACTTAGAAGTCGTCAATGGGAGGATTGATGTTAAGCTTGATAAGCTGGCGGCCGATATTGATGTTGATACGGTTAATGGTCGAATCAATCTTACGTTGCCGGCTAACAGTGATGCACTAATCAACGCTAAAACCGATATCGGTTCCGTTGATGGCAATATCAAATGGGTTGTCGTCTCTAGCGTCAATCGGGTAATCGTTGCTGAAAAAACTGCCAAACTTGGTAACGGCCTCTACAAAATCGAGCTGACAACGATCACCGGCAGCATTTTTGTTGATACGCCGGCACAACCGATGCTACATTAAATATAAAAAAGACGATGCATTGCATCGTCTTTTGTTCAGACACGGTTTCAGACAACTTAATTCGGCACCTTAATTCGGCTCAATCAAGCCGTATTTGCCATCCTTACGTTTATAGACAACATTCAACTCCCCGGAATCCATATTACCAAAGACATAGAAATTATGCCCTAACATATCCATTTGCAAGACTGCCTCTTCGGGATCCATCGGTTTTACGCTAAAACGTTTCGTCCGCACAATTTGGATCTCTTCATCAAGCTCGCCTAGACTATTCTCTAAATTGTTCCGCGCTTCTTCAATAAACAGATTGCTTATTCCTCCACGCTGGCGGTACTTATCATTGATTTTCTTTTTGTGTTTACGAATCTGGCGTTCCAGTTTAGCTGACACTAAATCGATTGCCGCGTACATATCTTCGTTTTGTTCCTCCGCCCTTACTAGAAGTCCCGGCATCGGAATTGTTACCTCGACAATATGCACACCTTTGGTCACCCGCATTGTTACATTGATGTCAGAGGTTGGGGGAGTATCGAAATATTTCTCGATTCGACTTACCTTTTTTTCTACGTAGTCTCTTAATGCATCAGTAATTACAATATTTTCTCCGCGAATAATATATCTCATGTTGAACTCCTCCTTCATTATATTGAACTTTCTCCACTAAGGAGAAACTTATTTTCTTATGAAAACTACAGCACCTTACTCAGAAACAGCTGCGTCCGCTCGTGCTTCGGATTAGTGAACAACTCTCGCGGCTTACCTTCCTCAACGATTTTGCCTTCGTCCATGAACAAAACGCGATCACCCACTTCACGCGCAAAACCCATCTCGTGCGTCACAACAACCATTGTCATGCCCTCACGCGCAAGTGCACGCATAACCTCAAGCACCTCGCCCACCATTTCCGGATCAAGCGACGAGGTCGGTTCATCGAACAACATTACCCGCGGTTCCATTGCTAACGCGCGTGCAATTGCTACACGTTGCTTCTGACCGCCTGATAGTGAATTGGGAAAGCTATCAACCTTGTCGTTAAGACCAACTTTATTAAGCAGGGCGCGAGCCTTTGCATTCGCATCCTCCACTGACCAGTGCCGGACTTTAATTGGCGCTAATGTAATATTCTCAATTACGCTTTTGTGCGGAAACAGATTAAAATTCTGAAACACCATCCCGACCTCGGTTCGTACCTCGTTAATGTCAGTCTTAGGATCAGTTAAATCATTCCCCAACACTATAATCTGCCCCTCACGAATACCTTCCAACAAATTCATGCACCGCAACAGGGTGCTTTTGCCGGAACCAGACGGCCCGATAATGCAGACTACTTCTCCCTCTTTAATATGCAAGGAAACGTCATCTAGAACCTCAAGTGAACCGAAATTTTTTCTAACGTTGTTCATCTTAATCAATCAGTCTTCAGCCTCCGTTCCAGATACTTAACAAAATACGACAGAATAACCGTTAAAGTTAAGTATAATAGCGCTACTGTTAATAGGGGACCGGTCCTAACAAAAGTCGCCTTGTAAGCCATTGTCGATGCATAAGATAACTCATTAACAGCAATAACCGCCAATAAGGATGAATCTTTCAATAACGCGATAAACTCGTTACCAAGTGGTGGTAACATTTGCTTAAAAGCCTGCGGAATAACAATATACCGCATCGTCTGTGACTTTGTCATACCAAGTGAACGAGCAGCTTCAGTCTGGCCTTTGTCAAGCGACTGAATCCCACCACGGAAAATTTCCGCAATATAGGCTGCCGAATTAAGCGACAATGCCACGATACCAGAAACCAATGCCACCGGTGGAGCTGTCCCCATCGCCGCAGCGATTGCCGGTATTACAACCAGATGAACAATCAAAATCTGAATATAGAGCGGCGTTCCCCTAAAGATAGTTACATACAGAGCAGCAGGCCAACTAAATATCTTCCTTGAAGACAGCTTGCCGATTCCCAGCATTAAACCCAGAACCAATCCAAGTGACAGCCCCGTTGCCGTCAGCAGAATTGTATTAACTAATCCGCGAAAGAACAGCTCTTTATATTGATATACTACACCCAAATTCAAAGCTAACGAATCAATAAACGACTCCATGTATATCTCCAATCTCTCATTATATGTCTATTATAACAGAATAATGCGCAACAATAATAGATTGTTACGCATTATTATTTATATTTATATTTTATTTATTTCTAGATATTATTCTCCAAAGTATTTGCTGAAGATTTCATCATATGTGCCATTAGCTTTGATCTTTTTAAGACCTTCATTTACCTTATTAATCAGCCCATCAGTTCTACCTTTTTTAGCCGCAATCCCATAGTTCTCAACTTCAAACTCAGGGTCTTTAACTAATTCGAAACCTGATGCTGCAGTCGGAACAACTTTTAAATACTCTTGAAGAACTGCATTATCAATAACAACGGCATCCAGACGACCTAATAGCAGATCATCCACTGCTGCAGGCGCTTCATTATATCCCTTAATACCAGCATAAGTCTCACCGAAAGCATCCGCTACGACAAAGTTACCAGTTGTAGCAGTCTGAACACCAATATTTTTACCTGCTAAATCAGCAAGTTTTGTGATACCAGAACCTTTTTTTACCATCATTAATTGGTTAGCTTGGAAATACGGATCGGTGAAATCATAAAGTTTCTGGCGGTCTTCCCTTATTGTGATTGATGAAATACCAAGGTCAATTGAACCATTATCAAGACCGGCAAACATCGGATCCCAACCAGTGTGTTTGATTTCAATTTTAATTCCGGCAGCCTCAGCTATTGCTCTGATGATGTCCATGTCAAAGCCAATATAGTTGCCGTTTTCATCGATTGATTCCATTGGCGGATATTCTGCATCTGTACCAACGACGTAAACTTTATCGGTTGTACCATTATCAACATCATTATTAGGCTCATCTTCAGCAGAACCATTACAAGCTGCTAAGCTAAAAATTAAGGCAACCGCAATTACTAATGTAAATAATACTTTAAACTTTTTCATTTTTTCTACCCCTTTGTCTTATAGTTCGATACATAATTATAATGTAAAACTGAATATTTAAACATTTTACGTATAAATGGCATTATATACTGTTGCAAAATAAAATGCAACAATTATTTACGACAAAATTTCCTGATCATAGGCGCGAGCTACGGTTAGGACATAAACTGTTGCGACACCAACACTGTTGATTAGCGTCGAACCCGCATGTTCAGCTGTTGCCCCGGTTGTATAAATATCATCAATGATGAGTAGGCGTTTATTAGCAAGTCTAGCGCTTTCAGCAGGATTAACTTGAAAACTGTGTTCAGTCTGAATAAAGCGGTTAGCGCGCACCTGTTTGCTGAGTTTTTCTGTTGCTTTTACTTTGATTAGTGCAGTTAAATAAGGGATGCCGGTTAGCTTGCTTAGTTGAGTAGCAATTAATTCGGATTGGTTAAAGGAGCGCTCAATCAAGCGTCCCTGATGCAGTGGGATAGCGGTGATAAAATCGATCTGACAATCGGAATAATACTCTTGATAGGTTAGGTACAGCATTCGCGCCAACGGCGTGGCGATACTGCGCTTGCCTCCATATTTATATAAAAAAATTAGGTTTTGTGCCGACTGGTTATAAAGCCACGAGCTACGTTGATAGCGGTGGATGGTGGTTCCGCTAGACTTAGATCGCACGCAATCGGCACAAACTAGTAAACTTGGATTTTCTTGATCAACTGAAGCAGCATAACGGTCCGTTGCAAAAGGCTTATGGCAACGATCACAGAAAGGCGCAAAAGGTTTAACCAGGGAATCGGCACAAGTCTGGCAGATTCCCGTTTTCACCAACTGAACGGTTAATTGATTACAGATTGGACAGCGGACTTGCGGTACAATTAAATTGTAAAAGAATTTTTTAAGCATGCACGCTGATTCATCCTTTGAATCTGTTTGATTGAGCGCTTGATTGAATTGGTCTGATACTTAGAAGCAAACCAGACTAACCCACCCGGATAAGCTTGCGACCGTCCGACACGACCAGCAATCTGGACAAGTGTCGATTCATCGTAAATATTATGAGAAGCATCTAGCACTAAAACATGCAGATTAGAAAAGGTCACACCGCGCTCGAGAATCGTTGTTGTCACTAGAAAACGGATCTCGCCTTCTCTGAATTTATCTACCTGTTTATAGTATTCGCGATCACCTGCATGAATTCCTTTTATTTTTTGAAAATATTTTAAATTTTTTAATTTTTTTTCAGAAAAACGAGAATTTATTTTGTTGGTCCACTCGTGAACTGCCTCAACCGTTGGTACAAAGATTAACCCGCAACCCTCAAGTCGCTCC
>CAZMPM010000034.1:0-8427 GCA_964568525.1 uncultured Caryophanales bacterium
TCACGTAGCCGTAACTGTCTAGCCGCCTCGGCTGCTGCTTCCATATTCGTGCGATAAAGCGTATCTTCCAAGCTTGTACGTCCAACATACCTGCCAGTGTTAACATCAATGACCGTCAATGCCTCTGTCTTCTCAATAATGATATAGCCACCACTCTTTAGCCAGATCTGACGTTTAATCAGTTTTTCAATCTCATGTGCAATATTATATTCCCAAAAGACATCCTTACCTTGATATAGAGTAATTCGGTCAGCCAATTCCTCAATCGTTTCCGACATAAATTCCTTAATCTGGACATATTCCTCCGCATCATCAATTACCAGTTCATCAATCTCTTCCGTAAAAATATCTCGAATTAAACGATGCGTTAAATCGAAATCTTTATACACTAAGGTTGGCTTTGTTACGCCCACGCTGCGTTTATAGATTTTTCGCCAGAGATTACGTTGTTCTGCTAAATCTTCCTCAATCGCCGTTACTCCTGCTTCCAGCGCTTTAGTGCGGATAATCATTCCCTCATCTTTCTGCACTAGGCTATGTCCAATTTCACGAAGCGAGTCGCGCTCAGCTTCGTCAACAATTTTTTTGGAAATACCCACGTGATCACTAAGCGGCAGATAAACAACCATTCTACCAGCAAGTGATATGTAACTAGTAACACGCGGACCTTTAGTACCAAACATATCTTTTTTAACCTGAACCAGGATCATTTCGCCTTCTTGCAGTACCTCACTAATACTATGTGGGTGTTCTTTCTCATCAACATCCTCGTCCTCACCGTGATAGTAGGTATCATCAACATAAAGAAAGGCATTACGTTCTAATCCAATATCGATAAAAGCTGCTTGCATCCCAGGTAGAACATTTACCACCTTACCAACGTAAATATTCCCTACCAACTTTGCTTCAGCACGTTCAACATGAAACTCAACTAACTGGTCATCTTCAACGAGAGCAGCGCGCACTCGATCTTTATCATAGTTAATTATAATTCTGTTCATTTTTACACTCCAATTTAAAATAAGAATCTATGTCTAATCAAAAAGCCGTCTACTTCTTCTTGCGCCAATATTTAACACTAAACCAATTGCAATAAAATTAGTCAGAATCGAGCTGCCTCCATAGCTAACAAACGGCAGCGGAATCCCGGTAATTGGCATAATCCCAATCGTCATTCCAATATTCTCAAAAATAGTGAAAATCAACATTCCAACAATACCTGCTGTTACTAGCATACCATAAGTATCCGGCGCTGTTGTCCCTATTCGATAAATTCGATAAAGTAAAACGAATAATAATAGAATAAGTGTGCTCGCACCAATAAAGCCCATTTCTTCAGCGATTACTGAGAAAATAAAATCCGTATGTGAATCTGGCAACCAATTAAAACGACCCTGTTTTCCCTCGCCTAAACCCACGCCCGCAAGCTGGCCCGAGCCGACCGCAATCAACGACTGATTCACATGATAGCCTGTCCGAAGCGGGTCTCGGCTTGGGTCGATAAAGGATGTTATCCGGTCAAACTGTCCAGGTTGAATTATTTTGAAAAAAACGTTCGGCAAAAAATTATATAGTAGAACCAGCACTGAAATGAATGCCGCCGCAATAGCGCCCATAATTGCAAAATGTTTGCCACTAACACCATAAATCAACAGCATCACCGCTAAAAAAGCAAGAAAAATCAGCGCGGTGCCAAGGTCCGGTTGCAAAACAATCATGATCAGCGGTATACCGACTATTGTAAAAGGTATGATTAGCTCGCGAAAACGCCTAAATTCCAGTCTCTTGCGATCATCTAAATAACGCGCGAGTGCCATAATTGTAAATATTTTGGCCAGCTCTGATGGCTGAAAACCGACACGACCATCAAAAAGATAATACCAACTAGCAGCTCCACGCGTCGGATCGGCAAATATAAACAGTCCCAACAATAAAACAATTCCTAGTCCATATAAAACATATGAGGAACGTTTGATTAATTCATAGTCAATAAAGATGATGACTAACATCACGATTAACCCAAGTCCGTACCAGAACAGTTGTTTAAGTGCATTAGCACTTTCTGGTTTTGCACTGGAAATACCAAGATAGCTAAAGACTGCTAGCCCGATAATTACTAGCAGCATTATATAATCAATCTGTCTAAAATATTTACTGTTTAAATCCATTAGTCGGTTTCTCCCCTACCTATATACCCGAAAGTACTCATCGACTATTTCTCTGGCAATATTACCTGCTGCAAATCCTTTAACATCCCCATATGGCACGATTACTGAAAAAGCCATTTCCGGATTATCAGCAGGCGCATAGCCGGTAATAATCGTATGTGCAGCGCGATTAGTTACCTCAGCAGTCCCTGTCTTAGCGGCAACCTTAATCTTTGAACCATAAAAACTCCCAGCAGCAGTCCCTCCAGGTCCAGTTACCAACTCCATACCCTGTTGAATTGCACGTAGATTTTCTGCTTTTACATCAAGTTGATTGATTATTTTCGGCTCACGTTTATAAATTATTTTACCTAAGCCCTCAGCAGCACTTCGCTCCTCAATCGCTTCAACTAAATAAGGCTCCATTAAATAACCGCCGTTACCGATGGTTGCAGCTAACTGTGCCAGTTGTAGAGCCGTATACGTATCATTTTGGCCAATTGATTGCATCACATAGTTGCGATTATTGGCAACAATGCCAGTCAGTTCTTCCGGCAAATCGATGCCAGTTTTTGCGCCCAATCCAAGCATGTTTCCGTAATAGCGGTAATACGCCATCGTCTGATCAATCCCGTACATTTCTGCCATTCGTAGTGATACTTCACCCATAAAAACATTACTAGAATATTTCAAGGCGTTCTGAAGATTAATCGACCCCAGAGCTCGTCCACCATAGTTTCTTAAATAGAGTGTTGCGCCGTATTGATTCTTATCATAAGCAACTCTTCCTTGGTCATTAATTACTGTTTGAGCATTTATTGCCCCTGTTTCAAGTCCTGCAAGAATCGTAACCGGCTTGCTTGCTGATCCAATTTCGTAGCGCCCGCGAATGGCCGTGTTTCCCTCGTAAGGCATGATTGATGTTTGGTATAGCTCCGTTGATACAACATCGTTAAACCAGTTCGGATTATAGCGCGGGTAGTTTCCCATCGCCCTTACAGCACCAGTCTTTAGGTCAAGCACTACAGCCGTCGCCAGAGTTATATCTTCACTTTTTTTGTTCAATTCAACAATATATTTCTCTAAAATCTTCTCAACTGATTGTTGAAAACCCCTGTCCACAGTTAAAATGAGATTGTTACCACTTACTGGGTTGATAATCTCTCCTGCCTCGAGCTTTAAATAGGAACTACTTATCTCTATTTGATAAGAGCCATCTTGACCGCGCAAAACATCCTCATACTGTTTTTCCAAGCCATAGCGACCAACTCGATCCGTCAATTTGTAGTCGCGCGCTAAATAGTAATTAGTTTCGCTCCCAGGGATTCCGCGCGTGTAACCAATTACCTGCGCCATGAAATCATCATAAATATAATCACGTATCTCATCATTAATTACATTAACGCCTGGAAGTTCCGAACGATGTTCCTCGATATAAGCTCGAGTTCTATCATCAACATCGCGTTTTACAATTCTTGGAATATATTTAGATGCCTGAAAAACCGGGCCAACATCCATGTTTTTTAATATACTCTCTTTATCCTCCAGAAATTCAGCTGAATCAGGAGCGGCTCCTTTACTTGTTAGTTTTGCAAGTATCCCGGCTATTTCCTCATAATTCTGATTCAATTCATCATCAATTTCGAAAGTAATTGTCCAAGCTCTAATATTGTTAACCAGCACTTCACCGTTGATATCTTTAATCAACCCGCGAGAAGCATTAATCGGAATCGACTTGCTGCGAAAACTTTCTGCCTGTGCCAAGTATTCCTCACCATGGATTAATTGGACATAACCAAGTCGACCTACTAATATCGCGAATAAAATAAAGACGATATAAAAAAGTAGATTATAACGAAAGGTGGAGTTGCTGTTATGTCCGTTCATCAAAAAACATCCTTAATCTAAATAGTTTTTTTGCCAATTAATCGGTTTAATATTGGATACAGTATTGCCGCCCAGAGCAGATTAAATATCAGCGTCGGCAGCATCACATAAAGTATCATCTCAGCAAAATGCACCGTTACTAAACCATATATTTTCTGTAGACCGAAAACAAATATTTCAAAACTACTAATTGCGACCAGCTGCACAATCATATAATAGAAAAAGCTTGGATGACGGAGCCCCACAAAAGCAATGCTAATAAAGACTACACCAACCATACTAATTGTATAGACACCATAAACACGGCCGAACAAAAGATCAGTTAAGATACCACAGATAAACGCGATTAACAGCGCATCCCAGAGCCGATGATAAACAGCGATATAAACAATGGTTACCAACACTAATCGCGGGAAGATAGAAATACTTAATCCGTAATCAGCTTTTGTCAAAAATGGTATCAATAGACCGTCAGTCAAGAATAGAAAAAAAAGGAGTGGGATTATGATTCGTTTTCGCATCTAATCCTCCTCCACTGTGCTTGGTAGATAGTCAGTAATAATTAAAACTTCTTCAAGATGATACAAATCAGCACTAGGGCGGACATAGATTGTTTTGCGCAGACCACTTGCATCATCATCAATAACGTCCGTAACGCGTCCAATCACAATTCCATCAGCAAAAACACCACCAAGACTTGAAGTTGTCACATAGGTGCCTGGTTCCACCAGTATATCATGTTCGGTCTGGCTAATTTTAAGTAGATTCCTGACTTTATCATAGCCTTCAATCTTGCCGTAAAGTTTCGGTTCACTATGGATTAAGGCAAAGACAAAACTATTATGACTAATATCAGTAATCAGTTGCACATTGGCTGAATAATAAGAAGTCTTGTAAACCTTACCAACAAAGCCAGCACCGGTTATCACCGTCATATCGTTTTTTATACCATCTTGCGAACCCTTATCGATAACGAGCATGTTATTCCACTTATCCGGAGAGCGAGCAACAACTTTCGCCGTTAATAACTCGTAATTACCAATGTTCTTGGTTTGATAATCGAGCAGCTCCTTCAAACGTTGATTTTCATTTTTATAAAGAGCGAGATTCACTTCTAACTGTTGATAATCTACGAGTTTCATCTTTAACTCGCGATTCTCATTAATGGTGGCACGATAACCCTTAAGGTCACTAAAAAAACCAGCAACAGCGTTTACCGGTTTACTCACTAAACCTTGAATCCAGGCGGTAGCATCCTTAATAACTTTTTCCGGCAGTAGTATCTCTTGATAATTAATTGTTAAACCAACAATAATCACGAGAAGAACAACAATTAAAAGGATGATTATTAAGTTTTTATTGTTAAAGTTACCTTGGTTTATCGTACTCAACCTTTCCCGATAATTATATCAATTGTGCTTCGCGCAACGAAGTATAACCACTTCCACCGATAATAACATGATCAAGTACATCAATTCCAATCAGTTGTCCAGCCTTAATCAGTCTTTTTGTTACCTCTATATCCTCTTTGCTTGGCGTTGAATCACCGCTCGGATGATTATGAACAAGAATAATTGCGGAGACGCTCTTCTTAATAGCTGGTTTAAAAACCTCGCGCGGGTGAACAATAGAGGAATTTAAGGTGCCAACTGTAATCAGTTCCTGCGAGATGACGCAATTCTTCGTATCTAATAATAATACTATAAAATGCTCCTGCTGCAAATGTTTTAAATCATCGCTCACATATTGAGCAGCATCTTGCGGCATGCGAATCGCATACTTTGCGGTTGGATTAATGTCGCGCACCCTTCTACCAAGCTCGACAGCTGCTAACAGCTGTACCGCTTTTGCCTGACCAATCCCATGGATTGCGGTTAATTCTTCAATTGTAATCTGTTTTAAGTTCTCAATTCCTTCAATCTCCGAAAGTAGTGTCTGAGCAAGTTGCAATGCTGACTCGCGATTACTGCCTGTTCTTAATAAGATTGCCACTAACTCACTACTGCTTAAAGCCTGTGCCCCTTGCTTTATCATCCGCTCGCGCGGGCGCTCCATTGCTGGAAGATCACGAATCATTAATTCTTTAGTTAAATCCATTAACTACTAAACCATTTAAACCTTTCTTCTTTTAGTGCACTATTTAGCAACTTGCCAGTTAGTAATAACGAATGTATCTCCAACCCATGTCGTTGGAGGTCCACCACTACCAGTTCCAATTGTTATATTACGAATCTCTTGAATGAGGAGGTATCTCGCTGCAATTCCACCAACGTATAGATAATCACTGCTGTCTGTACTTGCATCAACATAGAAGTCTCCTCCTGATACAATATAACCGGCTTTAATCTGAGCTTTCTTATTAATCACAATATTTACACCATTGGAAATAAAAAGTCCAGCAACATTCAATTTGAATAACGGCTTAGTGCTACCGCTCGAACTAGTTGACTGAAATGTATTATTTGCTGTTCCTAAATTAATTAAATCCTTTCCAACATTAATCTCTACATAATCAGAATTTGAAGAACCAGAACTATTCGTTTTAATATTAGGAGCAATCAAGCTGCCTTTAGCCGTAAAGCGAGCATTCGGTCCATTGACCTCCATTTTATTTAACACATAAACATTACCAGTTGCGTATATCTCACTATTAGTTGCATTTAAATCCATTTTGTTCGCACAATAGATATTCCCATTAACTTGTAATACTAACTTATCAGCACCTGTCATATTCAGGTTTTTCACATAGAGGTTACCGTTAACAATCAGTTTAATATTATATCCCGATAGGGTAATTTTATCCGCGTGCAGATTACCATTCACAGTGACTGTATATTTCTGTAACCTGCCAGCACTTATCGTAAAATTCTTCGCATAAGTAGTTGAATTATATGTTGTACTATCACGATAAGGTATCCAGCTATAACTATGAGAAAGATTATTACTACCATACACATTAGCAGGTGGCTGTGGATATGAATTATTAGCCTGCGTTTTCAAAGCTTGAAAACGTGTATTATAGTCAGTTGTAGACATTGGTGATTGAATCTGCCAACCACTAGTGAAATTCGTCGTTCGGTCATTCCCATTCTGCATAATCTGAACCTTCGCTTTGACAATACCATTCATCGTTATGCTTGTTGGATCATTAATATAGAAAGTGGTATTATTTCCATTAACTTGTGTTACAACAGCATAATTAAAAAAGTCACTAGTGAAACTTCCTAATCCAGTAGCTGTATCAATAATAATATCGCCATTAACATCATACTTTACGAACTTCTCGCCAAGCAATGTTGGGTAATGCGCTTTCGATTGAATGACAAACTTACCAGCAGCAACCGTAACAGTTGCTTCATAATATTCGTTATAACTGCCTATGGTGAAATTAGTTACAGGTTGTCGTGCTCTAACCTTCTGATCAATCAAATATAACGCTTCTTCGACGCCACCACGTGCACGTTCTAACGCTTTAATCTCTTTCTGTGAAGTATAGGCATTCTCAGTAGAGTATAAACTGTTAATAATTAGGGCTGAAGAACTAATCGATATTACCGCAACGAGAAATAGAACCAAGATAAGCGCTGCTCCGTTCTCTGTTTTAATTATATCTCGAAATGTTTTCATAACTTACACCCCAGCTCTTCTCTCTATTTGGCTTAACCCCAGTTAATCGGTCGAGCAATTGTTAGGATTCGATACTTCTGGCCAGTTCTCGGATCAACATCTTTTAGAATAAAATCTATTATATACTTCGTCCCATCCGTTGGATCAAGATAGAAATTATCAACGTTCACAGCAAGAACAACATTAACTGAACCGCGTTCAAGCATAAAATCACCAGTATTGCGATTAAACAGATATCTAGAATCAGAACCATTTTTCAGCTCAATCTCAACAACTTCAGTCACCATTGGTTGACCAACAGCTATAGCTCCATCCTGTTTAGCCAGTGAACTTGCAGACTCGATATCGCGTACCAACTGTTCAGCAGCAAATCTAACTTTTTCTTGATGAAGTGTCTGTTTCTGTAAATCGTTCGTACCTTTAAACCAGGCAAACTGTGCACTAGCAATTAGACCAATAACGATACTAATTACAGCAATAACAGCTAATAATTCAATTAGTGTCGCACCTTTTTCATTATTCATTCGCATGTTGCCACACCACTGTTCTAATATTTACCTCACCAAGTCGGCTCTGTTTCTTGCTTACTGTCACAAGAATATCTTTAAGCCCTGTATAACTTTTATAATTTGTAATTGTAACAACAACATTATAGTCGGTTAAAGCAGCCGAGTATTCATAATCATACGCATTTGCACCATCTCGCACCTTGTCTCTTGCATCATCAAGAATTCCTCTTGCAACATTTATCACTTGATTGCGATCA
>CAZMPM010000035.1:0-8302 GCA_964568525.1 uncultured Caryophanales bacterium
ATTCTACCATCAGAGACTGCAGACGTTCGGATGCGAATTATGAATGCTGATGGCACCGAAGCGGAGCAATGTGGTAATGCAATCCGCTGCGTAGCGAAATATGCTTATGATTACCAACTTGTTAACAGTAATTTACTTAGCATTCAGACTGAAGCTGGAGTGCAAAAGGTGGAACTTCACCTAGATGAGAGTGGCAAACGCGTCTATTCTGTAACTGTTGACATGGGTGAGCCGATACTTGAAGGCAAGTTGATTCCTTCAACTCTCGACCAGCCATTGATTATCGAGCAACCAATTAATGTAGATGAACGAACCTTTAAATATACTGCTGTTTCAATGGGAAATCCTCATGCAATTATTTATGTCGATGATGCTGCAAATTTTGAAGTTGAGAAGTGGGGGCCGCAGATTGAGACTCACCCATTGTTTCCGAAGAAAACAAACGTGGAATTTGTCAATATTATTTCGGACGAGCTAGTAATAATGCGCGTCTGGGAGCGCGGAGTTGGGCAGACTCTAGCCTGTGGAACCGGGGCTTGCGCCACAGCAGTTGCATCTGTTTTAAATAAAATGACTAAGCGTGTCGTTACCGTAAGTTTAAAAGGTGGAGACTTAATAATTGAATGGAACGAAGTTGATAACCATGTTTATATGACCGGCGAGGCGACCGAAGTATTTCGTGGTACAATAGATGTAGTTGTACTAAACTAATAAAATGACAATCATGAGGGGGAGTAGCGATGGGGGAGCACTATATTCAGAATCTTTTTGCAAATAGAATTGGTGGCAGTAACTTTGGTAAGGATACTGCAATTTATAAGTTTGAGAAGATTAAAAGAGCAAAAGCGACTGCTAAAAAGGAGAATCCTGGCGTCGAGTTAATTGATCTGGGTGTAGGTGAACCGGATCAGATGGCTGATGCAGGTGTAATTGAAACATTATACGCTGCCGCACAGAAACCAGAAAATCGTGGCTATGCTGATAATGGTGGTCAAGCTTTTAAGGATGCGGCAACTCGTTATATGGCAGAAGTTTTTGGAGTAGAGGGGCTTGATTCTAATACTGAAATTCTGCACGTAATCGGTGCTAAGTCAGCATTATCAATCCTGCCAAAAGCTTTCATTAACGACGGCGATTATATGCTGGTAACTGTACCTGGATATCCTGTATTAGCTACGCATAGTAAATATTTGGGTGGAAATATTTATAATCTGCCGCTTGTTGCTGAAAACAGTTTTCTGCCTGATTTAAAGGCGATTCCAGCCGATGTGCTTGCTAAGGCGAAGTTACTTTACATCAATTATCCGAACAATCCGACAGGTGCTTCTGCAACAGTTAAATTTTTCCAAGAAATAATCGAATTTGCTCGCAAAAACCAGCTTGTTGTTGTTCATGACGCTGCTTATGCGGCGCTTACATTTGATGGGGTGAAACCACTAAGTTTCCTGTCAGTTGCCGGTGCCAAAGATGTAGGTGTTGAGATTCACTCGCTCTCCAAATCATTTAATATGACTGGATGGCGTCTAGGTTTCGTAGCTGGTAACGAGTTAGTGGTAAAGGCCTTTGCTAATATTAAAGATAATTCCGATTCCGGCCAATTTCTAGCGATTCAGGAGGCGGGAGTATATGCTCTTGACCATCCACAGATCACTGAGTTGACAGCCGCAAAATACTCACGCCGTCATGACCAGTTGGTTGAATTGCTGCGCGAGTTAGGATTTCATGCAACTAAACCCCAAGGATCGTTCTTTTTGTATGTAAAGATCCCGAAAGGTATCAAAAATGGTGCTCGCTTTAATAGCGGTGAAGAGTTTTCACAATTTTTAATCAAAGAATCGTTGATATCGACTGTGCCGTGGGATGATGCTGGCAGCTATGTGCGTTTTTCTGTCACTTTTGTTGCGAAAGATGAAGCCGATGAGAGACGCGTAATCAATGAGATTCGTGAGAGGATGTATCGCCATAATTTTGAGTTTTAAGCGAGAGAGAAGGTTATAATAAGATGATCAAAAGTATGACAGGCTTTGGGCGAGCGGAAGGAACACTAGGAAATTTAAAGATTACGATTGAAATTAGAAGTGTAAACCATAAATTTCATGAGATAGCTTTTAAAATGCCTAAAGATTTCTTCGTCATGGAGGAGCAGTTAAGGCGCAAACTTAAGGAGTATACCACACGGGGGCGGGTAGATTTATATCTATCATTCGACCGCGAAGAGGGTTCTACTGAGTCTTTACAGATTGATTGGTCGCTAATTGAACAATATTTTACTGCGGTAAATGAGATAAATGAGCGTTTTAATCTTAAAGGAAATTTCAGTGCTACTGAGCTACTTAGGTTTCCCAATACAGTTAATCTCGGTTATAATCGGATGGAGCCGGAAAACATCGGCGAGCAGTTGATTGCGATTGTGGATTCTGCTTGTCAGCAGTTATTGCAAATGCGCTTAGCTGAGGGCGAGAGTCTATATAATGATTTGCAAGAGAAACTTGCGGAATCAATTGCGTTTTTGTTGCAGGTGGAAGAGCGGGCACCGCTAGTTGTTGCTGATTATCAAGAGCGGTTAAGTCAGCGGATTAAGGAATTAACCAATGGTCAAGCTGAGCTTGATGATACACGTATCTTGACGGAGGTAGCGCTTTTTGCCGATAAAGCAAGTATTGATGAAGAGATTAGTCGTTTAAAGAGCCATTATCAGCAGTTTGCACAAATTCTTGAAGAGAGAGAGCCTGTTGGTAGAAAGCTTGATTTTCTGATTCAGGAGATGAATCGTGAAGTTAACACAATTGGTTCTAAGGCGAATGATAAATTACTCAGCCAATTAGTGGTTGAATTGAAGAGCGTTCTAGAAAAAATACGTGAGCAGGTTCAGAATATTGAATAATCTTAGTGTCGATACGCAAAGGAGGCTCTAAATTATGATCAGACTAGTAAATATCGGTTTTGGGAATGTTGTGGTTGCGAATCGGATTATTGCAATTGTCAGCCCTGATTCAGCACCGGTTAAGAGAGTCATATCGGAAGCGCGTGATCAGAATAAGTTGGTTGATGCGACCTATGGGCGTCGGACTAGAGCAGTTATCCTGATGGATACTGATCATATTATACTCTCTGCTGTTCAGCCAGAAACAATGGGAAATCGCTTAGTAAGTCAAGAAAACAGTAAAGATGAGTAGGAGTTGAGGAGACTAGCATGTTAATTAAAAGAGGCTTATTAATTGTTATAAGCGGACCTTCTGGTGTTGGCAAAGGTGCAATCTGCTCGAGGTTGAGAGAGAAAAAACCTAATCTGATTTATTCAATCTCTGCAACTTCAAGGATTGCGCGTCCTGAAGAGACAGATGGTTTAGAATATTTTTTCAAAAATCGTCATGAGTTTGAACAGATGATTAGCGATGGTCTATTATTAGAGTGGACCGAATATTGTGGGAATTATTATGGAACTCCTTTGGAATTTGTTGAAGAAAATCTGGCAGCAGGTCGCGACGTATTGTTGGAGATTGAAGTAGAGGGTGCGCTTAATGTACGCTTAAGCTATCCTGATGGTGTTTACATATTTTTAATTCCGCCATCTTTTGCGGAGCTACGCAATCGTTTAACCTATCGTGGAACTGAACATGAGGACATTATTAAGGGACGAATGGATATTGCAATAAAAGAACTTAAAATGGCTGGCAATTACGATTATATTGTTGTAAATGATGACTTAGAAAAGGCGGTCAATGCTGTAATAACAATTACTGAAGCCGAAAGATATCGAAAAGAAAGAATCTTAAATTATTTAAAAAGTTTACTTGAGGAGGAGATAGAATGATATATCCATCAATTGATAAATTACTTAATAAGGTAAATAGTAAGTACACCTTAGTTATCGCAGCCGCAAAGCGTGCTAGAACGATTAAGAATGAGGGTAACTTAACGATTCGCAATCCACATTCCACTAAATATGTTGGTATGGCACTTGAGGAAATCGAACAAGGTGAATTAATCATAGAAGGTGAGTAAAATGAAAGGTAAAAAGATCGTAATCGGCATAACTGGCGGAATCGCTGCTTATAAAATGGCATCGGTTGTTAGTGCGCTGCATAAAAATGGCGCAGATGTGCAAGTGATTATGACTAAATCTGCTACTGAAATCATTACTCCTTTAACGATGCAAGTTTTGTCAAAAAAACACGTGTATACAGATACTTTTGACGAATATGATCCTAAAAATGTCGCTCACATTAATATTGCTCAATCTGCAGATTTAGTCTTAGTGGCACCGGCAACGGCGAATATTATTGCAAAGATGAGCTATGGTATTGCAGATGATATGCTTTCGACTACGCTATTGGCTGTTAAAGCTCCAATTATGCTGGCACCGTCGATGAATGAAGATATGTATTATCATCCCACTGTACAGAATAATTTGCAGATTCTAGCTGAACGCGGGGTTATGATTATTGAGCCTGCAGTCGGTTATCTGGCAGAAGGTTACGCAGGCAAAGGGCGTTTACCTGAGCCTGAGGAACTTGTTGCAGTAGTTGAATCGTTTTTTAATCATAATAAGGATTATTACGGCAAGAAGGTGCTAATCACCGCTGGAGCTACGCGCGAAGCGATTGATCCTGTTCGTTTTATCACAAACTATTCTACTGGGAAAATGGGATACGCACTTGCGGAAAACGCGGTAAACAGAGGGGCGGAGGTGCTATTGATCACCGGTAAAACAAATTTAACGCCACCTGCCGGAGTTGAAGTAATCAATGTTGAGTCAGCTGCTGAAATGTATGAAGCGGTGATTAATAATCTTGATTGGCCTGATCTGATAATAAAAACAGCAGCAGTTGCTGATTATCGACCAAAGGACTTTTCAGCCGAAAAAATCAAAAAAAATGATGACGAGATGCAAATTAGATTAGAACGAACTAAAGATATTGCTGCGGAAGTTGGGAAAAGGAAACGTGCAAATCAGATTTTAGTTGGTTTTGCTGCTGAAAGTAGCAGCCTTATAGAAAATGCAAAACAGAAGTTAAGTGCTAAGAATATGGATCTGATTGTGGCAAATAACATTTTAGAGCAGGGCACAGGCTTTGGTTCTGACACAAATATAATTACAATTATTACAAAAAACGGTGAGGAGATTGCCTTGCCAATGCTTAGTAAATATCAACTTGCGGAGATTATTCTAAGCGAGATTAGAAATAGATTGTTAGGTGAAGTTTAGTAGTGTATGCACAGGTAGTTGTGAATATACCAGATATTCGACATAGTGGTTTTGATTACTCAATACCAGAAAATCTAGTGCCGATTGTTTCGCTTGGATCACGCGTTATGGTTCCGCTTGCTAATCGTGAGGTACTAGGATATGTAGTTGCCTTAAAAAAAGAGACGGAGATAGCTTCCGTTAGGGAGATACTTAGTTGCCTCGATAATGAGCCTACGCTTAATGAAGAGATGGTAAAACTTGCTCTCTGGATGAAGCGCTACTACTCATCACATTTATACACCATACTGCAATTGCTTACGCCCACTGCTTTAAAAGCGCAAAGAAAAGCTGAGCCTAAACAGATCAAATTCATTGAATTATCAGTTAGTCGTGATGACCTGTTAAAGGCGAAGGCTACATTACAGGCAAATTCACTTCGACAACAGCAGATTATCGATTATTTTCTAGCGAAAAAACTTGTTGTAATTGAACAGGCAATCCTTTTAAAAGAACTTAATATTAACTCAACTAGCATAAAAGCCTTAGTTAAACGAGGGCTTTTTCAAATTGTCGAGCGAGATGAAGAATTCGTATTGACCGAGAATCTAGCCGATAAACGAGTCGTACTAACTGCTAAGCAACGGGCTGTGCTTGCGAAGTTATTGGAATTGACAGCTGCGAGAAAGTCGAAAATTGCCTTATTACATGGCATTACCGGCAGTGGAAAAACAGAAGTTTACATAGAGTTGATTGACAAGCAGTTGGATCAAGGGTTTTCGGCGATTCTCCTTGTTCCGGAGATTGCCCTTACAGCGCAGATGATTGAGCGGTTTCGTGGTCGTTTTCGTGAACAAGTCGCGTTGTTACATTCACGACTGTCACCTGGTGAGCGCTTAAGTGAGTGGTTACGCATTCGCAGTGGCGAGGCAAAAATCGTGATTGGAGCGCGCTCTGCGGTTTTTGCACCGGCAGTTAATCTTGGTTTGATCATTATTGATGAGGAACATGAGACATCATATAAACAGGAAGAGCATCCGCGATACCATACTCGTGATATTGCCAAGTGGCGTGCACAGGAGAACAATGCAACTCTGCTGTTAGGAAGTGCCACACCATCGCTAGAATCATATCATGCAGCACTTACTGGGGAATATACATTATTAGAACTTGACGAACGAATTGGAGATAGCCAATTACCAGAAGTCGAAATTGTAGATATGCGAAACGAGCTAAGTTTAGGTAATCGCTCGATGTTTAGTCGTAGTTTGCTGCGGGAGCTTGCTGGGTGTCGGGAACGCGGTGAGCAGGCGATTCTCTTTTTAAATCGGCGTGGATACTCGACTTTTGTCAGCTGTCGTTCCTGCGGTTATGTTATTAAATGCCCGCATTGTGATATTTCTCTTACTTATCATCGAACAAACAATGTTCTCCGCTGCCACTATTGTGGATATGCGGTCCAAAATCCAACCTCCTGTCCTGAGTGCAAAAGCAATTATATTCGCTTTTTTGGCACAGGTACGCAAAAGATTGAGGACGAACTGAATAAGCTTTTCCCGTTGGCAAGAATTGCACGAATGGATTATGACAGCACTACAAGTAAAGGTTCGCACGAGAAGATTCTTGCGACGTTCCGCGATGGCAAAACAGATATTTTGCTGGGCACACAGATGGTTGCCAAGGGCTTAGATTACGCGAACGTTAGCTTAGTTGGTGTTGTTGCTGCAGATACAATTTTAGGATTGCCTGATTTTCGTGCTGCTGAGCGAACATTTCAATTGTTGACACAGGTGAGTGGGCGAGCTGGTCGGCACCATATTGCCGGTAGAGTTGTTGTTCAGACCTATTCGCCGGAACATTATAGTATCCGTTACGCGCAGAAGCACGATTATATTGGTTTTTATCATGAAGAAGCTGAGCTTAGGAGGAAGATGAATTATCCACCATTTAGCAAACTTGTACTAATCGGTTTTAGCCATCCCAACTTAAAACAAGTAATGTTGGCGGCGAAGCTATTTGTGAGTAGATTACAAAAGGTTGTTTCCAGTAAAACTACAGTTTCGGACCCTGTAAGTTCACCGATTGCACGCATAAAAGATAGAAATCGTCTGCAAACTATGATTAAATATCAAGAGAGAGAGTCAACGATAGAAGAAATAAATGAAGTTCTAATTGAAGTGCTTGAGGAATTGAAGGATCGTGATTTACAGATTACGATAGATATAGATCCCTATATGTTAATGTGAGGAGGTTAAACGATGGCAATAAAGGTAATAATAACTGATGGTGATCCACTGTTAAGGCAGAAATCTAAGGAAGTAGTAGAGATTACAGATCGCACAATTAAGTTGTTAGATAATATGGTTGAGACAATGCGTGATGCTGAAGGTGTTGGTCTTGCTGCCATTCAAATCTCTCATCCATTGCGAATTGCTGTGGTTGACGTGGGTGATGGTTTAGTTGAATTGATAAATCCCGAACTGGTTGAATGTAAAGATGAGCAGACAGGTTTAGAGGGATGTCTCAGCGTACCTGGGCTTTACGGCCGGGTAACGCGCTCAAATACAATTATCGTTAAAGCACTAAATCGTGAGGGCAAGGAGACTCTTATTAATGCCGAGGGGTTTTTTGCACGTGCCATTTTACATGAGATGGACCATATGGATGGCAAACTTTTTACTGACTTAGCTGAAGAAACTTATGACGCTGAAATGATTCAAGCAGAAGTTGCAAAAGAACGCGCAGAAATTTCAACAAAAAATGAACCGGAAGAAAGTGATGAGCAGCAGTTATGAGGATTATTTTCATGGGAACGCCAGATTTCGCAGTGAAAAGCTTGGAAGCTTTGTGTTCATCTGAACACGAGGTTATTGGCGTAGTAACGCAGCCGGATAAACCGGTCGGGCGAAAAAAGATCATTCAGCCAGGACCTGTGAAACTGTATGCAGAGGAGCAAGGTATCGAGGTTTATCAGCCGAGAAACATTAAGGATCCGCTTGCGGTTGAAAAGATTCTTGCTTGGAAGCCTGATCTGATTGTAACCGCGGCTTATGGACAAATTTTACCGAATGCATTACTAGATACGCCATCATACAAAGCGATTAATGTTCATGC
>CAZMPM010000036.1:0-8194 GCA_964568525.1 uncultured Caryophanales bacterium
GTGGCTTTGTACCCAATTATCCCTCTAAAAATAATTGGGTTTTTATTATTTAAGGGAGGGAATTACATGATGAGAAAAGATTTTAAAGTAGGTTTGATTGTTTTATTGATTTTCACGTTAGTAGTTGGTATGGCAGGTTTATTAGTAGGCTGTGGTGGAACTTCCGAGCCTGGAGGGGAAGCTGATGGCGATGGCGCGGCTACAACACCGCAACGGATTATTAGCTTTTTTCCAAGCAATACGGAGATTCTAGTAGCGCTGGGATTAGCGGATAATCTAGTAGCTGTTACGATTTATGATGATTACCCAGCAGATATTCGGACTAAAGTTGAGTATGTTTTTGAAGACGGACTTAACCCGAATGTGGAGAAAGCACTAAGCCTGGAGCCTGATCTAATCGTATTTGGCGCGCATAGTGAGGAATTGATTGCTGCTTTTGCGAAGTTTGATATCAAGACAGTTCAGTATGACCCGCAGAGTATAGACGCTGTTTACGAAACAATTACCGATCTTGGTGCGGTTACCAACCGTTCCAAAGAAGCAAGCACCCTTGTCGCACAAATGAAGAACAAACAGAGCGTGCTTGCTAAAATCGTTGACAAAATTCCAGCAAACGAGAGAAAGACTGTCTGGATGGAGATTTCGAGCGATTTATGGACAGTGGGTACTGATACGTTTATGAATGAGTTAATAAGCAATGCCGGTGGAATCAACATTGTTGATCAGTCCGGTTGGGTGCAATATAGCGAGGAGAAAGTGCTTGAGCAAGATCCTGACATTATCTTTACGACCTATGGCAGTTATGATCCTGATGCCATTAAAAACGTATTAAATCGCGAGGGCTGGTCAGCGCTTACGGCAGTTAAAGCAAAAAATGTTTATGATCTTGACAATAATCTAGTCAGTCGTCAAGGGCCACGCATCGTCGATGCAATGTGGTTACTAGCATCAAAGTTATATCCGGAGTTGTTTACAAGTGAAAACAATGATCAAGCGGCGTAAGCTTATGTATTGGTTGATAGGCTTATTTGTGCTGTTAATTCTATCGATTATGGCGACAGTACTGATTGGTGTGGTCAAAATACCGATAGGAACAGTAATTCAAATTGTAGCTAATCAACTTCCACTGATCAACATAGAACAGACGTGGAGTGCGGGTGAGGCGGAGATAATTCTTAATCTTCGTCTTCCGCGCATTTTCTTAGCAATCCTGGTGGGTGCTATGCTGGCAATCGCTGGTGTCGCTTATCAGGGTATTTTACATAACCCTTTAGCCGAGCCGTATATCTTAGGCGTGTCCTCTGGTGCGGCAGTCGGTGCTTCAGCAGCAATTATTTTTCTCGGCAGTTCACTTGTCGGCTATTTTACTATCCCGATTTTTGCTCTGATTGGGGCGCTCATTACACTGACGCTGGTTATTATGCTGTCGAAGGTGAATAGTCAGAGCGGCACCTACACATTAATTTTGGCGGGTGTAATTTTGCAGGCGCTAAATAGTGCCATACTCGTTTTCCTCGTTAGCGTCTCTGGCGATGCAATGGAAAAGGTAATTTTCTGGACGATGGGAAGTCTGGCTAATCGTGATTGGATCGATGTGGCTGTATTGCTGCCAGTCTTTCTTTTGGGTGCGATTTACTTGCTATCGCAGGCGCGCGAGCTTAACGTAATGTCGCTTGGTGAGCGGGCAGCAACACATCTGGGGATGAATGTCGAACGAAAGAAAATTGCAATTCTGATTGTTGCCTCCTTTATGGCGGCTGCGGCTGTATCGATAGTCGGAATTATCGGTTTCGTTGGACTAATCATTCCGCATCTAATGCGGTTGTTAACGGGACCTGACCATCGCATCTTAGTTCCTCTATCAATTTTTGCCGGTGCTGTTTTCATGCTCTGGACCGATACGCTTGCGCGGGTAATTATACCCGGACGCGAACTACCAATCGGTGTGCTGACGGCTTTTATTGGTGCGCCGGTTTTTGCCTATTTCTTAAGGAGAACATTGAAGGGGCGGAAGTAATGGGTAACCTTATATTAAAAGTGCATAATCTGAGCTTCGGCTATGATGTGGAGCGAACTGTGCTGAACAATATCTCGTTTGAGCTGTATGCGGGCGAAAGTCTAGGCATCATCGGCCCGAACGGCAGCGGTAAAACAACGTTGCTTAAGCTATTGACGGGTATTCTGCCAATTCAGGCGGGGACGGTGGAGCTTTTTGCCAAGCCACTCGACAGTTATACTAAGCGCGACCTTGCTAAATTGTTCGCGGTTGTTGAGCAGGAGGGGATGCGTGAACAGGCTTTTACGGTAGAAGAGATTGTGACAATGGGTCGCTATCCATGGAAAAAGCCGCTTAGCAGTTTAACTGAGTATGATTATAAGATTATTGAGGAGGCTATCCGCACCTTCGAGCTGGATGAATGGCGCGACAAAACTGTCGCCAATCTATCTGGTGGCGAACGCCAACTCGTCTCGCTGGGGCGCGTAATGGTGCAGGAACCGCAAATCCTCTTCCTTGATGAGCCGACGACCTATTTGGACATTGGTAATCAGTTGCTTTTGATGCATCATGTGCGGAATTGGCAGCAGGAGCAGGATTTGACAATAATGATGGTATTGCATGATCTAAACCTGGTTGCGCAGTATTGCGACCGATTACTGCTCTTAAATCAAGCTGGAGTAATTGCAGCGATGGGTACAGTTGCCGAGGTGATGACAGCAACTAACATTGAAGAGGCGTACGGTATTAAACCGATCATGATTAAGCACCCTGCGACAGGAGTTCCGCAGATTATCGTTTAACTACCCAGCATTCTATGATATATTTATAGAGAAGGGAGCGATTCGATGAGTTTAGCCAATTTTGAACCTGACTTGTACGTCGATTCAATTTATGACTTAGATTTTGATCAGTTAAAGGAAACCGGCATTAATGCTTATTTATTGGATTTAGATAACACCTTAGTCGAGACGGATCAGTTAGAGTCTCCACCGGAGCTTGTACAACTATTTGCCGATTTAAAAATAAAGGGAATCAAATTAATCATTCTCTCAAATAACAGTCAAAGAAGAGTGGGCGAGTTTGCAGAACCACTCAGTTTGCCATACATTGGACGAGCATTAAAACCATTTGCACATAATTATCATCGGGCAATGGAGATGTTAGATGTGACTCCAGATGAAACAGCAATGATTGGCGACCAACGCCTAACCGATATTAAGGGTGGAAATAGAAATGGACTATATACTGTGTTGGTAAAGTCACTTTCTAAAAAAGAGGGTGTACCAACTAAGATTAACCGTTTCTTTGAGGGTTTTATCATAAAAATGCTGAGTAAACGTGGATTGCTTAAACAGGAGGAATTTTAGATGACAGGACGAGCCTGCAGTGGTTGTGGTGCGCCGATACTCGAAGACTCGATTGACAGCGATAAGCCGCTATGTAAACGCTGCTTTCGGATTAAACATTATAATGAGGCGTTGCCAACCGACCTTGCTACAGAAGAATTTACGCAAATAATTAACAGAATCAACTTTAATGATTCTGTTGTTCTGCATATTGTTGACCTTTTCGATTTAGCGGGGACACTGGTAACAACGCTACCACGCTATATTGCCGGTAATCCCTATATACTTATTGCCAACAAAATCGACTTGTTCGCGCGCAATATCACGCACGAACGGATGCAGAGTTGGCTATCGCAATACGTTAAAAGTGCTGGACTTCACCCCGAGCAAATCTTCTTGACCAGTGTCAGCAAGGGATTTCACTTAGATCCGATTGTTAAGTATATCAACAAAACATGTCGAAACAAGGAGATTTATGTCGTAGGCGCGACCAATGTCGGTAAATCAACCTTCATCAATGAGTTATTGAAACGACTTAATATTCAAGGTGGCGAGATTACAACTTCGCATTTCCCGGGCACGACGCTGGATTTGATTAAACTGCCGATTGGGAATGGCTGTCACATCATTGATACGCCGGGATTAATTTTGCAGGAGCGTTATAGCGATTTTCTGGGACCGGAGTCGCTTAAAGAGATTACACCGAAGAATACAATAAAACCAGCAGTCTATCAGCTAAATGGAGAACAGACCCTGTTCTGGGGCGGCCTAGCGCGGATTGATCAATTATCATCGTCTAAAAATTCTTTTGTCTGTTATCGTGCAAACTCACTGCCGATCCGCCGCACAAAGCTTGCCAACGCGGATGAGCTATATAGTAAGCACCTTGGTGAAATGTTGAGTCCACCGCGTGTTGATGAACTGAGTCGCTTTGCGGAATTAAAGAAAACGACCTACCACTATGATGGTAAGCAGAAAATCGATATTGTAATTTCGGGTTTAGGCTGGGTCACAATCAGTGGTGAGCCGACTGACATTGCTGTACATGTTCCAAAAGGAGTTAGTGTCGAGCGCCGTAAATCACTGGTTTAAGCATCTTGCTGACATAAAAGGAGTCTGAAAATGATAAGTAATGATCGACAGTTAATCGGTTTATTGGGTTCACCGGTGAAACATTCTAAATCACCGTTGATGCACAATACTCTATTCGAAAAATATGGCCTTAAATACGAATATATCGCGTTTAATGTGGCGGAAGGCGATTTAGAGAGTGCGACTAATGGCTTGCGGGCGCTTAATTTTGTCGGCGCTAATGTTACTGTTCCGCACAAAGTTGCAATTATTCCCTATCTCGACGCAATTTCCCCGGAGGCTGCAAAGATTGGCGCGGTCAATACGCTTGTTAATAAAAACGGCCGCTTGATTGGCTATAATACAGATGGCGTGGGGTACTTTCGTTCATTAGCGGAGGAGACGAACGTCGACCTTGCCGACAAAAATGTTTTACTGCTAGGAACTGGTGGCGCCGCACGCGCTATTGCTTGTGCGCTTTCGGACCAGAATATCAAAAGCCTAACGATATTAAGTCGCGATACTAAGAAGGCTGAGAAACTCCTTAACAGAATTGGCTGTAAAATTCCTGCGGAAATTGCTATAATTGATGAAATACACAAATATATTGGTGGAGCTGATCTAATCATTAATGCAACTACTGTCGGAATGAGTCCGGGCGTTGATAAGACGTTGGTTCCGAAAGAGCTGATTTGTAGTAATCAACTGATCAGCGATATCGTCTATAACCCGCTTGTTACGCGGCTGCTGCGTGAGGCAAACGAACAGGGTGCAACTACGCATAGTGGACTAGGTATGTTTGTTTATCAGGGAGCATTAGCTTTTGAGAAGTGGACAGGGATTCTCCCTGATATAAATTTTATGAAAGAGACGGTGCTTGCGGCACTCGTCGATAGTGAGGGTCAATAAGTAACAATGAAAAAACGTGTAGGAATAATTGGCGGAACGTTCGACCCGGTACATATTGGGCACTTGGTCGCGGCTGATCAGGTACTTTTCTATAATCAGCTTGATCAGGTTTGGTTTATGCCGGCATACAAGCCGCCGCACAAACTCGAACAACCAATCAGCGCCTATCATCATCGTGTTGCAATGTTAGAGTTAGCGGCTGAATTAGACTCGCGCTATTATGTTTGCACAATCGAGAGCGAGCGCGAAGACCCTTCTTACACTTACGATACAATGATTCGGCTGCAGCAACTCTATCCCGACACTGAGTTTAGTTTTGTAATCGGTGCCGATATCTTCAGCACCCTCACAAAATGGTACCGCATCAACGAGCTTGTTGAGCTGGTTCAATTTATCGGGCTGGACCGAATTAATGGAGCGAAATTGCGGTCTGATGAGCCGCTTTTGCAGCGGATAAAGATGGTACCGATGCCGCAGTTGGAGATTTCATCTTCATTGATCCGTGAGTATGTTCGCGATGGACGCGGACTTGATTATTTAGTTCCAAAGTCCGTCGAAAAATACATAAAGGAGCATCAGCTATATGTGGCGGCAGATTGATTTGCTAAAAGAGCAACTTAAGCAGAGTGTCAGCGAGCGTAGGTATCTCCATTCATTGGAGGTTGCTGAATACTCGGTCATACTAGCGAAGCGCTTTGGTGCTGATCCAGTTAAGGCAGAAGCGATTGGCATTCTTCATGATTATTGTAAGGATTGGGACCCGCAGCTTTTGGAAAAGTACATCAGGGAAAGCGAGGAGCTCCCAACAGAAATTCTCGAGTATGGGAAGGCCATCTGGCATGGACCGGTCGCCTCGCTGGTAATTCAACAGGAATTTGGAATTACTGATCCGGAATTTATCAATGCGGTGCGCTTCCACTCCAATGGGCGTGCAGGCATGGGTCTGCAGGAGAAAATCATCTGTGTGTCCGACTACATCGAGCCGACACGTGATTTTGCTGGGATTGAGGAGATTAGGGTTCTCGCGGAGAACAATCTGGATCAAGCGGCGGTAGCTGTTTTTGACGGGGCAATTAAATATTTAATAAAGAAAAAAATGCGCATCTATCCATTAACTTTGGAGGCGCGGAATTATCTGCTTAAAGAAATTGAGGGCAATAAAAGGGAGGAAGCCGAATGAGCTTAACAATTGGTGAAATAGCAAAACTAGCGGCAACAGCTGCAAATGAGAAAAAAGCAATCGATACAGTTATCCTAAATATAAGTGAGCTTTCTCTGATTGCAGATTATTTTATTATCTGTAGTGGTAACTCAGAGACACAGGTGCAGGCAATCGCAAAAGAAATAAAAGAGAGTATGAATAAAAATGAAGTGAATGTGCGCGGGATGGTTGGACTGAGCCATGCGCGTGGGGTGCTGCTTGACCTTGGTGATGTTGTTGTTCACGTTTTTCATCGTGACGACCGCGATTTTTATAATTTAGAACGACTCTGGGCCGATGCGCCACGAGTTAAGTTGGAGGAATTGGCATAATGGCTTTAGAAACCGGCATTTATCATAGCTTAAAAGTGGAACGAGAAGCGGCTTTCGGGTATTTTCTTAGTGATGGCTATGAGGATGTTCTATTGCACGAGTCGGAGCTAGCAGGTCAGACTCCGGTTGTTGGAGAAATGTTGACGGTTTTTCTCTATAATGACCAGAAGGGACGTGCTGCCGCGACTCTTGAAAGACCGCTACTTGAGCTGGATGAGGTAGCATTGTTAGAGGTTATGGACTACACGCCGCGGATGGGATTTTTCCTGGAGAATGGCATTAGTAAACAGTTATTGTTGCCAATAACTGAGCTGCCTGAAGAACGCGTAACCTGGCCGAAGAGCAATGCTGGTGATCTTTTGTTAGTTAAGATGACACATGATAAACAGGGCAGGATGTTAGGCGCTTTAGTGCGTGACGAGGAACAAATTGCGGAATTTATCGCGAAGCGTGAGCAGCTTGATCTACCTGATAATCGTAAGGATTTTCATAATGGCATCGTTATCAAAAAACTGAGCGCGGGTGCGCAAGTTTACCTTACTGAGTATAACCAAATTGGTTTTCTCCATGATTCGGAGCAGACGCGACCAATCAGGCTGGGGGAGAAAGTTTTTGTAAGAATGAGCTATACCCGTGAAGATGGCAGACTTAACCTATCGATGCGAGCTGTTAAGGAGATTAGTCAGTTAGCAGATGCTGAGCTGATTCTTAAAGTCCTTAATGAACGGAGCGGGGCGATGCCATACTCGGACAAAACGCCGCCGGATATTATTCAGAAGAAATTTAATTTAAGCAAAGCGGCCTTCAAGCGTGCATTAGGCAAGCTAATGAAGGATAATGTAATATATCAAGAGGATGGCTGGACCTATCTGGTCGAGCGCAAATAAAGGGGCGAGAATTAATGGAGAAGAATTATCGACCGGCAGAGGTTGAGCAAAAATGGCAGAAAGTCTGGGAAGAGCAGAACCTCTTTAAAACAGATGAGAGTCCTCATAAACCGAAGTTCTATGCGCTGGAGCAATTCCCCTACCCGTCAGGCGATGGCTTACACATGGGGCATTTGCGAGTTTATACGATCGGCGATGTAATCGCGCGCTTCAAAACAATGAACGGTTACAGAGTGCTTCATCCGATGGGTGCGGACTCATTTGGGCTGCCGGCAGAGAATGCGGCGATTCAGCGTGGTGCCAAACCGGCTGAGTGGACCAAACGCAATATGGAGAAAATGGTGAGAGAGCTGAAACAACGGGGTACTTCCTATGATTGGGATCGCTACCTTGCTACTAGCACCCCTGAATCTTATAAATATACGCACTGGTTATTCCTGTTCTGCTGG
>CAZMPM010000037.1:0-7487 GCA_964568525.1 uncultured Caryophanales bacterium
ACAGCGATTTTAGCAAGCATTTCACGGCTCATATTGCCGGAAACACCAGGCATAGAACCGGCGTCACCGGCCCCGTCTAAGATAACTTTTTCATCTCCGCTTCGGGAGAATAAGCGGAGATGAAAACCGCTGGGGAATTAAAGGCAACTTGAAATTATTGGAAATGTGTGATATAAATGAACAAATGGGAGCAACTAAATAAAATTTTAGAAGAAAATAGGGGTTATATTAAGACCGCAGATTTGAAGAAAGGCGATATTCCGAAACCAGTGTTTTATAATTTTGTGTTCGAAAATAACTTAACTAATGTTTCTCACGGATTATATATGGCTGAGGATATCTGGCGGGACAATTTGTATGTACTTCAAACTAGATATCCAGTTCTCGTTTTTTCTCATGAAGTAGCTGCTTACTTGTTAGATTTAGTAGATAGAGAGCCACTTGTTATTTCGACAACACTGCCAACCGGCAGTAGTTCATCACGCCTAAATAAAGAGGGTATTAAAGTCTATAAGATTAAACAAGAATTGTTTGAGTTAGGCTTATCGGAAACCGAGACGCCTATGGGAAACTTGGTACGTATTTATAATTTAGAAAGGACACTATGTGATTTAATTCGTAATAGAAGGAATATTGAAAACCAGGATTTACAAACTGTTATTAAAAATTATTTTACGAGAAAAGATAAAAATATTCCTCGTTTGATGAGATATGCCGAAATGTTTTCTATCACAAATATTATCAGACAGTATACGGATATTTTATTATGATTAAAAATTCTATGAAAATATGTTAGTTGTTTCAAAGCGTTTAATTGCTAAAAATAGAGAAGTTTATAAAAATCTCGCTGAATAATCATACCTTCTAAAATACTATTAGAGAAACAGATTGACTAATTTGTCAGCCTGATATAATATATGAGTACAGATTAAGTATATTTTATTGAAAGGGAGGATCTAGAATGGCAACGTCATCTTTTGATAAAGACTTTATCTTAAAGGACCGAAAGACTCTGGAGTCATTCCTAGAAATAATGAGAGCTCCTGGCAAAGTGGTTAAAATAGATAGAGATCTATTATCACCTGAGAGGCAATTACGAGGTGAAGAGAAATTAAAAAGAATATTATCTCGCTAAAACGATTAATAGAAATGAGTGATGAGGAAAGGATTAAAGAGCTCGTTTCTATTTTTTTTTTGCAAACAAGATAGCGATGTTGAAAATTTTATTAGGCACGAAGCTATTGAATACGAAAAAATTGGCAGGAGCAGAACTTTTATCATTTATGACGAAGATGGAGATGAATTCAAAATACTTGCCTATTTTACTCTAGCAATTAAGGTTCTGGGAGTTAATAAGGATTTGTTATCTATTAAAAAAACGAAGGAGTTAGATGGAAAAAGTAGCAAGAACTATGGTAGAAAGATTACTGAATTTCCAACTATTCTAATAGGTCAGATAGCTAAAAATGATAAATATGCTGAATTTATTGATGGTTTAGAGATAATGCAATATTGTATCTCTATGGTACTACTTGGTCAGTCGATTCTAGGCGGAAGAATTGTAATGCTTGAGTGTAAGAATATTCAAAAGATTATAGATTTATATCAAAAATTCGGTTTTGAAATTCTTTCCCAAGATGAGACAAGTGGACTCCTTCAAATGATCAGAGTCATTAGAGAAACAGACCACCTACACATCTTCATCTAATAAGAAATCTATAACGTGAACAACTTGAACACCATCAACTTCACCCACATCAAGATAGTTCATGGTAATAACCAACTTCTCATAGTTTTCCTTAATTAATAATAAGTTTGTTGTCTCCCTGTGATTTTATATAATCCGTAACCTTATTAGTTGAAATTGGGTTACCAATGTTGTCCATTAAAAATATTGATATTCGTAAAAGCATACTTACATCATCAATCTTGGATCTTAAGGAAACGTCTTTAAGTATTACGCTATTATAAATTCCTTTCAATACATCTTGCTTTAAAGATTCATCTTGTAAATTTACAACAGAGGGAAATCCGCCGAATTTTAAGTATTCATTAAATGCCAGCTGAATGTCTTTATCTGATTGCAAATTTTTAAACTCCACAATTTCAGAAAAGGAAAAAGGGTATACCTTAGTACTCTAAAAACTTTTAATTATAAGAAGTTTTTCTGTTACAGTATAAAAACTTTTGATTTACTACCGATTTGATACCTGCCTTGTGGTATAATCACATTAACTATGATACATCTAATATGGGAGGCTATTATAATATGAGTAAACGACTAAAAATTATTTCACTAATTATCATAATCAGTTTAATCGGCGTGGCGACGGTTATTGCTGGCCCGGGTTCAACTGAAGACCCACTTGTTACCAAGAGTTATGTTGATGAGAAAATTAGACAGCTTGTCGGTACAGGTACTGGAGGCGGCGGCGGTTTCGTTGAGTTGGTTGTTGAAGAACTCAAAGTTGGCCAGATTCTAGTTGCAGGTCCTGGTACGGAGTTTATTCTACGTGGCGGCAAAGCCACTGCTTACGGCGATCCGAAAAATGGAATTCCTGACTTAACAGGCGGAATCGATATCCCGATTGGCAAACCAATCCCGCTTAACCATCTGTTATTATTTCCGCGCGATGATGGGCGTGGTATTAAAATAACTGCCGGTCCGGCTTTTGTCATGATCCGCGGGCCGTATTCAATTAAATAGTAACAATCTCGTAGCGTAAAATACAAATAGCCTATATATTAATTTTTGAACGATTTCGTAGCGTAGCTATGTAGTTCAAAAAGTAATATATAGGCTATTATAATTCTCACTATTTAATTGCGCCCGTAAACTATTTTTTCTAGCGCCTCAATCCGTCTTAGCACGTCATCAGCCGGTAAGCGTTCTTCAACTAACTCGCGAATAGATGGTTTTGCCGACATACTCTGAGTTGCTGTGTTCCGTTGTCCGCCTTGTCCCAGCTCGCGGCGCAGAGCACGATTCTCCTCAATCAGTCTCGCATAATCTTGAATAATTTTGTCGAGAAACTCATTTACCTCATTAACATTATATCCGCGAAACGAGTTTTTAAACTCCTTCTCGAAAATTTCCTCTGGTGTTAACATAATCTAAATCGCCTCCCATTTATCTTTTGTTAGTTTTAGGATATCATATAATTTGTCTAGTTAAAAGTAGATTTTCATTATTGACTTTATCTTAAGATTATCTTAATATCAAGCGGTAAGGATTATCGTTTCAGGAATAGGAGGTATAAGATTGACTATCAATAAAAGGAATTTTCTGTTCACTTCAGAATCGGTTACTGAGGGTCACCCCGACAAAATGTGTGACCAGATATCCGATGCGATTTTGGATGCAATTTTAGCGCAAGATCCATTTGCGCGCGTGGCTTGCGAGACTTCAATCAGTACCGGAATGGTTTTGGTTGCCGGCGAAATAACGACAACTTGTTATGTTGATATCAACAAATTAGTAAGACAGACGATTAAGGACATCGGCTATACTCGCGGTAAATATGGGTTCGATTCCGAGACCTGTGCTGTCCTACTTTCAATAGATGAGCAATCGCCAGATATCGCTCAAGGGGTGGATAATCTCGGCGCCGGTGACCAAGGGTTAATGTTCGGCTACGCATGTAACGAGACACCTGAGTTAATGCCGCTGCCGATTGCTTTGTCTCATCGACTTGCAAGACAACTGGCTTCAGTAAGAAAAGAAAAGCAATTAAGCTACTTGAGACCTGACGGCAAAACGCAGGTTACTGTTCAATATATCGATGACAAACCGGTAAGAATCGACACGATTGTTATTAGTGCGCAGCATCATCCTGATGTTGCTTATGAACAGTTACAGAAGGATATCAAAGAGTATATTATCGATCCGATTATTCCGCATGATTTGTTGGATGCCAATACCAAGGTATTCATCAATCCAACCGGCCGTTTCGTAATTGGCGGTCCGCAAGGTGATGCCGGTCTAACCGGTCGCAAAATCATTGTCGATACTTATGGCGGTTATGCTCGTCATGGCGGCGGTGCCTTTTCCGGCAAAGACCCAACTAAGGTTGACCGTTCCGCAGCCTACGGCGCTCGCTATGTGGCGAAGCAGATCGTTGCTGCCGGTCTTGCTGATAAATGCGAAGTTCAACTTGCTTATGCGATTGGAGTAGCTGAACCGGTTTCGATTAGCGTTAATACTTTTGGGACAGGCTTGTTGGCAGAAGAAAAAATTGTTGAGATTATTCGTAATGAGTTCGACTTAAGTCCGGCGGGGATTATTAATTCACTTAATTTGCGCCAACCAATCTATCAGCAGGTAGCGGCGTATGGACATTTTGGTCGTCCGGATCTTAACCTGCCATGGGAGCGTCTGGATAAGGTTGAATCTATTAGTAAATATTTGTAAATAAATAATTGTGAAATATTGTATAATACAGTATAATGTATTGACAGCACAAGATTTTACGGAGTGCTTACTTTTTGTTAATAATTAATCGTAGGTACTCCTTTTGTTATACATATACAACTTTATATTTGGGGGAGTAAGTAATGAGAGAGGCAAGGTCATCAATCATTAAGCCAATCGGCCTAGCAATTTTTTGGTTGGGTGCATTTGTTGTTGGCGCTTTTGTTACCATCAACTACTGGCCAGACTTATCGACACCTCAACTGACGACACTACTAATCTACTTGGCAATTATTGTAGTTCTTGAGAGCTTCCCGCTGGTCTTGGGTAGTACAAATATCAACTTCAGTTTCGCAATCAGCTTCATGGCCTTTCTCAAATACGGGCTGGTAGTCGAAATGATTCTGGTCCAACTAGCAGTAGTCATTAGCTTTTTATTTTTCGTGAGGGTGAGAAAACTTGATGCATTTTTCTACAATTCCGGTATGATGCTTTACATGTCAGTCGCTGCAGCGATTGTGTATAACGCAACTGGCGGTAAAATAGGTTTTACTGTTTTGGAATTGGAAGATATGATTCTACCGATACTCTTATATGGCGCAACTTACTTTATAGTCAATCATTTCTTAATCTACATTAGTATGTATTTTAGAACTAATCAACGCGATAACAATTTCCTGCAGGCAGCGCTCTGGGACGGGCTAATCTTCGTATTCTCTTTAAGCTTCGGCGTATTAATGTACGTTTCAAATAAAACTTTTGGACCGTTTGCACTGTTCTTATTTGCTGTACTGTATTTGGTGACGATTCTGATCGTGCGATTTTATGCCAGTTATCGGCTCTTAAATGTGCGTATTAAGGCCGTTAACCGATTGGTCAGTAGTTTTGCATCAGAACTTGATTTAAGGCGGTTAATTGAGGCAATTAAGGCTGCTCTACCCGATTTGAATGATTATGATTATAGCAATATCTACTTAATTAACGCCAATCAGATGACGCCGATTAGAAATGGAGACAATGGCAATGGAAATAGCGATGGCGATGAGGACGAGGACAGCGATTGGTTGGATTACGATTGTGAAGGTATCTGCAATCCTGACAAAAGAGAGAACTGTTTAGTGCGCAAGGAAATATTTTCTCAAGTACTTGAGAGTAAAGAGCCGCTTTTAGTGAATGATGCGAAGAAGTTGGCCGGAGGGGTTAGGTTAGGATGTCCGGAGGAAGTTAGGTCGATGCTGTCAGTACCAATGGTCTGGAACAATCAGCTGATCGGACTGATTAATTTTGCGAGTCGAAAAACACGAGCTTTTAGCAAAAACGATGTTAATATGTTGAGTTTATTCGCTTCACAAGCAGCACTGGCAATTACTAATGCAATCAACTACAAAGTAGTTGAAGAACGCAGTCTCATCGATGAGCTGACAGCACTATACAATTACCGGGGTTTTAATGACATTTTGGAGGAGAAATTGTTGGAGGGTCAAGCTAACAATTGGTCAGTTGCTCTACTGATGATTGATATTGACTTCTTCAAACATATAAATGATACTTATGGACATCCGGCTGGTAATCAGGTGCTTAGGACTCTGGCTGATATCCTGAAAAGTCATACACGATCTGACGATATTGTCAGCAGATATGGTGGAGAGGAATTTACAATTATTATTCCGCGCGCAACCGAGGAGCTTGCCTATGATATCGCTGAACGACTGCGTAAGACGGTGGAGAAGCATTGGTTTATGTTGACGGATACTTTTGATGGAGAGGTAAAAAAAGTTCAGTTAACAATCAGTATTGGTTTATCGCTCTATCCGCAACAGGCGGAAACGGTCAGTGACTTGTTGCGTTATAGCGACCGCGCCCTCTACTTCGGGGCGAAAATGCAGGGACGAAATAAGGTCGCAGTTTATGGAGAGCAGGGTTTGAGCGAATAGGTATGAGTTTTCAAGATTTATATGGTAGTTGGTTAGAAAATGGTTATCCCTTATTAGAGGGCAGATTGTTATTATGGAATGAAGTAAAAGCTCTGATGCAAAATTATGGTTGTACGAGTGGTTGTGGCGTGGATTACTTAACCGAGCAGCAACTCAAGCGGTTATTGCGAATGGCTTATCATGATGGGCATGTAGAAATTAAAAGTGCTGTCAATCTTGATCGGAAGCGACTTGTCGGTTATTGTGAGCGTTGTGGTTCTAACGAACAGATTATAATTCAGGCCTGCGCAAGTTGCGGTAGTGATGGTGCCGCTTCGGTCTGTGCAACCTGTGAAGCTTGTATCAATATGGGACGTTCAACCAGCTGTACACCGCTTTTCTACTTTCGAGAGCTGGAGTTGCGGGATTCGCAGGATATGCTGGATTCGCAGGAATCACACGATTCGCCAACGTTGATGCCGCCGGTCACTTATTCACCGAGGCAGCAGGCTGTTGCACAGCAGGTTGAGGCATTCATGCATAATTGCGATCAGCGTCAATTTCTTTTATGGGCCGTAACCGGCGCCGGCAAAACTGAACTATGCTATCCAGCAATCAGTTATGCGTTGGAGCGTGGTCAGCGGGTTCTGTTTACCGCCCCGCGCAAAGATGTCATTCGCGAACTGGCCATTCGCTTTAAGCGCGATTTTCCATCAGTTAGGATATCTGCTTTGTATGGTGATAGCCCTGATAAGGAGCAGGCCGCCCGATTTTACTTGGCAACTTCTCAGCAGACGATTCGCTTTTATCAATATTTTGATTTAGTCATCATCGATGAGCTGGATGCGTTTCCTTACCATAACAACCCTACTTTGCAAGGATATGTGGAAAGGGCGGCCTCTGCCAAAAGAGAAGCGAAACAGCTGCTGATGACAGCAACGCCGCCTGCCAGTTGGCAGTATCGGATTCAGCAAAAACATAATAAACAGATGGCACACGCAATCTTGCCGCTACGCTTTCATGGCAAGCCGCTTCCGGTGCCGCGCGTTATTATTACTAATATTTTTACTGATTATTTAGCAATTATCGAGCAATTTTTTGTTGAAGTGGAGCGACTTGAGGGTTGCGGGTTAATCTTTGTACCAACGGTTGAGGCAGTTCAC
>CAZMPM010000038.1:0-6405 GCA_964568525.1 uncultured Caryophanales bacterium
AAGAAGATGAATCCAGTTTTGTGAGCATAAGCTTGCAGAACTGGATTTTTTGTTGCAGTTTAGATCTACAGCACTCTTGAAAAAATTTACGGCTGATAGTATAATTGTTTTGAAGGTCAAAGATAGTCAAGGTCAGAGAGTGAGGTGTACGGATGAAGACAATATCAGATTTAATTGAAGAGTTTCTGAAGGGAATTATTACCGAGAGTCAAGACGGTATGGTCGAGATTCAGCGCAGCACTATTGCTGAGCGCTTTGATTGCGTACCATCGCAGATAAACTATGTTATTAGTACGCGTTTTACGATTGATAATGGGTTTCTAATTGAAAGCAAACGCGGCGGTGGTGGCTATATTCGGATTCAGAAGTTGCTAGTCGACTCGCATGCTGATTTATATGAGATACTATCTGAAATTATTGGCGATTCGACTTCGAATAATACTGCGCTACTGGTACTTGATCGTCTTATTTCGGAAAATCTAATTTCGACTCGGGAGTACATGTTGATTCGTGCGCTTTTTGCCGGTGAGATTTTTGGTGCTGACACAAATGAGGCTGACAGAATAAGAGCAAATATAATGAAAATCTGTTTAGGGATTGTTTTTTCGGAACCCAGGTAATATTTAAATTAATTGGCAGGTAATATCAGATAACAAATAATTATTAAAATTTTTAAGTAATAAAATGGGGTGATTTTATGCTTTGTGATGTATGTAGTGAAAGAAGTGCTGTAATTCATATGGCGCGCATCATTTACGGACAAAAGAGTGAGGCGCATTTATGCGAATCTTGCGCCAGCCAATATAATGATAAGCTAATCAGTAGTGTAAGCGAGTTTTCTTTCGACAATTTTTTGTTGGAAATGATTAATAGCAATCCATTCAGTGTTAGTCATGTGCAAAATGCAACGGAATTGGAGCGCTGTCCAACTTGTGGTTTAACCTATGGAGAGTATCAGCAGAGCGGTAGACTCGGTTGTTGGAACTGTTATAAATATTTTGCTTCCAGACTTGACCCAATATTCAAAAGAATTCATGGCAGCACGCGACATCTGGGAAAACGCTTAGATGATACTGACAATACAGCAAAAGCTACTGGTATCGAGCTTAAACTAAATGAATCTGTAGATCCGACTGCGCGAGAACTTGTACGTTTAAAGGCTGAGTTACAGGAGAAGGTTGCACTTGAGAAGTTCGAAGACGCTGCTATACTGCGCGACCAAATAAAAGAATTAGAGTCACAGGTAACTGACAAGAATTAAGTGAATGGGAATGAGCAAAATGAAAGTTGATAAATATTTGAGAAATGCGTTAATTCAACCGTATGCGACTGTAGTACCTGAACAGGACATTGTTATTAGTAGTCGCATACGGCTTGCACGCAACTTGCGTGATTATCGTTTTCCAGCATATATGACAGCAAATGAGCGCGAGCAACTGATTGCAAAGCTGAAACAGGTAGTTGCGAATCTCGATATTGCAGGTATCGGCAAACTAGATTTTTTTCTACTCAGAGAGATTGACCAGCTCGAGCGGCAAGCACTTGTCGAGAAACACCTATTTAGTTTAAATATGGCTAACTCTGCAGAAGCGGGAGCTTTTGCGGTGAATGAGAGTGAAAGCCTAAGTCTATTAATCGCTGAGGAAGATCATTTACGGATTCAGGCGATTCTCCCAGGACTACAGTTAAAAACGGCAAGCATTATGGCAGATTCAATAGATGATGCGATTGCGGCAGTGATTGTGTATGCTTTTGATGAGAATTATGGATACCTAACTTGTTGCCCAACCAATGTTGGAACAGGGATTCGTGCTTCAGTTATGCTGCATTTGCCGGCATTGGTAATATCAAAGCAGATTAGGAAAGTAATTGAGGCGGCATCGCAGGTTGGTCTAGTCTTCAGAGGAATCTACGGTGAGGGTAGCGAGCCGCTTGGTAATCTATTTCAAATATCCAACCAGGTTACGCTTGGTATGAGTGAGCATGAAATAATTGAGAATCTGCAGGGTGTTGTTGAACAGGTGATTGAGCTTGAACGAAGAGGACGACAACAGCTCATGGAGCAGAATCGAGAAAAATTCACAGACCAGATTGGCAGAACTTATGGAATTTTAGCAAATGCGACAATTATGAGTTCGAAAGAAGCGACAGCGCGCTTGTCGGATTTGCGCTTTGGCGCCAGTCTTGAGCTGGTTGGGGCACTATCGCCGCGCGACGTGGATGAACTTTTTGTGCAGATTCAGCCAGGGTTTCTGCAATATCAGGTTGGTAGAGCACTAAATGAACAAGAACGCGACATTGAAAGAGCAAATATTATTCGTGGAAGAATTAGAAATAGGTAAAGGAGTGATGGAATATGTTTGATAAATTTACTGAGAGATCACAACGTGTGCTAGTATTGGCGCAGGAAGAGGCAATAAGACTAGGGCACAGTAGCATTGGAACAGAGCACATTTTGCTTGGCTTGGTTCTCGAAGGTGAGGGAATTGCGGCTAAGGCGCTTGAAATGATGGATATTGATCCAAACGTAGTTCGTCAAGAAGTTGAAAGAATGATTGGATCTACAAATGTAAAACCGGCCAAAATGTCGTATACTCCGCGTGCCAAACGCGTTATTGAGTTATCTTTTGATGAGGCGCGTCGTCTGGGACATTCCTATATCGGTACTGAGCATTTATTGCTTAGCTTAATTCGGGAAGGTGAAGGAGTCGCTGCACATGTATTAAATAATTTGGGAGTAAATCTTAATAATGCTAGGCAGCAAGTATTGGGATTGCTTGGTAGTGGTAATCCAAGTGATGCGGGTGTTGCAAGTGTTCATCATAACACACCGTTGCTTGATGAAATGGGCCGCGACCTAACAAAAATCGCAAAAGAGGGCGGGCTTGACCCGGTAATTGGCCGCGATAAGGAGATTGAGCGTGTGATTCAAGTTTTGAGCCGCCGTACCAAAAACAATCCAGTTTTAATCGGCGAACCAGGAGTTGGTAAAACAGCGATAGCTGAGGGACTTGCGCTTAGAATTGTTGAGAGCGAAATACCGGAAGAGTTGCGTGGAAAACGTGTGGTTTCACTTGATATCGCAACAGTTGTTGCTGGCACAAAGTATCGTGGTGAATTCGAGGAAAGATTGAAAAAGGTAATGGATGAGGTTCGTGAAGACGGTAATGTAATTATTTTTATCGATGAGTTGCATACTTTGATTGGTGCAGGCGGTGCAGAAGGAGCAATCGACGCTTCTAATATTCTCAAACCAGCTTTAGCACGTGGTGAACTGCAAGCAATTGGTGCGACTACAATTGATGAATATCGTAAATATATTGAGAAAGATGCAGCACTTGAGCGTCGTTTTCAACCGATTATGGTTAAGGAACCAACTGTTGAGGAGTCGATCCAGATTTTGCAAGGTCTGCGCGATCGTTATGAAGCGCATCATCGGGTGCTAATACCTGATGCAACAATTGAACAAGCTGTTAAATTGTCGGATCGTTTTATATCGGATCGATTTTTGCCGGATAAGGCAATTGATGTTATGGACGAAGCAGCTTCAAAGGTTAGATTAAGCGCGTATAATACGCCGCCTAATCTTAAGGAGCTCGAGAAAAAACTTGAGGATATTAAAAAAGAGAAAGAGTCTGCTGTACAAAGCCAAGAATTCGAGAAGGCCGCTATTTTACGTGACGATGAACAAAAGCTTCGCGCGGAGCTAGATGAAACAATGGACCAATGGCGCAAGACACAAGGCAAGGCGGATACAGAAGTAACCGTTGAGGATGTAGCACAAGTTGTTTCTGACTGGACTGGTGTGCCGGTAAAAAGTCTGACTGAGGAAGAAACTAACCGCTTAATTAGACTTGAGGAGGTTCTTCATCAACGTTTGATTGGTCAAGATGAAGCTGTAGAAGCAGTATCTCGGGCAATTAGGAGAACACGCGCAGGTCTAAAGGATCCGAAACGACCAATTGGGTCATTTGTATTCCTGGGTCCGACGGGCGTTGGTAAGACGGAGTTAGCGCGTGCTTTAGCAGAAGCGATGTTTGATGATGAGAATGCGATTATTCGGATTGATATGTCCGAGTATATGGAGAAACACTCAACCTCAAGGTTAGTAGGTGCGCCTCCGGGGTATGTTGGCTACGATGAGGGTGGCCAGCTTACAGAAAAAATTCGCCGCAAGCCATACTCAGTCGTGTTGCTGGACGAGATCGAGAAGGCGCATCCTGAGGTGTTTAACATTCTTTTGCAAGTTCTAGAAGATGGGCGACTAACTGATGGTAAGGGTAGAACGGTTGATTTCCGTAACTCAATAATCATTATGACTTCTAACGTAGGAGCAGAGTTAATTAAATTGGATAAAACAATGGGATTCACAACAACGGTATCTGATAACGGCTATAAAGACATGAAAGATAAGGTACTAGCTGAATTAAAGGAAACTTTTAGACCGGAGTTTCTAAACCGTGTTGACGAGATAATTGTCTTCCATTCGCTCAAAGAAGATGAGCTTAAACAGATTCTTAATCTGATGCTTGCGGAATTACAGTTAAGGCTTAAAGATCGTAATATTGAGTTTGAATTAACTGACGAAGCGAAAACCTTTTTGTTAAAGGAAGGCTACGATGTCAATTACGGCGCCCGCCCTTTAAGAAGAATGGTGCAGAAGCATATAGAAGATGTTTTGTCTGAGGAACTTCTTAAAGAAACTATTAAGAGTGGTGAAAAAGTATTGCTAGACCTTGACGGTGATAAATTAGCAATAAAAAAATAGCGTTAGTACGATAAAAGTTTTGTCTTATCGCTTCAAAGTGTTGTATGATTAAGATAGCGGTTTAATGTGAAATAAGCTGAACGGGACTGATAAAGGGGGACTAGTTGTGAGTAGAGAAATAGAAAGAGAAGATTTCCTGCGAGACGTATTAAAGCTGGTCGCCCCCGGCAAGCCCTTCCGTGAAGGACTTGATAACATTCTGCGCGCTGAGACGGGCGCGTTAATTGTTGTTGGCTATGATGATGTAATTGCCAAGATAGCTGACGGGGGTTTTTCAATCGATAGCGAATTGAATCCCGCATACTTGTATGAGCTTGCTAAGATGGATGGCGCTATCATAGTCACTGCTGATTTGAAGCGGATTCTGTATGCAAACACGCATCTTGTTCCTGATAAGTCAGTTATTTCTGTTGAAACAGGAATACGCCACCGCATTGCTGAGCGTGTCGCTAAACAGACGGGGAACCTGGTAATTTCAATATCGGAACGTCGTGGCACGATTACGTTATACCAAGGTCTACATCGCTATGCTTTAAGTGATATTGGCGTTATTCTAACAAAAGCGAATCAAGCAATTCAGACTTTGGAGAAATATAAGGTTGTGCTAGATCAAAAACTAATCAACTTATCGGCGATGGAATTTGAAGAGTTGGTAACACTTGAAGATGTAACATCGATTATACACAAAATTGAAATGGTTAAGCGAATATACCGCGAGATCGAAACTTTTACAACTGAACTAGGAATTGAAGGTCGACTTGTACAAATGCAAGCGAAAGAGCTTATTTCAAATGTGGAAACTGAATCGATGGGGCTTTATCGTGATTATATTAAGAAAGATACGCCTAAAGAGCTGAGTAAACTAATACAAGAACTTGATAAAACCAGCTATGATGATTTGCTTGATACAAGTAATGTTATTCGCTTATTAGGGTATTCTAGTAAAACTGAGCCTACTGATGAGTTTCTTACAACAAGAGGCTATCGAATATTGAATCGGATTCCGCGATTACCTTATGCAATTGTAGATAATCTGGTTAAAAGATTTGGTAGTTTGCCTGAGGTTATGGTTGCAACAATTGATGAGCTTGATGAGGTTGACGGTATTGGTGAGGTTCGCGCAAAAACAATTAAAGAGAGTTTAAACCGCATCCAAGAGAATGTTTTTATTGGTCGAAATATATAAAATAAGATGTACTAGCGGGAGTTGTAACAGGGCGTAAATGCAATTTACTTGACATAATTAGGGAATTATGCTATAATTATTTGATATTATTAAGAAAAGGGTGTGGAACAATTGTCGAATCCAGAAAATAAGTGTTTTAAAATTGGCGATAAGGTTGTATACCCAATGCATGGTGCAGGAATTATTGAATCGATTGAGGAGAAAGAATTTCTTGGTGAGGTTCAAAGTTACTATATAATGCGAATTCCTATTGGTGATATGAAAGTGATGATACCATTAAACAATGTCGAGGGAGCAGGACTACGTGATGTTGTCTGTGCCGAGACCATTGACAGAGTGCTGAAGGTACTATATGGAGAAGAGACAGAGATGTCTGCTAACTGGAATCATCGTTATCGAGCAAATTTAGAAAAAATAAAAACCGGTGATATCTGTGAACTTGCTGAGGTTG
>CAZMPM010000039.1:0-5110 GCA_964568525.1 uncultured Caryophanales bacterium
CCGCTAATCCAAGATCAAGATAAAGCGCACCAACAAAAGCTTCAAATAGGTCGGCCAAAAGTGAAATTCGCGTTCTGCCGCCGGATTGTTCCTCGCCCCTGCCAAGCAAAATATAGTCAGCTAAATCCAGTTTTGTCGCAAAATCAGCTAGCGAAGCCTCACGTACTATACTTGCGCGATACTTAGTTAGCTCACCTTCCGAAAGCTCCGGAAATTTTTTAAACAGATGAGTTGATACCACCAGTCCAACCACTGCATCACCCAAAAACTCTACCCGTTCATTATCCGGGTGCAAATCATCGTCCTGCTCATTCGCATAAGATGAGTGTGTAAAAGCTCGTTCATAATAGTGAATATCGTTAAATTTCACGCCGATTTTTCGTTCTAGCTCTTTTAACTTTTCCTTCATCTACCCACCCCAAATATTCATATAAGTAGAAATAAAACCCCGCCAGCAATCTGTGCGGGGTTATTTGTTATTTTTTAAGGACGCGTGCTATATAGGTCACAGCATCCCCTACAGTTACTATGCCATCAGCATCCTCGTCATCAACTTCGATGCCAAACTCATCTTCCATTTCCATAACCAGTTCTACAAGGTCTAAGGAGTCAGCACCTAAATCATCCTTGAATGATGCCTCATATGTAATCTTCTCCGCTTCAACATCTAGACGCTCCAATATTATATTTTTAATTGTTGCATAAACATCCATACTGTCACCCCCCTTGTCTCTTTATTATAATTTAAAAACAGCTAAAATACTAGCAATATTAATCGGTATTAGAGGCCTTTTTCAACCTTACTAATTACCTCTCCGCGGATAAATAACCGTGCCTGACGCACTGCGTTCATAATTGCAACTTCATTAGATGAACCATGCGCTTTAATAAATGCACCTTTAAGGCCTAGCAGTGGTGCACCACCAACCTCACTATAATCCGTCATCTTTTTAAGATTTTTAAAAACAGGTTTTAACAAAAGTGCACCCAGCTTTGTCCGTGTTGAACTTAGTAATTCATTTTTTAACATTTTAAGAAGCGACATTGCTACGCCTTCAGTTAATTTAAGAACTATATTACCGGAAAATCCATCCGCTATGAGTACATCACAAATACCGGCAGGCAAATCTCTAGCCTCAACATTCCCAATGAAATTAATTTTCTGTTCTTTTAGCAACGGAAAGGTACTTTTCATTAACTCATTACCCTTAGTATCTTCAGTACCAACGTTCAGCAAACCAATACGTGGATTATTAACACCCATTACCTCTTTTGCATATACATTTCCCATAATAGCGTATTGCAGTAATTGTTCCGGAGAAGGATCCATATTAGCACCTGAATCTAAGAGCAACATTCCGCGACCAACTGTCGTCGGTAATACTGTCGCCAAAGCCGGTCTCTCAATTCCTTTTATTCTGCCCGTTATTAACACACCGGCAGTCATTAGAGCACCTGTATTGCCAGCGGAAATTAAAGCCTCAGCATGCTCTTCTTTAATGAGATTAGCAGCAACAACTAATGAGGAAGCTTTTTTTCGGCGAACAGCCTTGACAGGTTCGTCTTCAGTTTCAATTACTTCAGATGCATTAACGACAGAAATTCGTTCCACATAGTCTTTCGACAAGTACTCATTAATCTTATCCTCTACACCAACAAGAATTATCTCAACATCGTTGAAAGCATCAACTGCTAACATAGCACCTAAAACATTTGATTTAGGAGCATTGTCCCCACCCATTGCATCGATAACAATCTTCATCATTCAACACCTCACTATATATTGCTAAATTAAAAAAGCCTCATACCAAAGATGAAGCTTTTCTTAGACTATTTTTTCTTTTTCGCTTGTTTTATAACAACCTTTGAATCATACTGTCCGCAATTTTTACATACACGATGACTCAGTTTGAGCTCGCCACAATTTGAGCAAGCTGCCATTCCAGGCACTCCTAACTTAATATGAGTGCGACGTTTATCACGACGTGTTTTCGATGTCCTTCTTTTTGGTACTGCCATATCAACACCCCCTACAACTAGTAAAACTGCCTAATCCTTGGTAAACCAACCTGCCAATCCAGCTAAACGCGAATCAATCCTTTCGTTTGTGCATGCACATGACTCAATATTTAAGTCGATCCCGCAAGTTGCACACAGCCCCTTACACTCCTCATTACAAATCGGAATATATGGGACAAGTATTGCCACCGCTTCTTCAACGATTGGTTTGATATTTATTTCGTTATCCTCAATTTTCGTGTAGGACTGTTCGCCATCAAAATTACTCTCATCCATGTCCAGATAAAATATTTCGCTAAAACGATTGCTTTCTGTTTTAGTGAAAGTCTGTAAACAACGCGAGCAATCATAGGTGATTTCAACCTCTACGCGACCATTTAGCATGTAGTAATTCTCAATCTTAGAAAGAGACCCGACAACAGTAACCGGCGAAATAGCAGAAATTTGTTGCTGTTCATTTGCTAAATAGCCCAAATCTTCTGTATAATTAAATTCTAATTCACCGTTTTGGCGGTCAATTTCCCAAGTTTTGATTACCATGTTAAACACCTCTTAAACAACAATAGTCATTATATATTATCACTATAAATTTTGCAATTATATTATATTTTTTTTAAATTGATTTGGAGGCTAGCAACAATGTCAGTTTTAGGGATAATCGCTGAATATAACCCGTTTCATAATGGTCACCTTTACCACCTACAAAAAGCGCAATCAATCACGCAGGCTGAGACAACGATTGTAGTAATGTCCGGCCAGTTTGTGCAGCGAGGAGAGCCAGCACTAATTGATAAGTGGAAGCGCGCAGAGCTAGCGCTTAAACATGGCGTTGACCTCGTTATCGAACTGCCAACTGCCTATGCAATACAATCTGCAGAACTTTTCGCCTATGGTGCTGTTTCAATTTTAGAGCAACTTCGGGCTACTTCGCTAGTTTTTGGTAGCGAGAGTAGTGATATTTCAAAGTTAGGTCAAATCGCAACATTACTGTACGATGAATCAAGCGCTTTTAGCAAGTCAGTGAAAAACAATCTAGATACAGGAGTTGCCTATCCACGTGCTCTGGCTCTTGCGATTGAGCAGCAACTACCCGCGAGTATTGGCGCAACAGCTAAATCAAACGATATTCTGGGAATCCAATATTTATTGGCCATCAAGCGTCTGAATAGCGAAATTACAGCAATACCAATTGAACGAATTTTGACTCAGTACACTGACCAAATTATTACCAATGAACAGATTGCAAGTGCAACAGCAATTCGTAACAGTATCCTAAATGAAAATAATCTAAATAAACTTAAAACACACCTTCCAGACCTTACATTCTGGAGCCTTGCTGACTCCCTACAAAAGGGTCAAATCAACAGTTGGCAAAACTACTACAAATCGGTTCAAATACTTCTGCATAGTTACAGTAGTGAACAATTATCAGGAATTCATGGCATGGAAGAAAGCTTGGAGAATCGCTTAAAAGCAGCCGCACAAATTGCGACAAATTTCAATCAACTAGTAGAACTTAGCATCAGCAAACGCTATACTAATCCGCGAATTAAAAGAACATTGCTGAATCTATTGTTAAATCTAACAAAGGAACTCTACCAACAAATCGATCTACAAGCCGGGGCCCCTTATCTTAGAGTGCTTGGTTTTAATCAGAATGGACAGAACTATCTAAATAAAATAAAAAAAGAGATTACTGTACCAGTTATTACAAAAATCCCTCGAGACCGTGCTTTAATGCTTGATTTCGATCTAGCAGCAAGCAGCATTTATAATATAGGAATTAAGCGCTATGAGCAACCTACTGATTACAACCGCATACCAATAATTATTGAGTAAATTTAGTTGGTAAAGCTTCTAAAAACTCCAGCGCTTCAGCAAGCGTAGATACTGGCACGACTTTTAATTTGTTGCCCAGTTCCTGGTTCACCTGTTGCGCTTCTATAAAATTACTATTCGGTTTATTGGCATCGTTGGGAACGAAAAATATTTCTGCATCCTTTTTAAGTGCCGTCTTAACCTTTAGCCGCACACTACCAACCCTGCCAACAGCCCCTTCTTTGTCAATTGTTCCTGTACCGGCGATTTTGTAACCTTTGCTTAAATCTTGTTCCAGCGAAAATTGTCGAACTATTTCCAAACTAAGCACCAGTCCAGCTGATGGACCAGAAATATTCATTGAGTTGAAGTTTACTAAACTACCCGCTACCTCAGCCTGTTCGGGCGGAAGTGTAAGATGCAACAGAGCAGCGTTAATTGCATTCTGCTTCGATTCTTTCATTGAAAGTTTCTGTCTTTCGTCATACTCTTGTTTAGTCTCACCTTCAAGAAGAACTGACTCTTCAGGCCTAATTACTATAAAATTAGAAAAAGGCTGAATTAATTGAAAAAAATAGCTTCCCTTAAATAGGTAGACTGTCGTTAACATAAAAGGACTTTTGCCTGCATCGTAGCCTTCAACATTTACCATCCGATCCAGATACATTGCCGATCCTGGCATTGTCACAATTTCTCCTGTTGGAATAAAAAATAACAAAATAAAAACAATAATTATAAATAAGAGTGTCGCTATGAACACTCTATTGGCTAAAACATTCTGCATATTATTTTGTATTGAAGACCATTTTCGCAATTATCTCAGTCCGTTCTTGGAATACTTTTCTTTTAGCGCTTTTACCACAACCGGCGGCACCAAATCAGATACATCGCCATCGTGTTGAGCAACATCCTTTACAATACTTGAACTTAAGTACGAATAATTGTTGCTTGTCATCATGAAAAAAGTTTCAATTTCGTTATTTAACTTCCTGTTAATGGAAGCCATTTGCAACTCATACTCAAAGTCGGAGACCGCGCGCAAACCCTTAATAATTACGTTTGCCTTATTTTGACGCATATAATCAACTAGTAGACCATCAAAGCTTTCTACATGAACATTCGGGATATGTTTTGTTGCTTCAGCTATCAAGGCCATTCTTTCTTCAATCGTAAATAATGATTTTTTTGTCGGATTAATTAAAACTGCCAACGTTATTTTATTAAAAATAGGTTTGCCGCGTTGAATAATATAAATATGCCCATAAGTGATTGG
>CAZMPM010000040.1:0-4323 GCA_964568525.1 uncultured Caryophanales bacterium
AATTAGCGGCGTATTGCCCTCATAAAGTGTCAGCATTGGCGTTTTCTCTGTTACCGGTAAATATTCACGATATTTTGCTATTAAACCGTCATAACTCATTCTATTCACCTTCCTCAACTGGATAAACACTATTTACGACCTCAACAACATCTAACTTCCCAATCGCAGCGAGCAGACTATTCATTTTCGCTTTTGATGTTACGTGTGTAATTATAATTAGCTGTGCCCGACTCTCATCTTCATCTGATAGCTGCAGAATCTCTTGCAAGCTAATCTCATTCTCCGCAAAAAGATTCGTAATCTTCGCCATAACCCCAATTCGGTCAACAACTCGCAATCGCACAAAATAGCGGTGTTCAATCATCTCATCACTTTTTACGTTGCGAACGCGATATGGTGGCGTATTAATTTTATACATCCCACGACGATGATAATTAACAACACTGACCAGATCAGAAACAACCGCAGTTGCAGTCGGTAATTGACCCGCGCCTGAACCATAAAACATCGTCTCGCCCACTGCCTCGCCATAAACGTAAATTGCATTGTTTACGCCATCGATTTTTGCAAGCGGGTGTTTTTTCGGAACAAGCGTTGGTTGAACGCTTACCTCGACTTGATCATTATTAAGTTTAGCTACTCCTAATAACTTAATCACATAACCAAGTTGATTCCCAAAAGCAATATCCTCTTCCGTAACATTGGCAATTCCTTCGACGTAGACGTCGCTTACTTTCACGTCCATATTAAAAGCTAGGCTACTGAGTATTACCATCTTCATAACCGCATCACAGCCCTCAATATCAGCTGTCGGGTCAGCTTCAGCATAACCTAGACGTTGCGCCATCTCCAGCATCGCTTCAAAAGATTCGCCCTCTTCACTCATTTTGGAAAGGATGTAGTTAGTTGTACCGTTAACGATACCAACAATCTTCGTAATTCGATCCGCCGACAGCCCATCAACCAATGAGCGGATAATCGGAATGCCACCGGCAACACTTGCTTCATAAAACATGTTGCGCCTGTATTTGTGTGCCTGCTCTTTTAATTCCGTCCCATGACGTGCCACCAAATCTTTGTTAGCCGTGACAACATGCTTACCTGTCGCAAGCGCATGCATTAAATATTTAAAGGTCGTCTCAACATTTCCCATAACCTCAATGATTATGTCAATCTCCGGATCATCAAGTATCTCATATGGGTCCAGCGTCAACTTTGAATAGTCGACATCAACATCGCGTTCTTTTTCCATACTCTGTACTAATATCTTTTTGACAGTGATTAACGTATTTGTCTTTTGCTCTAAGTCTTGTGAATGTCCTTCAATCAACTTAACCACGCCAGAGCCTACTGTCCCTAGTCCTAATAATCCAACCTTTATCTCCTCAAGTTTCATCTCTATCCCCCTACTCTTCTATGAACTCAAATTCAAATCCACCAATTTGAACACTATCACCATCAACTGCGCCCATTTTACGTAGCTTGGCATCTACGCCCATATTCCGTAAAATTCTTGCAAAACGCAATGCCGCATCGCGCTGTTCAAAATTCGTCATTTGAAACAGTTTCTCTATTTTCGCGCTTTCAATCACAAAAATGTTGTTTTCCTTGCGAATCGTAAATCCCTCGTCCACAGCTTCAAACTTATAGATTTTATGCTCTTCGCCTTCCGTTTCGATAAACTCCGATAAATCTTCACGCGGGAGTTTGTCTAACTGATCTGCGATCGCATACACTAGTTCTTTTACACCGGCACCTGTAACCGCCGATATTGGATAAATCTCATAGTTCGGGCCAACCTGCTTGCGGAATTTCGCAAGATTCTCCTCCGCACCGGGAAGGTCTATTTTGTTTGCAGCGATTATCTGATAGCGCTCCAACAGATTAACCTGGTAGCTTTCTAACTCGTGATTTATCTTGAGCCAGTCTTCATAAGGGTCTCTCCCCTCAATTGCTGCAATATCAACCACATGTACAATGATCCTCGTTCGTTCTATGTGCCGGAGAAACTGGTGCCCCAGCCCTGCTCCCTGATGTGCCCCTTCAATTAATCCAGGCAAATCAGCCATTACGAAACTCCGCTCATCATCAACATAAACAACTCCTAAATTTGGTGTCAGTGTCGTAAAATGATACTCGGCTATCTTCGGTGTAGCTTTTGATACCGAGCTGAGCAGTGTCGACTTGCCAACGCTTGGAAAACCGGCCAAACCAACATCTGCCATAACTTTTAGCTCGAGCACTATATAGCGTTCCTGTCCGGGCTCGCCCTTTTCAGCAATCGAAGGAGCGGGATTGACCTTTGTAGCAAAACGCATATTACCTCGTCCACCACGTCCGCCTTTTGCAACGACGTAGCTATCGCCGTGGCGAATCAGATCAACAATCAATTCCCCTGTATCATCGTCAAAAACCATCGTCCCGGGCGGCACACGAACAATCAAATCGTCAGCATCAGCACCGAATTGCCCTTTGCTTCGCCCATGTTCGCCGCGTTCACCTTTGAAATGCTTTTTATATTGAAAGTCAAGCAAAGTACGCAGACCTTCATCTACTTGAAAGATAATGTCGGCCCCTTTACCGCCATCGCCGCCCCAAGGTCCACCATCAGGCACATATTTCTCGCGGCGAAAAGACATCTGGCCATTTCCACCATCGCCTGCTTTTATATAAATTTTAGCTTTATCAATAAACATTTTGTTCTCCTTTAAGATACTATATCTATTCTAGCTCAATAGTTAAAGTAATTATACAGTATTTTGCAACTGTATTAAACACAAAAATCCCAGCCTTACCGACTGGGATCCTTTCAATATTTTTTACGCTTGTGCGTAAACACTAACTTTTTTACGGTCGCGACCCATGCGCTCGAATCTTACAACACCCTCAACAGTAGCGAATAAGGTGTCATCGCGTCCTCTACCCACGTTTTCTCCAGGGTATATTTTAGTTCCACGCTGACGAACAAGTATGCTTCCTGCAGTAACTAACTGACCATCTCCGCGTTTAACACCTAAACGTTTAGAAATACTATCACGACCGTTTTTAGTGCTTCCTACACCCTTTTTCGAAGCGAAAAACTGTAAATTCATTTTTAACATGGTATCCACCTCCTATTAAACTAATTCTATCTTAATTTTTATAAACTTATCATATTCTTGCTCAATCATCAGCAATGTCTCGGTCATTGACCACATCAGAAGCTGTAATTGCTGATCAATCATCTCTTCCGGCAGCTGTGGGACAATCCATTGTAATAGTCCCGTCGCTTCATCTGTCGTCGCTTGTAGATCAATCGCTAGAAGTTTTTTAACAGAGTTGACAGTCCCAATCGTTATCGCCGAAACTGCTGCGCAGACTATGTCTTGACCATGCTCTGCATAACCGGCATGTCCCTTTACTTCTACAGCCGTAATCCGTTTTGCAGATGTCTTTGTAATCGTTATTCTAATCATTTTACCGAAATCTTCTCGATAATTACTTTCGAGTATGGTTGACGGTGACCTTGCTTGCGAGCATAATTTTTACGTTTTTTGTATTTGTAAACAACAAGTTTTTTTCCACGACCGTGTCTCTCTAACTTACCCGTAATTATAGCCCCTTCAATTGTTGGATTACCAACAATTACTGAATCATCCTTCGCAACCATAAGAACTTGATCAAACTCTACTGTTGTCTCAGCTTCAGCATCTAATTTCTCGATATAAATTACATCGCCTTCTGAAACCTTATACTGTTTTCCACCTGTTTGAAAAATAGCGTACATCTTAGTTTACCTCCTCATATCTAGAGTCTCGCCCGATACAGGTGCGTCTAAGACGCTTGTAAACCCATTCAGTGCGGAATAGTGGTGCAACTGCACCACCTGAAAATATTACCATACATCGATGTGTCTGTCAAATTATTTAAGCAAAAAGTTAAAGCAATTTAAGTTGAGAAATGAATTCTGCCGTAATCTAATCTCTCTGCCCGCAATCTCGCTAAGCTCAGCAAGTTGCTGCTCATCATCACGTTTCAATTGCTCAGCTATAAAAGGGTTAACCTCTAACACGAGATAGGGAACACCAGTATATTCGTTAAAACTCTGAGCCTCTTTTCGCAGTAATGCATAGATTTCATCCTCGGCGTAGACCCGCCCCTTGCCTTCACAACAAGGACAAGCGCGGAGTAAGGCAGTATCGATGCTAGCACGTACTTTTTTGCGTGTCAACTCGACCAATCCAAGCGGCGTCATACCACTGACTGATGTGCACATACGATCTTTTGCCAGTTCCTCGGTTAGCTTAGTAACCACCTTCTCCTTAGGCTCCGAATCTGCCATAT
>CAZMPM010000041.1:0-3997 GCA_964568525.1 uncultured Caryophanales bacterium
GATCCAGCGTCTCAGCACGTAGCTTTGCTGCCTCGATATAGACTTTCATATTATCTTTGACTCGCTTCTGGCCAATGTACTCGGATAAGTAACGTGGCCTAAGGCTGAATTCTTCTTCTTGATCCTCTAACATCAAATCCGATGTAACAATTCGTTCATCCATACCTTAGCCCCCTAACCTTTCATCAGGATTTTTAAAGACTTTCTAATTAATAAATCAATCGATTCCCCGGTTGCCAACTCCTCACTTAATGCCAACAGAATCTTATTTATTTCATAATCTTGATAGCCAAGACCCTTAAGTGCATTACTTAACTCGCCACTCTCTTTCTTATAGTCGACACTTGTTAGAGCGGTACGCTCGCCATCAGCTGTAACTACCACATTTAATTCTTTAATTCGATCTTTAAGATCGATAATCATACGCTGTGCCGTCTTTTTGCCAACCCCAGGCAGCAACATTAGGGGCGTCTCATCCTCACGTTGAATTGCCGCAAGAATATGTAATGGATTTGCCTCTTGCATGATTGTCATTGCCACTTTAGGCCCAATTCCCGATACACTGATTAAAAGTCTAAAGAGCAGGCGCTCATCTAAATCACGAAAACCATATAGGCCCATCCAGTCATCCCGCATATGATGATGTGTATACAGCATCTCTGTCTGCCCGAGCAGAGGCTTGAAACTCTCCGGGTGCGCGACGTAAACCTTGTAACCAATCCCGTTCACATTGATGATTACACTATCGCTTTCAACAGCGGCAACACTTCCTTGCACAAAATCAATCATCTACTCTACTCCTCTCAGCCGACTCCCCATTTTGTGAGAGTTAGCATGACAAATTGCAATCGCTAAGGCATCTGCCACATCATCAGGGCGTGGCCGTTCTTTCAGTTTTAACAGTATTTTTACCATCTCCTGGACTTGAGCCTTTTCAGCCCGTCCATAGCCGACTACAGCTTGTTTAACCTGCATCGGCGTATATTCATAGACTGGCAGTGAGTTTGTGACTGCTGATAGAATCAGTACTCCGCGCGCCTCACTGACGCTCATTGCCGACGTAATGTTTTTGTTAAAAAAAAGTTTTTCAATCGCCACAGCCTCAGGTTGATAATTCGCAATAATTTCAAGCGCACTGTCATAGATCAGCTTCAAGCGCGTTGCTGCATCAAGGTTAGCTTGCGTATTAATCGCACCGTATTGTACTGGCACAACTTTGTTATTGTTGATCTCAATCACACCATAGCCAACGATTGCGATTCCCGGATCAAAGCCAAGAATAATCATCTACTCTCCACCTTAAAAACATATGTAAATGCGAACATATATTTGCATTATATCAAACAAAGATGCATATTTAAAGTAACTTAAACACCAGGAATTAAATTTCTCTTATGTTCACTTATCCGGTGCAGTGTTTCAATCCGCTTAATCACCATCGGATTACCCTCACCAGTCAAAAGATATCTATCTAACTCGTAATAGGAAAAACCCATCTCGCCTTCGTCTGTCTGACCTTCCCAAAGGTCTGCGGATGGGGTTTTGTTAATAATTTTATCAGGCAATTTTAAATAAGCTGCAAGCAGTCGTAATTGGTGTTTCGTCAAGGTCGCTAATGGATTATAATCTGCTAATCCATCGCCACCCTTTGTCATGTAGCCAATGTACAGCTCCGAATAATTACAGGTATCAGAAACCAGATAACGATGCTGACCGGCGATTGTATAAAGTGCTGTCATGCGCATGCGCGCTTTAATATTTCCCTTAACAACATCGTCAAGTTCACCATGTTCAGAAAATTCCTCTACTAACACATTATATCCATCTGTTAAATCAATCGTAATCAGCTCAATCCCAATCTGTTCCGCCAAAAACTTGGCATCAGCAAAATGACGCGAATCGGAATAGACTGGCATCCAAATCCCCAGCACTCGCTCAGCTCCTAGCGCTTTTACAGCTAAAGCTGCGGCAACCGCACTATCGATCCCACCAGATATACCAACGACAACGCCAGCGGCACCAGCCCCTTCAACATAATCTGCAATAAAATCGATACGCATCTGATAATCACGTTCAATAATCCGCTGATATTCATCCAGTTTTGTCGCAAATTGGTCCATCTTATCTAACTCCTTCCACCAACATAACACCTTGTTCTTGATAGTTAACAGTCACTATTTGTCCACTGATTTCCTCTTTAGCCATAATCAGCTCAACTGTTTGATAGACCTCAGGCAGATACTCTGTTGTTGTAAAAAACAGTATTGTCGATCCGGCACCACTTAAAGCCGCACTAAAATGGCCGGATTCAGTTGCCAACTTGATAGCACGCCCTAAACCCTTGACTCCAGCAGCTCGGTAGGGTTGATGAACCTGATCACGCATTGCTATGCTCAGTTTATCAATCTCGCCGGTCATTAAATAAGCTAACAGCAAAGAGGCATGTCCAATATTATAAGATACATCAGCAAGCGGAATCTGTTCAGGAATCAATCCGCGTGCAGCTTTTGTTGAAAAATGTTCGTCAGGAATTAGTAGGACTATCTTTAACTGTTCCGGAAACGGCAATTTAACAACTTCAGCATCTTTCACACCATCATAGGTAGTCACCACAAAACCACCAAACATTGAAGCACCAACATTATCAGAGTGGCCTTCTAACTCAACAGCAATCCTAAACAGCTGCTCACGTGTGTACGGTTCGCCCAGCAAAAAATTCGCCACATAAAGTCCACCGACAATTGCCGAGCCGCTACTTCCTAGCCCTCGCGCAAGCGGGATTTCACTGTTAATAATAAGTTCTAACTCAGGCACCGCTTTTCCTTCCAACTTAAATAAATGTTGAATCGATCGATAGATTAGATTGCCTTTATTAGCTGGCAGTGAAGACAGTTGCTCACCCGCAAAACTAATTTTCGTAGCAGCTGCAAGGCGGAAACGAATTCGCAAAAAAAGCGAAAGTGCTAAGCCAAAGCTATCGAAACCTGGTCCTAAATTTGCTGTCGTCGCTGGTACGCGAACCTCATACATCTGGCCTTCAACAAACATCCGCTTTTCACTCCCTAAGATTTTATCGCTTTTAATACTTCGTGATAATCTGATTCTATTTCAACAATTTCTGTATCAACCATTTTTATCGCAATATTTGGATCTTTCAGACCGTGTCCCGTTAGAACAGCAACTACTCGCTCGCCACCAGCAAAATAGCCAGCATTTCTGAGTTTAATAATTCCTGCCAATGACGCTGCTGAAGCCGGTTCTGCAAAAACTCCCTCCGTTTTCGCCAGCAACTTATATGCCGCAAGTATCTCTTCATCTGTAACTGAATCGATTAAACCTGCAGAATCCCTAGCCGCAGTTGTTGCTCCCTCCCAGCTTGCAGGATTGCCAATGCGAATAGCAGTTGCTACAGTCTCAGGAAACTCAATCGGTTTACCGAGCGTAATTGCCGCTGATCCTTCTGCCTCAAAACCAAGCATTTTAGGTAGATGTGTGCTTTTACCTGCTGCATAATATTCTCTAAAACCGCGCCAGTAAGCGGTAATATTACCGGCATTACCAACCGGAATCACCAAATAATCCGGCGCATCGCTCAAACGGTCTATAATCTCAAATGAAGCCGTTTTTTGTCCCTCGATTCGAAACGGATTCAACGAGTTCACCAATGTATAATCTTCATTGCGAGATAGTTCAAGCACAATGTCAAGCGCCCGATCAAAATTCCCTTTAATTGAGACAACTTTTGCACCATAGGCAATCGCCTGTGCCAGTTTACCGAGCGCAATATTCCCCCCTGGAATTACGATAATGCAATTGATCCCCGCTTTTGCCGCATAAGCGCTTGCCGCAGCAGAAGTGTTACCAGTAGAAGCACAGATTACAGTTTTGCTGCCCTCCTCAAGTGCCTTCGCCACAGCCATAACCATCCCCCGGTCCTTAAAAGAGCCAGTAGGATTCATTCCCTCATACTTTAAATATAATTTAAGTCCAAGCTGCT
>CAZMPM010000042.1:0-2396 GCA_964568525.1 uncultured Caryophanales bacterium
TAAATCGAAAGGCAATTCCTTAAGCAGTTCAGGTAAGACTTTAATATGTTGAAAGAACGCAGCTGACTGTTGTAGCCCTTTCTTCCCCTCTTCGACGCTAAGCAACTTGCGCTGTTTATAAACAGCCTTGCGCTCAGCATCAATTAACGATAACGAGGTTGTGTAATTGCTTGTATCAATTCCCATAAATAATTGTTCTTTGGTAGCCATTATGCTTCAGTCTCACCATTTTGCTTATTAATATAAGATGCAAGAACCCCATTTATATAGCTGGCGGATTCATCACCGCCATATTCCTTAGCAATCTCAATCGCCTCATTAACTACAACTTTGTAAGAGGTCGCTGGTTCATAGATTAGTTCGTAAAAAGCGATTCGCAAAATCGAGCGATCAACGCGCGGTAAACGGTTAATCGACCACTCAATCAGGTATTCTTTCAATTCCGCATCGATTGCTGGTAGATTTTCAATCGTACCGTAGGCAATGTGTTCAACAAAATCCAGCTCTTTTTCGCCTAATTTTGTGTCTGTCAATAAAAAATCGATGGCCGAATTAAGCTCAACACCTGTAAAATCTGTCTGAAATAGGGCCTGCATAATTAAAGCTCTTAGCTCTCGTCGCTTCACAAATACGCTCCTTAAAAATTAAATTTATATTTTTTATTAGATACAAATTATACTATAAAAAACTTTAAGTAACAAATTAGGCTACCCATGAGGTAGCCCATTTCAATATACAATTGTTAACATCATAACAGACTAATTGTCACTATCTCTTCGGCCAAATTTGTTGATTTGCTCTTTAAAACGTCCGTCACTATCAAGGACATAGCCAATAAAGATTCCTAATGTAACAAGAACAACAAAGATTAGCATTTTCCAAAAATCAAATACCAAAAAGATTAATCCAATTAATAAACCTACTAAACCGCCGATTACCAAACCTGGATGTTTCTGAAAAAAAATGTTTCGCATTTTATATGCTCCTATCCTAAATAAAATAAACTACCTATGACTAGTAGCCAGATCAGAAATAGCAATTTCTATATTGGCTAACGGAATTCCAACTATCTGTTCTACCTCTTCTTTAATAGCATATTGCAACTCAGCCGACAAATCAGGTATTGGGCGATTGCCATTAACTAATGCAGACAGCTTAATTAATGCCTGATTATTTTCATCTAACTTCGCCTTAACTTTCGGTTCTTTAATACCGGAAACAGACTTAATCGCATTTAATGCAATTCCTTCAATTGCATCGACAGAAACCCGCACTTGACCTGCCTCTGTTTCAGTAGCAAAGTACTTAACTGTTTTATCTTTCTTTTTAATGTAAAGACTGCGATAAAATAAATAGATACCACCAACAATTAACAATGCGCCAACAACAATTACAATTAATCGAAGATCATTCTGCAAATATAGTTGTTCAACCCAATAGCTAAAATAAGCCTGGCTTACTATTTTTAAGCCAAAAAGTAACGCTACAACACCAATAATAGCTGCAGTTATACTAAATATAAATAAAACAATACGTAAAAGAATTCCCATTCTATCTGCCTCCTAATTTAGGCTATTTCAATTTACTTCTTAATCTCGATATTGCTAAAGAAAACATTTACAGCAACTACATTAACACCGGTCATCTGTTCAAGACTATCTTTAACCCTAATCTGAATTTCATCTGCAATTTTCGGCAAAGAAAAACCATATCTAATGTTGACTGACAGGTCAACAGTGACATCATCACCTTCAATCGATATCTTTATACCTTGCGTTGCTTCCTTCCCTTTGCCAAAAAAACTTGTGCTTATATCTGTTACACCATCAACTTCCATAACAGCGATTTTCGCAATAGTCTCTAATGCCTCGGGCGCGATCTTAATCGTCCCAAGATCTTTCTCCTCGTAACTTGTCACCATTAGCACCTCCATTTTAAATTAATTATATCAAGTACCAGCCAATATGACAAACTTTAAAAACAAACGAAAAAAACACCTAAACTCTTTACAATAATTAATTATGATTGTAGTCTTAATGTAATGGAGTAGCAAATCTAGTTACCATATTCAGTTCATCTTATTTTCAACATTTGTTCACATCTGTATGTGTTATATTAGAAGAAAAGCGTTATAATATACTGTGTACGGCTGTGCAAGGGTAATTGCACAATTGCTGGATTTATTATGATATACAATAATTTAAATGGGGGTAAGGAAAATGAAACAAAGAAAGTTGATTTTATTCATCACAGTTATTGCGATCTTTAGTTTAGTTTTAGTCGGTTGTGCGCCTGAAGCTCCTAAAGTTCCAAATCCTGATGAACAACCTGGTACTGAAACACCTGGTACTGAAACACCTGGTACTGAAACACCTGGTACTGAAACACCTGGTACT